>MKRZ01000135.1:95826-153355 GCA_001897075.1 Mesorhizobium sp. 61-13 | reverse complement strand
GGTGGCGATGATCTGCGCCCAGGTCGTTTCGTGGCCCTGGCCCTGCGATTTCGTGCCCACACGGGCGATGCCGGCGCCGGTCGGATGCAGCCTGATCTCGCAGCTGTCGAACATGGCGATGCCGAGGATATCGCAGTTTTTCGACGGCCCGGCGCCGACGATCTCGGTGAAGAAGGAAACGCCGAGCCCCATGATCTCACGCGTCTCGCCGCGCTGGAAAGCCTCCCGCCTTTTCGCCTGCTCCTCCCGCAAGCCGGAGTAGTCGACCTTCTGCATCATCTGCTTCATGGCGGTGTGGTAGTCGCCGGAATCATACTCCCAGCCGAGCGCCGAATTGTAGGGGAACTGCTCTGGCTTGATGAAGTTCTTGAGCCGCAGTTCCGCCGGGTCCATGCCGAGTTTCTGGGCGAGGATGTCCATAGCCCGCTCGATGCAATAGGCCGCTTCCGTAACCCGGAACGAGCAGCGGTAAGCCACGCCGCCCGGAGCCTTGTTGGTGTAGACGCCATCCACCGCCAGGTGCGCGACTGGAAAATCGTAGGAGCCGGTGACGATATTGAAGAAGCCGGCCGGCCATTTCGATGGGTCAGCACAGGCGTCGAAAGCGCCGTGGTCGGCCAACACATGGACGCGCAGGCCCGTCACCTTGCCTTCCTTCGTCGCCGCGATCTCCGTCGTCATGTGGTAATCGCGGGCGAACGAAGTCGAGGTCAGGTTTTCGATGCGGTCCTCGACCCATTTCACCGGCTTGCCAGTGACGATGGAAGCGACCGCCGCGCAGATATAGCCGGGATAGGCGCCGACCTTGTTGCCGAAGCCGCCGCCGATGTCGGGCGCGATGACGTGGATCTTGTGCTCGGGAATCTTGGCGATCAGCGCCACCACGGTGCGGATGACGTGCGGGGCCTGGAACGTGCCGTAGATGGTCAGTTCCCCCTTGATCTTGTCGAAGGAGCATAGGCACTGGCAGGTCTCGAGCGGCGAAGGGTGTGTGCGATGGTAGGAGATCATCTCCTTGATCGTCACCTCGGCTTTGCGGAAGGCCGCATCGGTCAGGTCCTTGTCGCCGACCGTCCACTCGAAGATGTGGTTGTGATGCTTGCGCGGACCGTGCGCGCCGGTGGTCTTGCCGGCAAGGTCCTCGCGCAGCACCGGCGCGCCGGGATCCATCGCCGTGAACGGGTCGATCTGCGGGTCCAGCTGTTCGTACTCGACCTCGACGGCATTGATGCCGTCATCGGCGGTGTAGCGGTCGGTGGCGACGACGAAGGCGACTTCCTGGTTCTGGAACAGCACCTTGCCGTCCGCCAGCACCATCTGCACGTCGCCCGCAAGCGTCGGCATCCAGGCGAGGTTGACGGTCTTCAGCGTCTCCGCCGTGATGACGGCCAGCACGCCCGGCACCTTCAGCGCCTTCTCTGTGTTGATCGATTTCACCCGCGCATGGGCGTAGGGCGAGCGCACGAAGTCGCCATGCAGCATGCCGGGCAGCTTCACATCGTCGACATACTGGCCTCGTCCTTGCGTGAAGCGCACGTCCTCGACACGCTTCCGCTTGCAACCCATGCCTTCCAGTTTTGCTTCGCGCTGTTCGCGTGTGGGGGTCATGTCGTTCATTCCGCGGCCTCCTGAAATTCCGTGCCATTGATCTTGGCGGCCGCGTACTGGATCGCTTTGACGATGTTCTGGTAGCCGGTGCAGCGGCACAAATTGCCGGCGATGCCGAAGCGGATTTCTTCTTCGGTGGGGCTCGGGTTCTCCTGAAGCAGACGGTGCGCCCGCACGATCATGCCCGGCGTGCAGAAACCGCACTGCAGGCCGTGCATCTGCCGAAATCCCTCCTGAAGGGCGGAAAGCGTACCGTCGGCATTGGCGATGCCCTCGACCGTGGTGATTTGCGAGCCGTCGGCCTGTACTGCGAACATTGTGCAGCTCTTCACCGACAATCCGTCGATGTCGACGGTGCAGGCGCCGCAATGCGTCGTCTCACAGCCGATATGGGTGCCGGTTAGCTGCAAATTCTCGCGGATGAAATGAACGAGCAGGGTACGCGGCTCGACGAGGCCGTCAACCTCGACCCCGTTCACCGTCATGCTCACCTGGGTCTTTTTTGCCTGGGGTGTCATGTCGTTCCTCCTTAGCCGGCTCTGGCAGCGGCGCGTTTCAGCGCGCGCGTCACCATGATGCCGCCGACGCTCTTTCGATATTCGACCGGGCCGCGCCCGTCGGCGGCCGGCGACATGATGCCCTCAGCCGCCGCCGCCGCGTTCCTGAGGGCCGCCTCGTCGAGGCTGGTTCCGATCGTCGCCCGCGCGGCCTCTTCGGCGAGCAGAGGTGTTTCCGACAGGTTGGTGAGGCCGATGGAGCAGGTGGCAACCTTGCCGCCGGACATTGTGAGCACGACCGCTGCGGCGGCCGTCGCATAGTCGCCGACCTTGCGCTTCAGCTTCTCATAGGCGTAGCCATGGCCGGAAGGCTGTGCCGGCACGGACACCGCGGTGAGTATTTCGCCGGGCTCCAGCGACGTGAAATAGGCGCCCTGATAGAAGTCGCCTGCAGCCTCCTGCCGCACGCCGTCTGGTCCTTCGAGGCGATAGGTCGCGCCCAGCGTCATCATCAGTGCCGGCATGTCATTGCCGGGATCGCCGTTAGCCACGTTGCCGCCGATCGTGCCGCGATAGCGTACCTGCGGGTCGGCGATGAGTAATGCCGTCTCTCGCAGGATGGGCAGGGAGGATGCGATCACGTCGGCGGCAAGCAGCTCGTGCTGTGTGGTCATCGCGCCGATGACGATGTTGTCGCCTTCGCGGGTAATGCCTTTCAGCCCCTCGACGCCGTGAAGGTCAATCAGATGTTCAGGCGTCGCGAGCCTCAGCTTCATCATCGGGATAAGGCTGTGACCGCCGGCCAGCGGCCGCGCCTCGTCGCCAAGGTTCGACAGTAGCTTGATTGCGTCAGCCACCGAAGCCGGACGATGATAGGTAAAGTGTCCCGGTATCATGCTTCCTCCCTTCATCCTTGCGCCTTACAAGGCACGGATGTTGGGTCAATGCTGTCGCGAGCATCTTATGTCAGGCAAGCAGATGGACGGTTAAGTCTCACGAGTGCTGGGTTTTCGCACTAAACACCGGTATTTCCGCACGAATTGTGACAGCAATCCTGTCCTGTCGGCCATCAAGCCGAATCGACGTTCCGACGGGTAAGGCCCAGCCGGGCCCGGAGCTCAGCTGTCCTGGCACGGCTTACCGGAACCAGATGCCGAACCGGCCCATCCAGTTCGACCACCGCGCCCTCGCCTTCCTTGCGAACGAAAGCGACGTGCGAAATGGCGATGATGTGGCTGCGATGAACCCGCATGAAGAAGGCCGGGTCGAGATTTTCTTCCGCTTCCGAAATGGACCAGGGTGACATGCGTTCGCGGCTGCCGTCGTGCACCTTCGTGTAGTGGGCGTCGGCCCTGATGCTGCGGATGTGCGCTGCCTCGATGAAGTGAATGCCATCGGCCCCTTCGACTGGCAGGCGTGCTGCCAGTTGCGGCGGAGGCTGCCCGAGACCGCCGAGCGGTAACGGCCTTTGCGCATGAGCCGAAATCGGTCCGGAATCGCCGGTCGTTGCTTCGGCCAATGTCTCATTCCAGCCGGGAAACACTCCCGCGGGCCCACTGCCGGCCAATTGGACTGAAACCTGCGATCTCGGCTCAGGCACGAGAAGCAGCAGAAAGCCCCCTCCTATTGCGAAACATAACAGCATCACGACAAGGGAAAGTATCTGCGGCGATGCAACCAGACCATCCGAGGCAAAAAAGCAATATTGCCGTCCCGGCGCGAAGCGCATGCCCGCCATCGCGGTATAGTGCATGCCGGAAACGGCAATGCCGAATGCAATCGCGCTGAAAGCCAGACGAGCGCCGCCATGCCGGGCGAGGAATATGCGCAGCCCGCCATAGGCGGCACCAATGGCAATGAGCACTGCCAGTGCGATGAAGACGGGGTCGTGCTCCATATGGAAATTGCCCGTCAAAGCTTCGACGCCGACATAGTGCATCGAGACGATGCCCGCGCCGAGCAGTACGGCCGACGCCAGGACGCGACGGTCTGTCGGCTGGCCGATCGAAACGAAGAACAGCGACACGCCCACCACGAGCACGCAGATGAGAAAGGAGAGGATCGTCGGCAGGACGAGATAAGCTGCATCGGGCGGGATGGGGGCGGCCATCATCCCGGTGAAATGCATCGTCCAGATGCTCACCGCCAGGAAGGCCGCCGCGCCGGCGAGCAAGACCCGGCGAGCCACGCCGGGGGTGCCACGTACGCGCGCGGCAAGCCCGAACCCAGTATAGCCTCCTATGATCGCGATCATCACCGAGAGCGCGACCAAATAAGGATTGTGTCCTGCGAACATCCCGGTACCGACAGGCGAGACACCGCCTGTCCGCCCGCTTCTCCCTGGCTCAAGCTTCGCAAACAGGCCCCGATTTGGCAATGTGAGTTTGGTTCGGTCGATGCTTCCGTGTTCAATGCCCCCGGTCTCGGCTTCCACTGTGACGTACGATCAGGCGAGTCTGTCCGAAAAATACAGCATCGTTCGGACAAGCTCTTGCCGATGTCCGAAGTTTGCATCATACTTCGGACATGCTCGACCAATCGACCTCCGATCTTCGTTCCCGGCTCCTGGCGCGTATCGACACGACACCGACAGAGGTGTGGACGCCAAGCGATTTCGCCGATCTGGGCAGTCGCGCGGCGGTCGACAAGACGCTTCAACGCCTTGTCGCGGCCGGCGAGCTGCGACGGATTGATCGCGGGCTCTACGACCGGCCACGCAAGAGCGACCTCACCGGCAAGCCGATGGTCCCCGACTATCGTGCCGTCATCAGAGCCGTAACTCGGCGGGACCAGGCTCGCGTCTTGATAGACGGTATGACCGCTGCGAACGATCTCGGCCTCACCACGGCCGTCCCCGCACGCATCGAGGTTCTTATAGACGCTCGTCTGAAACCCATCTCGCTCGGAAAGCAGGTCATCCATTTCAAGTCAGCGGCGCCCAGCCGTCTTTATTGGGCGGGACGCCCAGGCATGCGCGTCGTCCAGGCGCTCTACTGGATGCAGGACATGATGGCGGAGGAAGAGGGTGGAAAGGCCATGGAGAACACCCTGCGCAAACTCTTCGCCGATCCGAAGCACGGAAAGGAGCTATGCGATGATCTTCGCGCGGGCCTGTCGGCTATGCCGATCTGGATGCAAGATTTTCTGAGGCCCTTGATCGAACCTGCCGACACCATACCGGAGGATCGCTCTTGAGCAGTGCGACTTATAAGGGAATCATCTCCGCGGCGCCCGGAGAGAAGCTCGATCTTTTCTTGACGACAGCGAACAGGCTTGGTGTGCCGATTGGCAACATCGAGAAGGATTTTTGGGTCTGCTGGACCCTCAACGCACTCTACCATGAACGACCAGCCGGAGGACCGCGCCTCCTGTTCAAGGGCGGAACATCGTTGTCGAAGGCCTACGGGCTGATCGAGCGCTTCTCCGAGGACATCGACGTGACGGTATTTCGTGGCGATCTCGACGAACCGGCTTCCGTCGAAGAGCTCGAGGCGCTATCGAACAAGAAGCGCCGCGCACGACTCGACGCTATCCGCGACGCCTGCCACAGCTATATTACCGGCTCACTGCACGATTTCCTGACGAAACATCTTGCCGACGCCACGGGTGGGCGTGGCCGTGTCGAGATCGACGAAGCAGATCCTGACAGACAAACCCTTCTGGTCTGGTATCCCGAGGTTGAGCCGCGCGATGAGGCTTATGTGCGGCCGGCGGTGCGAATTGAGGCCGGAGCGAAATCCGCTCTCGACCCGAACCGTCCCAAGGACATCCGTCCCTACATCGCCGACGAAATATCCGGCCTTGAACTGACGGTGCCCAAGGTGACGACGATCGATGCAGAGCGCACGTTCTGGGACAAGGTCGTGATCGCCCACGGCTTGCGGCGCTGGTTCGAACGGCGTGGCGAACTCCGGCAGGCTGGCCAGCGCGTCTCGCGACATTTCTACGATCTCCATTGCCTCTTCGCATCCGAAGTTGGCCGGTCGGCGGTCGCGGATGAAAAGTTGGGGGCCGACTGTGTTCGTCATGCCCTCATGTTCTTCAATCGGCCTGACTATGATCTTGCCTCTGCCGTGACGGGATCGTTCGCACTCGTCCCAACTGCGGAAATGATCGAGGCGTTGGCCCGCGACTACGAAAATACGGCATCCATGATCTTCGGGAACCCACCACGCTTCGAGGACATACTGACGTCGATGGAGGCTATCGAGCGGATGGCGAATAATCTCGGACAGCATCGGTCGTGATCGGTATGAGATCCCAAACCCCGCATCATCATGTCTTGCTGCATGCGTTGGCGCAGCGGTGTGATCGGGGCATCAGTCTGAAAGGTCGTCATGGTAAGTTCCTCTCGTTAAAGGGAACTCCCATGGTCGGCGCGCGCCCCGACCCGCTCAAAGGCTGTTTATACTATGCCATCTCAGGCCGAGGCGCCCCTCCCGCGAAGCGGGTTCGTGCATGAAGGCGCAAAGCAGCCGCGACAACAGCCCCGAGTACTCGACGAGCTTGCGGTGAAACTGCCAATTCCCAGTTCACTTGCTATGCGCTGAAATGTGCATATATTGTGCATATGAGACAGGTCGGAGTTTTGGTATGACCCAAGCACAGCTCGCACATTCCACGGCGATTTCAGGTTTTGTCGATAGCCTGCAGGAACCACGCACACCTTATATCTCGCCGAAGCGCCTGTCGCAGGCGCTGGGCGTGAAGGTGGCCAACCTGGCGCAATTGACGGGGGTTCACAGAAACACGCTTCGTAACCCGTCATCGGAGCGCCTGCAGGGGCGGATGCGCGAGATGGTGAAAGTGATTTCGGCCGCGACGGAACTCACCGGTGACGTCGACAAGGCGATCTACTGGTATCGCAACGAACCGATCGCCGACTATGGCCATCGCACGGCGGCCGAGCTCGTCGCCGACGGCCAGGTCGAAGCAGTCCTGGCCTTCATCCGGGATCTCGAAAACGGGGTGCGCGGGTGAAGGTCACCCACATCGGTTCGGACGAGATCTTCCATCGCTATCTGACGCCAAAATGGGCTTTTCTGCCGACAAGCGGTGCAGGCGCGGCGATCGACGGCGGTCGTTTCAACCGGCCAGGCGTCGAAGCGCTCTATTTGTCCCGTTCGGCCCAGACGAGACCGGTAATTTCTCTGGGGTCAGGCGGCGCGCAGGAGAGGCGGTTTGGGCTTGAATAGTGGTGGCACATTCGGCTCTGGCTGTCGGAACGGTTCCCGCAATCGATCGCGAAGCTCGCCGTTCAGATCTGCCGTCCGAACCTGCATGAGCATGTGAGCGCCGTGGAGCGACCATCGCATCTGCTGCTTCTTGACCATCCGCTTGCCGACCAGTGAATTCACTGCTGACTCGGCGAGGGTTGTCGCGACGCGAAGCCCGGCCCGGTAGCGCTTGCCATAGTTGACGATCGCACCGCGGTTCGATCTGACATAGGTCAGGAGCTGCGAGCCAAGACTGTGAAGACGGGCGACGGAGAACTCGCCGTCTCCTTGCGAAGCCTTCAGTCTCGCTAGGAGTTGCTCCAGGTTGCGGATCGCGCGATCGACCCGCCCATGCCACAGACGCCACTTCACAGCCCTGATGTCCCGGTTGATGGTGGGAAGCGCTTCAGAGAGACCCGATCGGGATCGAGCCATATGGTCGGCGATCTGCTGCATCGGCTGGATCTTCATGGCGATGTGGAACCAGTCGATGATGTGTGCCGTCGGCTTCGGCATGGCGCGGGGTAGCCGCTTCAGGATTTCGGCGCCATCCGAGATCACGGTGACGTGGCCAAAGCCGCAATATCCTTCTTGCTGAAGCGCATGGAGCGCTCGATCCCGGATTGCGGTCTGGTCGGTGCTGCTGGTTACGAAATAGCGGCCACCGGGTTCGCCCCGACCGCCGCGACCGCATCTGGCCACAACGAGCTCGAAGTTTCGCGCTGAATTGAGATCGGCGCTGCGAACATGCGCTGTGTCGATGCTGATGACGAACTCTTTGCGGCGATCGCCGGGAAGCTGCATTTCGAATTGACGCCGCTCCTCGGTCACTTCGGTCGCCATCCTCGCGCGCCGTTCTTCCTCTGCACTCTGGTCGTCGAGCCGCTCGCCGATCCTGATGGTCCGCTTGCGCACGGTCGCGTGCGTCTCGGTAGGCTCAATGGGCAGGAAATCGGCGAGCACGTTCGCCGCCTGCCGGTACGGCATCATGCTTCCCAGCCGCGCCGTCAGTTCCATCAGCTCGGATGTTGCTCGATCCGGGCAGATTTCCTTCAGCGGCGCGAAGGCAACGACCATGCCCGGGTAACAATCTCGGCAAATCATCCAGCGAGGATTGCGCACTTCCACGGTGCCGAAGACGGTCCGGATCTGGCGCGTCGTGTAGTCCTTTACCGGCCGGAACGTGTGGCAGTCCGGGCAAACCCGACGGAAAAGGGCATACGTCTCCGCCTCGTGGTTCACGACCGCGCTCTGCAGCGCCGTCATGATCGTCTTGCCGTCCTCGATCGACAGGCCAAGGTCGCCGTCAAACAGACGTTCCCAGCTCTTGTCGATACGGACCGCTTTCCGGCAAACGTCACCGAACTCGTTCTTCCCTTCGATCGTGATCGTCCATTCCACCGCCATCGCTCTCCCTCCAAACAAAGCGACGTTGATGGACTGCGCGGGCCTAACAACCCGTATTCGACCCCAGAGAAATTACCGGTCTCGATAGTGTCCGCCCTGTCTGCCGTATCGAGCACAGTCAGATCATGAAGGCGGGCAAGGTGCAGAAACGGGATTTTCCTGCGTTCGAGCGGCGAGCCCGCGTGATCTGCTATCAGTTCCACCCCTGCCCCACCCATGAACTCGGCGGCTGCCGTAGCCGTCGAGGCAATCAGTTTCTCTTCTCTGGCGATTTCCCATGCGACCCAATCGAAGGCGGCGTCCGTCGTAATCGGGAATGGGGACGCGACTGGCGGATCGAAGACATGGAGCGACAATCCCCCGTCCCGTTTCTTGCCGCAAGCCCAGTGGCGTAGCGCAGGGCAGCGGAGACGCGGAAGGGATCCTGCGCAGGGATGGCCAACAGCAGGCATGTTGTGGCGATCGACGGATGGGAGCTCCTCTTGGCGTTCATGGACGTTGCAAGCTCTGCAGGTAGGAAATGATTGCCGCAATCTGATCGGGATTGGCGATGAATTCAGGCATATCCGGATGTCCGGTCGAAATGCCTTCGGCAAGCGCCTCTTCAAGATCGGTAAGAGGATACCGTTGAGATAGAGTGCGAAATGCAGGAGCATCGGGATGCGGGCTTGCGCCGTGCGGGCCGACCGCATGGCAGCGCGCGCAATTGGTTTCAACCAACAGCTTTCCACGATCCACGGCCGACTCCGCGCTTGCGGGACCGGCCGTCGACAACACTGCAACGGCAAGCCCCATTATTGAGAGGCTCCGCCTGACTGTCGAGATGCCTTGCATGTCCGCACACTCCTTCTAATGTCTCTTGTTCGCCCGCGATGTCCCAACAGGTGCCCGGCATGCTCCAGATCAGGGCGTGTCGAGATGTTCCGTTTGTTCGGCGGGCTGCGCCCGAACTGCACGCAACTGGTACCAGAGCGCGTTCAATATAGCGACCGTGGCGGCCAGTCCGAGGACGAATATCCAAGCAAAGTACCACATCGTTGCAATCTCCAGGGGTTGTTTCAATATGCCGGAGAACCGGCCTTGCGCACGGTGGCTTCGCTGACCTTGCCCAGAGGACCTTGTAGACCCAGGCCGTGTAGACCAGGATGAGCGGCAGGAAGATCGCGGTCGCGAACAGCATGTTGCGCAGGGTGGTGCGGCTGGACGACTCGTCGAACACGGCAAGCGAGTGACCCGGAGTGCTGCTTGACGGCAGGATGATCGGGAACATCGCCAGGCCGACGGTGGCGATGATGCAGATCACGCCAAGCTTCGACGCGAGGAAGGTAAGGCCTTCGCGGCGCGCGGAAGCCGATGGCGGCGGCCAGCGGCGCCACGACGCCCAGAGTGGGAACCAGCAACAGGGCCGGCGTGGCCTGGAAGTTGCGCAGCCAGGCGCCCGAATTCGCGACTACCGTCTTGGTCAGGGGATTGAGGGGCCGTCCCAGACGATCTGGCTGATCACCTCGCAGCCGCCGAGCAACCCGAGCCAGACCAGCACGCCGCCGCCGGCAAACAGGATGGAAGCGACCAGCGCTGCCGTGCCGCCGATGACCGTGGCGCGCACGGCAACCGGTCCTTCCGCCTTGAACACCAGCCACGCCGCGCCCTGCATGACGAGCATCCAGAGCGAAACCAGCCCGTAATAAAGCGCCCCCGGATTGAGCAAGCCGAAAAAGCTGCCCTCGTAGAATGGCCGCAGGTCGGACGCGAAGTGGATCGACACGCCCCTCAGCACATTACCCACGGCGACGCCGAAGATGAGCGCCGGCACGGCACCGCCGACGAACAGCGCCCAGTCCCAGCGAACGCCAGCGGGGATCGTCGCGCTGGGAGCGGTATGTGAAACCGACCGGACGCAGGATCAGCGCAAACAGCATCAGGAACATGGCAAGGTAGAAGCCGGAGAAGCTGACGGCATAGAGCGCCGGCCAGGCGGCGAAGATCGCGCCGCCTCCCAGGACGAACCAGACCTGGTTGCCTTCCCAGACCGGGCCGATGGCCTCAATGGCGACCCGCCGCTCGATGTCGGTCCTGGCCACGAGGGGCAGAAGCGCGCTGACGCCCATGTCGAAGCCGTCGGTCACCGCAAAGGCGATCAGCAGGACGCCGAGCAGCCCCCACCACAATAATCCGGAGCGTTTCGTAGCTGAAAAGAAAGTCGATCATCCTCGTTGTTCCTTGCAGGTCTGAACCTTGATATAGCGCTTGAGCAGCAGGGCGTAGCCGAGTTCCTTGCTCGTCGCGTCGAAGCTTATCCGCGATGCCGACTCGCAGCGGCCGGCCTTGATCTTTTCCAGCGCATCATAGGCGGTCTGGCCGTCGCGGATGCGCCCCTCGGCCTTGTCGACCATCTCGAAGGTGCCGGGGATTTCCTTGTCGATCGAGCGGGTGCCGATCAGGCCCGTGACCCAGGGAATATGCACCGCGAAATGGGTCGTGCGATCGCTCATGCTGGGAACGCCGAACACGGCGAAGGAAGCCGGCGCCGGCTCGGTCTCCCACATCGATTCCATGGCGGCGAGCTTCATCTTCTGGTTGCCGATCGTAGCGCCTTGCGCGCTGTACCTTGTCGGTTAGAGGCATTGGTGAGATGCTTCGGAAGGGCTATTGGAGCGACCGAGATGAAGGTGTCCAGGTTCACGGAACAGAACGCCTCTGAGGAATTAGAGGGGAGGAAAAGCGAAAAGCATCAGCACGACCGCACCCGAGTAAGGCAGGAAGCCGGGGACGTCGAGTGCGTCCAGTGCGGGAGACTGTTCCACGCTAGCGCGACGTCTGCGCGCCGAGAGAGGCTTTGCGACGAGTGCGTGCGCAGCGTTTAACCAACCTTTCCGCGCTCAGGCATTGCCAGCCAGGCGCCTGCAACATCGCGACAATGATCTGAAAGGGGCGACAGGACTTGGCTGGCAGGCTAGGACGTCAGATATCTTGCACACCGCGAACGCACAATGACCCGTATAAACTGCATCCCGCCGACCGAATTGAGCGGTCCACATCTGGTGGCTGAATATCGTGAGTTGCCACGTGTGTTTGCGTTAGTATGCGCGGCGATTGTTAGAGGCGAACAGCCGAATGACCCGCGCAACCCGCTGGAGTATCGACTTGGTGCGGGCCATGTTCGGTGATTCTATTGTCGACTTGGCTATCTCGCCCATCGGCAGGCGTCGCTGGTGCCGGAGATGGAATCTCGGGGCTATCAGCCGCAATACGCCAATACATTGTCGCTTCTTGACGCCTTACCGGTCGAATGGTGCCAAGACTGGATTTCGACGCCGGAAGCCATTGCTCTCAACAAAGGCGAGAATTGCCGAACGGTCCTGATTTGTTGTCGCATTCTGGCGGCTGGGGCCTCTCACCCTTGGGGAACCCAGTAAATGCGCTCCGGGTTAACCCCAGCGGCGATCGCCGTAATCTTAGCCCTGGATTTGAGATCGTCCGTCAGAGTTGAATTGCGAGAAAGCACCCAAAAATATTTTCGGCTTGATTCCGATGATGATTGCCCAACCATAATCGGGGTCCAGGTCGATAACGTTATAACCACCGTAGAATGGCCACAAAAACGAAACTTTGAGAGCTCCTACAGTCGGGTCGCCTTTGAATTTCGCAAGCCCGACCGCTTCTTTGTCGCGCTCAGACCAAGGATCAAATCCTCGGTTCACGACACGAACTCACCCGTCGGGATTAAGCAAATACTCGGCTGTAGTGCGGATGAGACCTCGTTCGAAGCGGTTTTCTATCCGACCCACCTCATGCCATCCAAGATAACCACCGAGATCCAATTGCCTTTCCGGCGTGATGCCGTTTGGCCGCGTCAAGCTTAACTGGCGCAGGGCCGTGTAACCAAACGTCAGGGTCGCTGCGCCCAATATAAGTTTGCGTACCTTCATCGTACTGCTCCTGATTTCTCATCAGAAAGCCGGCGGGCAGGGTTTTGTTCCTCGACTGTGCAGATGGCCCGCGCTCCACACGCCGCCAGCCTCTTCAGCGAGATTGGCGACCTGATAGCTACCGAACGTATTGGAACGTCCTCGTCTACAAACCGGCAAGCCTGCAAAACTTGACGGCAATCCACTGGTTGGCCGGGGTCGGACGGATGCCGAGGCCGCGAGCCTGATCCTGCGGAAAATCTACCAAAAAGGGCTTGAGCACAAATCCGAGCGCCGCTGTGGCTGAGCGCCCGCCGCAGGAAGGACAGTCGCCATTGCAAAGGACTTATCTCGCAAGGACCTACGCCGCATCAGAAAAATCATGATATGGGTCGCTGCGATAACAGGTACGATTTTCGCCGCCCTATTGGTCACTTCTTTCATAGAAGCAATTGGTTTGACGCCTTCTACGACGACAAACTCTACGGTAGAAATGCTCCCACCGGTTGATCCCGATTAAGTCGAGGTAACGGCGAAACGAAGTTGCCGGTTTGGCAGTTGCCAACCTCTGTCACGAGACTGGCGATCTAGCTATGATCTCGCCTTATGCATTCATGAGTGCTGTCGAGAACCCCTGGCTGCTCTGGGGGCACAACCAATGCAAGATCAGCGGCATCGAAAAGAGCAAACCACTCGTCCCACTCAACCGGTTCGAAGACCCCAGCACCTGGGGGTCGCTCAGGTCGGTCTCCGAAGCTGGGGCTGGATGCCCGTCTCCGGCGAAACATCGACAATAGCCGCACTGCCTGTCCGCGCAGCTGCTCAATCTCGAATTGCATCGTGATCCGTAAGTACCACACTGTCGACCATCGCAACCTCCTATGCACGCCTACAACGCGCGCGCAGCCAAGAAGTTCAGCCCGACAAAATGAACCAAATGTCGATACGTGCGTTTTTGTGGATGCTGCAGGTCGCGCCACTAGGCCCGACGGTAACGGGAGGGCGAAGCGATCCGCTTGCGCCGCACTTGAGTTTCCATGGAGGCTGTAATGGCAGGCAAGGTTATCGGTATCGATCTGGGAACGACCAATTCCTGTGTTGCTATCATGGAAGGTACCCAGGCGAAGGTCATCGAGAACGCCGAGGGCGGACGCACCACGCCTTCCATAATCGCGTTCACCAAGGATGGTGAAATCCTTGTCGGCCAGCCCGCCAAGCGCCAAGCCGTGACAAATCCGGAAAATACCGTCTTTGCCATCAAGCGCCTCATCGGCAGACGCTATGACGACCCGACCGTCGAGAAAGACAAGGGGCTTGTTCCCTACAAGATCGTCAACGGCGAAAACGGCGATGCCTGGGTGGAGGCGATGGGTAAAAAATACAGCCCAAGCCAGATCAGCTCCTACATACTGGTCAAAATGAAGGAGACGGCCGAAGCCTATCTCGGCGAGAAGGTCACGCAGGCAGTCATTACGGTGCCGGCCTATTTCAACGACAGCCAGCGCCAGGCCACCAAGGATGCGGGAAAGATAGCTGGTCTCGACGTTCTCCGCATCATCAACGAACCGACCGCGGCCGCTCTCGCCTATGGGCTGGATAAGAAGAAGACTGGAAAGATTGCCGTGTACGATCTCGGCGGTGGCACCTTCGACATCTCGATTCTCGACATTGGGGATGGCGTGTTCGAGGTCAAGGCCACGAACGGAGATACTTTCCTTGGCGGTGAGGACTTCGACAAGCGGATCGTCGACTGGCTGGCCGACGAGTTCAAGAAAGATCAGGGCATCGACCTACTCAAAGACAAGTTGGCCGTGCAGCGGCTGCGCGAGGCGGCGGAGAAGGCCAAGATAGAGTTATCGTCGGCGATAGAAACAACGGTTAGCCTGCCCTTCATCACCGCCGATCAGAACGGCCCCAAGCATCTTGAGATCAGGCTTCGCAGAGCCAAGCTCGAAGACCTCGTTGCTGATCTTATTCAGCGCACGGAGCCGCCCTGCAAGGCCGCGATGAAGGACGCCAAGGCCACGCCGCAGGATATCGACGAGGCGGTGTTGGTCGGCGGCATGACACGCATGCCGAAAGTGCAGGAAACGGTCAGGGAGATATTTGCCAAGGAGCCCAGCAAGGGCGTCAATCCGGACGAGGTGGTTGCCATCGGCGCCGCTATCCAGGCTGGTGTACTGCAAGGCGATGTCAAGGATGTACTGCTGCTCGACGTGACGCCGCTGTCCCTCGGGCTCGAAACGTTGGGCGGCGTGTTCACACGGCTTATCGAGCGCAACACAACCATTCCCGCGAAGAAAAGCCAGACTTTCTCAACGGCTGAAGACAATCAGAGCGCGGTTACGATCCGCGTCTTCCAGGGCGAGCGCGAAATGGCCGTCGACAACAAATTGCTCGGTCAGTTCGACTTGGTAGGCATTCCTCCGGCGCGGCGTGGCATGCCCCAGATCGAGGTCACCTTCGACATCGACGCCAACGGCATCGTCAATGTCACGGCGAAGGACAAGGCGACTGGCAAGGAGCAGCAGATCAAGATCGAAGCCTCTGGGGGATTGTCTCAATCCGATATCGACCGGATGGTGAAGGAGGCGGAAGTCAACGCCGAGGGGGACAAGAAGCGGCGTGCGCTGGTCGAGGCCCGCAATCAGGCGGACGCACTGATAGGCGCCGCACAACGGACGCTGGACGAGGCCGGCGACAAGCTTTCGCCCGCAGACAAGGCGCCGCTCGAAGCGGCCATCAATGACCTCAAGACGGCAATGGCCGGAGACGCGGAAAGCGAGATCGAAGCGAAGAGCCATGCGCTGCAAGTGGCCTCGACCAATTTCGGCGCAAAGCTTTACAAGCCCGCAGCTGACGCTTCACAAGGCCAGCAGCCGACAGGAGCTTCATCTGGCGAGGATATCATCGACGCAGATTTTGAAGAAATCGACGACTCGGATGGACAGAACCATGCCTGAAGCGCGGGACAACGAGGCAGGACAACCAGCCCCAGCGGAGAGGGAACCCAAGGCCTCCGGCGCGAACGAGGTTTCGAAGGATCTGGAAACGGAACTTGCCGATACGAAGGATAAACTGCTGCGCTCCCTGGCCGAGCAGCAGAACATCCGGCGCATGATGCAGCGTGAGCGCGAGGAAGCGGTAAAATTCGCCGCATCGCAACTGGCAAAGGACCTTCTTGAAACGCTCGACAATTTGCGTCGGGCGATCGAGAGCGCTTCGGCGACCGAATCCGGCGATGCCGAGATGAAGCAACTCGTCTCCGGCGTGGAGGCGACAGAACGGAACCTGCTGGTGGCCCTTTCCCGTCATGGCGTGCAAAAGATCGACCCTCTGGGCGAGACATTCGATCCGCATCGCCATCAGGCTGTATTCCAAAGGCCCGACGAAGAGGAAGGCAGGATCATCGAAGTTCTACAGTTCGGATACATGCTTCATGACCGCCTGCTCCGACCCGCGATGGTTGGCGTCGCCGGTCCGCGTGAATCCTGAAAGCCTGTCGCAACGGCGCTATCGCAGCCAATTCGATCACGTGGAAGCTCGTGGAGCCGCCTCCTTGAAGATAGGAATAATCGGTACCGGAAATGTAGGTTGCGCATGTGCCATGGCCGCTGCGGTTCGCAGAAGCGCCCGGGAGATCGTGCTTGTCAACCGGACACGTAAGACTGCTGAAGCAGTAGCAGCAGATATCCAGTATGGCGCTCTGCTCGGACGCAAGGTTGACATCGTTGCCGGCGACTACGACGCCCTGAAAGGCGCAGGCATCGTTTTGATCACCTCCGGAATGAATGAAAAAGCCGGGGTGCAGCCAACCGTAACGATCCGGAAGGGCGGCTGAAGCTGCTCGAAAATAACGCCGTGATTTATCGCGATATCGTACCAAGGATCGTCGATGCGGCGGGTGATGCGGTGCTGCTTGTCGTGACCGACCCGCTAGCCGACGTCACCCGCGAGATTGCTGGACACACACGGGTGTTAAGTGCCGGAACCTTCCTGGACAGCCTGCGCTTCCGGACACATCTGGGCAGGCATTTTGGTGTCGACCCCGCGTCTGTCGAGGCGCAGGTGATCGGCGAGCACGGCACGTCGCAGGTATTTCTCTGGTCTTCAGCGCGGATCGGAGGGGCCACCGTGACGGCACTCCTCAAGCAGCGAGGCGAAAAACTCGATCAGGTGCGTCCCGCGCTCGAAAAGGCCGTTCGCTATGCAAACATCACGATCATCGAGGGACATGACGCAAGTCAATACGGCATTGGTATCGCGTCGGCGCGCATCGGCGAGATGGTGCTTGCCGATGAGCATGCGGTCATTCCAATTGGCAGTTTCCAGAAAAACTTCGGCGTTACCCTATCGCTCCCGAGCGTTGTGGGTCGGAGCGGCGTGGTCAAGATAGCGGAACCGGAATTGTCGGACGAGGAACATCAGCTACTCGTGGAGAGCGCACGAAGCATCAGGCACGCGCTGGATCGCATGCGGAAGCTCTAACGTTGCTACCTTGGATTTCGGACTTGTGCTGAATTTATCGGCGCAGCGTCGGGGTTGGCTGCGGGCGCTGTCTTGCTCCGTCCCGGCTGCCCTGAGCACCTCGACCATCATGTCGAAGTCGTGGCGACGCATGTGGAGTTGATCAACCAATCCCAGCACCACGTCGATGCCTTCGTTGTTGATACCCATCAGATCGTCCAGATCGCGGATCAAAGCCGCCCTAGCAACGTCAACATCGCGAAAGACGGCACTATCGCCGACCTGGCTCGGTACAATCCAGCCTTTGTCGAGCCAGACGCGCAGCGTGGTCATCTCGATGCGGACGCGGCCAGCGAACTCCTCTTCACGCGACATTTACACTCCCACCAATTGCCTGGGATCGTACGTTCCCGCCGGCCAGCGCGACACAAATTCCTTCAGATCGGGATCGGGTTTGTCCGGCAAGACGATCTTGAGCGTTGCAAACGCGTCACCCCTGACATCTAAAATCTCATAAGGATCGCCCGTACTCATTGATTCTCCGCCAACATCGGCACGCCGTCAAACCGAGAGCCCACAACCGCCGTGACATCCCGGCAATTAGACGAAATGCGTGGGCTTGAAACTGACGGGCGCCAATGCGTTCGATGACGAGGCATTGTCGGACGCCGAAGTTGCGGGCAGTCGAAGAACAAACCATTTTGTGCCGGCACGCATCCAGCCGTCAATATATGGACGCGTAAGATCGTTATCGCGCGGAAACATCCTCTTAAGCCCGAAAAGGTCGCCCGGCTTGATTGGCACAACGACCTGACCAAACTCCTGATGGATGTCACCGAAAGTGTGAACGCCGCAGCTGATGAACGGAGCCGCGCAGCAACTATTCGTCGAGTGCGCCGCGCCCTCGAGACGGACATGAATTGAGCGATCGCGAGGGGCGCGCTGCCCGTGCCGTCACAGCCGTGGACGCTGTAATGAAGGCGCGCTGCAAAACCGCTGGGCGGTGTCACGGCAAGCTCCCTGCACGGCGCAGGAAGCGGCATGGGAAGTGCAGGAAGTGCGAAAAACAAGTTGGTTCGACCATACGGTGACTGGAACGTGCCTGGAAACCTTGTCGGTAATCTCCACGCACTCCGCATAGCGCACGGTCAGATAGTCCGTCCGGTCGCGCAGGGCTGTGCCGCCGCAGGTTCGCCTAGATAGCAGACGCCAACCTGGAAACTCTTCGTCATCCTGCGGTCTCCTGGCAGGCAAGGGCGAATGGTTCCCCGGCACTTCCTGCGGATTACTGTTCCCTTGCTGGATCGGTGCGGTAGGCGCGTCACCGCCAGGCGGTGATGCCTACCGATGTGGGGCCCCGATCGTGTCCGAAATGTCGCGACCATCCGCACGCTTATATCTCCTCCTTCCCGGGTGCAGTGCTTTCTCTATCCTTCTCAATGGCAGCGATGATTGCGGCCTGAATGGGCTTGTCCTGCGTTGCTACTGCCGCGGTCAGCGATCGCAGGCGCTGCCGAGTGTCGTACAGCTGATCGATCAGCGACAAAACGACTGGCAGCGTGTCGGCATCGATTTCCAATTCATAGCGAAGTGTGCAGATCAGACGGACGCGTGCGAATTCAGTTTCGGTGAAGAGCAAGCTTTCCGCGTCCCGGCCCGGCGCGACAAGTTCGTCTCGGATCCAGTCTTCAAGATCGCTCCGCTGCAGCGCAGCTATCCGCTCAACAAGGTCATCGACGCGCATCATGCCGACATCTCCTTGCGTGGATGATAAGGATATTTCGGCTGCCAAGTTTCGAGGAACGCGACGAGATCGAGCTCTTCGGCCGAGGGCAGAACAGCTTTCAGAGTAATCAGCTGGTGTCCGCGTTGTCCGGTCTTGCGGTTCCGAATGCCTTTGTCGCGCAGTCGAAGCGTCGTGCCGGTGTTCGACCCCTTCGGGATGGTCATCGTAACAGGGCCGCTGATGGTCGGAACCTCAATGCGAGCACCTAGCATCGCCTCCTTTAGCGTAACGGGAACCTCAACGTGAATGTTGTCGTCCTTGCGATGGAAGAAAGGATGCGGCTCTACATGCAGTTCAACATAGGCGTCTCCCGCCATTCCGCCACCGAATCCGGCCATGCCCTGGCCCCTCAGTCGCAGCATTTGCCGGTCCTCGGCTCCCTCGGGGATTGTCACCTGCAGCGTCTTGCCTTCAGGCAGCGTGACCGTGCGCTGGGCGCCATTGACCGCTTCCATAAATTGCACAGGCAGCACATAGCTCACATCCTGGCCGCGCGTCTGAAAAGTCTCGGGTCCCCGCGGGCCCCCGCTTGCAAACGCGCGCCTAAGAAACTCTTCCAGATCTTCGTTGCTGGCGAACCCTTCCCGTGCTGCGTGCGAGGCGTTGGCACCGCCGTCGGCGAAGTCGCGATAGAACCGCTCCTGCGGTCGCTCCGCTCCGTCGGCGTCGATCTCACCTGCATCAAAACGACGCCGCTTCTCCTTGTCCCTAAGCAGATCGTTGGCAGCCGAAATGTCCTTGAATTTCTCTTCGGCGGCCTTATCGTCTGGATGCAGGTCGGGGTGGAACTTGCGCGCCAGCTTCTTGAACGCCTCCTTGACCTCCTTGTCGCTGGCGGTGCGGGTTACGCCGAGCGTTTGGTAAGGGTCTCTCATCCACCTAATCCCATTCCGGGCTTGCTCACTTACGTTAGAACCGATTGCTAAGGTTCATGCTTTTAGCGGAGTAAGTCGGATAGCGTCCGCTATCTGATGCATGATTCGGTTCATCTGGCGCCTACCCTTGCAGTGATCTGTCAGGCCGCCTGGTCGGCCCTAACTACGCTCGGCTTCAGCCGGAAATTCAGGCGATCCGATTCGGCGGTGATCTTGACCAACGACCCATCGCGGATATCCCCGGTCAGGATGCGCTCGGCGAGGGCATCCTGCAGTTCCTTCTGCATCACCCGCTTGAGCGGCCGCGCGCCATAGGCCGGATCGTAGCCCTTGGACGCCAGCCACTGCACTGCATCGGTATCGAGCTCGAGCGTGATCTTGCGGTCGATAAGCAGGCGCTCCAGCCGCTTGAGCTGGATTTCCACGATCTCCCCCATGTCCTGCCGGCGCAGCCGGTGGAACAGGATCACCTCGTCGACGCGGTTCAAGAACTCCGGCCGGAACGAGGCACGCACCACGCCCATAACATCGTCGCGCACGGCATCGACATCCTGGTCTTCGCGCAGATTGACGAGATATTCGGCGCCGAGGTTGGAGGTCATGATGATCAGCGTGTTGCGGAAGTCGACCGTCCTGCCCTGGCCATCGGTCAGCCGCCCGTCATCGAGCACCTGCAACAGCAGGTTGAAGACATCGGGATGCGCCTTCTCGATCTCGTCGAACAGGATGACCTGATAGGGCCGACGCCGCACCGCCTCGGTCAGCGCGCCGCCCTCTTCGTAGCCAACATAGCCGGGAGGCGCGCCGATCAGCCGGGCGACGGAGTGTTTTTCCATGAACTCCGACATGTCGATGCGCACCATCGCGCTTTCGTCGTCGAACAGGAACGACGCCAGCGCCTTGGTCAGCTCGGTCTTGCCGACGCCTGTCGGGCCTAAGAACATGAACGAGCCAATCGGCCGGTTTGGGTCCTGCAGACCAGCCCGGGCGCGGCGCACAGCCTTCGAGACCGCTTGCACCGCCTCGGCCTGTCCCACGACCCGCTTGGCGATCTCGTCTTCCATGCGCAACAGCTTTTCGCGTTCGCCTTCCAGCATCTTGTCGACCGGAATGCCGGTCCAGCGCGACACGATATGGGCGACATGTTCAGGCGTGACCACTTCCTCGATCATGCCTGCATTGCCGTCCTGCGCTTCTGCGTCTTTCAGCTTCTTTTCCAGCTCCGGGATTCGCCCATAGGCAAATTCTCCAGCCTTCTGGAACTCGCCCCGGCGTTGGGCGATTGCGAGTTCGTTGCGGGCGTCGTCGAGTTGGCCCTTGAGATCGGCGGCGAGCCCGAGCTTCTGCTTCTCCGCCTGCCATTTGGCGGTCAGCGCATCAGACTCCTCTTCTAGCCCGACAAGCTCCTTCTCGAGCCTTAACAACCGGTCCTTCGAAGCCTCGTCCCTCTCGACTTTCAGCGCCTCGCGCTCGATCTTGAGCTGCATAATGCGGCGGTCAATCTCATCCAGCGACTCGGGCTTGGAATCGACCTGCATCCTGAGCCGCGACGCTGCCTCGTCCACCAGGTCGATTGCCTTGTCCGGCAGAAATCGGTCAGCGATGTAGCGGTTGGACAGCGTTGCAGCAGACACCAGCGCGGAGTCGGAGATGCGCACCTTGTGGTGCTGCTCGTACTTTTCCTTGAGGCCCCGCAGAATAGAGATCGTATCCTCGACGCTCGGCTCTTCGACCATCACCGGCTGGAAGCGGCGGGCAAGGGCGGCCTCTTTCTCGACATGCTTGCGGGATTCGTTGAGCGTGGGCGCGCCGACGCAGTGCAATTCGCCGCGCGCCAGCGCGGGCTTCAACAGGTTCGACGCATCCATCGCGCCGTCCGCCTTTCCGGCGCCGACCAGCGTGTGCATCTCGTCGATGAACAGGATGATCTGACCCTCCGCGGACGTGACCTCCGAGAGCACGGCCTTCAGCCGCTCCTCGAACTCGCCGCGATATTTCGCCCCGGCGATCAGCGAGCCCATGTCGAGCGCCATCAACTGCTTGTCCTTCAGCGTCTCGGGCACGTCGCCATTGACGATGCGCAGCGCCAAACCTTCTGCAATCGCGGTCTTGCCGACGCCAGGTTCACCGATAAGGACCGGATTGTTCTTGGTGCGGCGCGACAGCACCTGAATGGTGCGACGGATCTCGTCGTCACGGCCGATGACCGGGTCGAGTTTTCCCGCACGTGCATCGGCGGTTAAATCACGTGCATACTTCTTCAGCGCGTCATAGCCCTGCTCGGCCGAAGCCGTGTCGGCCTTGCGGCCCTTGCGGATGTCGTTGATGGCCGCGTTCAGCGCCTGCGCGGTGATACCCGCCTTGGCGAGGATGTCGGCGGACTTGGCCGACTTCTCCATGGTAAGCGCCACCAAAAGCCGCTCGACGGTGACGAAAGAATCGCCGGCCTTGGTCGCCAACTCTTCGGCCGTGGAAAACACTTTTGCCAGCGGCTGTGCCAGATAGAGTTGGCCATTACCGCCCTCGACCTTCGGCAGCGCCTCAAGGGCCGCTTCGACGCCGAGCCTCACATCGAGCGCGCGTCCGCCTGCGCGTTCAATCAGCGAGGCGGCGAGACTTTCCTCGTCGTCGATGAGAACTTTCAGAATATGTTCTGCGGTAAACTGCTGGTGGTTGCGCGACAGCGCCATCATCTGCGCCGATTGGATGAAACCGCGCACACGCTCGGAATATTTTTCGGTGTTCATACGTAGCTCCCTTTCCTTGCGGCGCAGCCCGTAGCGTCGCCGAAAGTAGACTGCCGGCTTAAGGTTGGCAGATTTTGCGACCTTTGGTGCTTGAGCTTAATTCCACCGAGGAAGCGAACCCGCCTTGATCTGGCGCAAAACTGCCAGAAGAGAACAATCACTAACAGCTCCACGATTACGATTGAATCCGCCGGAGGGGCGCCTTAGGCGGATGTTAGCTGTCGCTTGCTCCTTGAGCCGAGCCGTTCGTCGTATCGAGCCAGGCAGACGACACTCAGACCACTGGGAGCCAGTGGCACGTCACGAATACGCATATGCGAAACGAAGGACGTCACTAAATACCGAGCCCATGGAACATGCGCTGGTCTGCGTAATAGTGGTTGGTCTTAGCCAAACGCCGGATCCACCGTCCCATAGCGTCGGGTTTGTGTGCGCCGACGTCAACGGAAGCGCCTCAGATCGACAGCAAGGGTGTAAAAGTCCAGAATGGTTGATTGCAGCTGCTGTTGAGCTATGGCGTCGCCGATATTGGCCTTAGCCACCAAGACGTCGCTTTGCGCCAGATTCACATCGGCAAGCGCGGCATCCTGGGCGGCCTGTGCCGTCTGTGCAGCTTCGATAGAGGTGCTGTTGCCCTTTAACAGCATTTGCCGACGCTCGTTGATGCTCTTGGCGTTCGCGTAGTTCGCCTGGGCCTTTTCGACGCTCGCCGCAGCCCTTTGAAGATTGGCGTCCGCCAGTTGGACTGTCGCGTTTGTCCGGGCGACCTGTGCACTCTGCTCGCGGTCATCAAGGCGGGCTAGAATCGCGCCTTTGGCGACAAAGTTGCCGACATCGGCGCGGAGGTCAATCAGCACGCCGGACACCTTGAAGCCGATCCTAGACGTCACGCGCGCCTCGACTGTCCCGAGGCCGAAGACCTGCACCGGCACGTCTCGCTCGACAGCCGCGACTTGAACCTCGATTGGGCGCAGGAATATCTCCCAGGCGCTGACACCTGCGCCAATGGCAACGGCCAGCGCAATGACCGACGCGAGAATGCGCGCGGTTGTTGGTCGCCGTGTCTTCCCCACGACCTTGCCCCGCGTTCCCGCGCTGGAAGCAGCCTCCTTCAGTATCGGCTTTGGAACCTCAAGCATCTGCATTTCCCTACGGTTGGGATGGGGACGGCTCATGCTGTATTGCTGCGCCTTGACCGTGGCACTCGCAATGACGTGGATCAAAATGCGGTTTCTGTTTGGAGGGCAGGAAGTCGGTGAACCGCAGCGCTTTCAGTTGCCAAGGGCTGGTGACGATTGCGGCGGGATTTGCCGTGTTGGCATGCCTGGAGTTGCTGAAGCCACTCTGGCGCAAGCAACTGAAGGCCTGACAGTTGTTCACACCGCGGTGCCTACAAGCGCGCCGATGCCGGCGGTGAGCGCCATGGCGAAGGCGCCCCAGAAGGTGACGCGCAGCGTTGCACGTAGGATGTTGGCGCCGCCCGCCTTGGCACCGATGGCGCCGAGCAAAGCGAGGAAAAGCAGGGACGCCACCGAAACCGCCAACACCAGCATGGATGCCGGCGACACCAGCACCATGATGAGCGGCATCGCCGCGCCTACGCTGAAGGTCGCCGCCGAGGTCAACGCCGCCTGAATCGGCCGCGCCGTGGTCATTTCCGAAATGCCGAGTTCGTCATGGGCATGCGCGGCCAGCGCGTCCCTGGCCATCAGCTGATCGGCGACCTGATGCGCCAGGCCCAATTCCAGCCCCCGCTTGACGTAGATCTGCGCCAGCTCCTCGCGCTCGAATTCGGGCTGGGTCTTGAGCTCCTCGCGCTCGCGGTCGAGGTCTGCATTCTCGGTGTCCGACTGGGAACTGACCGAGACATACTCGCCGGCCGCCATCGACATGGCGCCAGCCACCAGCCCTGCTATCCCGGCAACCAGAACCTGCGAACTTGGCGCCGCGGCCGACGCCACGCCGACGATCAGGCTCGCGGTCGAAACGATCCCGTCATTGGCCCCCAGCACAGCGGCGCGCAGCCAGCCGATGCGCGACACCAGGTGGTTTTCGACATGCAGGCGGCTCATTCTTTTCTCCTGATCGTGCCTTCGAGTTTTGTGGCTGCCGCGACCGTGTTGGAAATCGTGCCGTACTTGCGGACGTTCTTGTGCAGCAGCTCCAGCCGCGCGTCGGTTTCATCGGTGTCGACAACGAGGTTATAGCTGATGGAGGCAATCCCCGGCGGACTGTCACGCCGAACCGCGTGCAACGCCACCTGAACGCCGCGCAGCTTGAAACCGAGCATCGGCGTGACGCGCTCGATGCCCTTGATCATGCAGGCCGCGATCGCCGCGAGAAGCAGTTCGGCTGGGTTGAAGGCATCGGCCCGGCCTTCGAGACAGGTGTCGAGAACAAGCGCTGCGTTTTTGGTCGTGGCGACGCTGCCGCTTGCATCGGTCCGTCTGGCTTCAACGCTGTACTCGAACATTCCGTGGCCTTTCTCGCAGGCGCTTGCCTGCTTAGTAGGGATGCCTGAGCTTTTCTGGCGCCAAATCGGGTGCCCGGTATTGATCGAGATCAGATCGCCGCTGGCCGCCAAACTTCCTAGCGAACCACCAGGATCGGGATATCGATGTACGAAAGTACCTCGGCGGTCTGGCTTCAGATCCGTCCGTGGCGACTAGCAGGTGTGCATACATCACAATGCCTTAGAGGCTTTCGATCACGCCTCGCAGCATGGTGCGCACATGCTCCGCCGGGCCGCGCAACGCCTTGTTCTCGATCGCAGACATTGAGGCCACAGGATCGATGGCCGCGACCTCGACCTTGCCGCCGCCGAGGTCCTGCACAATCACGTTGCAGGGGAGCATGGTGCCGACTTTGTCCTCGATCGACAGTGCCTCAAACGCCATTCCGGGATTGCAGGCGCCAAGAATACGATAGTTGCGGTAGTCGATCCCCAGCTCCTCCTTGAACGTCTCCTTGACGTCGATCTCGGTAATGATGCCGAAGCCGGCATCCTTCAGAACGGCCGTCGTGTGTTCGACCGTCGCATCGAAGCTGGAGTCCAGTGTCTTGGAAAAATAGTAGCTCATGATCTTGTCCTTATTGGTTCAGCCGGGAACTGAGGCTGGTTCATTGGTCGTTGTCGGCTCTGCCGGCGCGTCGCTGTCGGTGCGCGGCTTCGAGCCGCCTCGAAGAGCCACGTAGATGGCGGGAATGACGAGCACCGTTAGCAGCGTCGATGAGGCGAGGCCAAACAGCAGCGAAATCGCCAACCCCTGGAAAATCGGGTCGGTCAGGATGACCGCCGCCCCGATCATCGCTGCGATCGCGGTGAGCAGGATCGGCTTGAAGCGGATGGCGCCGGCCTCGAGCAACACGTCGACCAGCGGCCTGTCGGTACCCTTGGAATGGCGAATGAAATCCACCAGCAGGATCGAGTTGCGCACGATGATGCCGGCGAGCGCGATGAAGCCGATCATCGAGGTGGCCGAGAAAGGCGCATTGAAGGCCCAATGGCCGAGCATGATACCGATCAGGGTCAGCGGAATCGGCGTCAGGATAACCAGCGGCAGCCTGAACGAACCGAACTGCGCGACAACGAGAATGTAGATGCCCAGGATCGCCACTATGAAGGCCGCGCCCATGTCACGGAAGGTGACCCACGTCACTTCCCACTCCCCATCCCACAGAAGTGTAGGTTTGGATTCGTCGTCCGGTTGCCCGTGCAGTGCGATCGTCGGTTTCGGCAGGTTACCCCAATCCGCTTTGGCGATGGCCTCGTCGACGGCGAGCATGCCGTAAACGGGCGCCTCGAACTCGCCTGCGAGTTCACCCATCACCATTTCGGCGGGCCGGCCATTGTGGCGGAAGATCGGGTAGGATGCCGGCTCACGCGTCATCCGCACGACGTCGCCGAGTTCCACCACATCGCGCGCGCCAGGCAGCGCGTTCGCCGGAACCGGCGTCGTAAGGGCGCGCTGGTCTACGACGCCGTCGCTCTTCGAGAGCGCCACGCGGATCGGGATCGGCTGACGGCCGCCACCTCGGTGTGAGTAGCCGACCGTCGTGCCGCCGTAGAGGTAGTTCAGCGTATCGTAGACGTCGGACTGCTCGACCTTGTAATATTCGAGGTTATCCTGATCGATCGCCAACCGCACACGCTGCGGCTGGTTGTGGAAGCTGTCATCGACGTCAACAATGAACGGAATAGAGGCGAACGTCTCGCGCACCTTTGTCGCCACCGCGCGGCGCGTCTCGGCGTCAGGCCCATAGATCTCCGCCAGCAGGGTCCCGAGCACCGGCGGACCAGGCGGTGGCTCGACCACTTTGAGCACGGTGCCTTCTGGCATGGCAATGCCGTTCAGCCGTTCGCGGATATCGAGGGCGATGGCATGGCTTGGACGACTGCGCTCTCCCTTCCCCGCTAAGTTGACTGCGACGTCGCCCTGCTCGGATCCAGAGCGAAGATAGTAATGGCGCACCAGGCCGTTGAAATCGAAAGGCGCTGCTGTACCGGCATAGGTCTGGAACGAGACCACCTCGGCCACGTCGGCGAGGCGGTTCACCATAGCCTGCAACAGCCGGTTGGTGTCCTCGACAGAGGAGCCTTTGGGCAGGTCAGCAACCACCTGCAATTCGGTCTTGTTGTCGAACGGCAGGAGCTTCACCGTGACGTGCTTGGTGTAGATGAGCACCATCGAAGCCATGGTCGCAGCGCCGACGACAACCAGGAAGGTCCACGACCGAAACCGCGACTTCAGGATGGGCCTTGCGACCGCGATATAGGCGCGACCGAGCGCGCCGCCGGGGCTACCGGCATCATGGGCGTGCGCCGAGGCGTGGTCCTTCTTGCCCAACTTCATCATCAGCCACGGCGTGAGCGTCACCGCGACAAAGAAGGAAAACAGCATCGCGGCCGAGGCGTTGGCCGGGATCGGGCTCATATACGGGCCCATCAGGCCCGAGACGAACAGCATCGGCAGGAGCGCCGCGACCACGGTGAGCGTCGCCACGATGGTCGGGTTGCCGACCTCGGCCACGGCGTCGATGGCCGCCTGCTTGCGGGACCGCCCGTCATCCATGGCCCAATGCCGGGCAATGTTCTCGATTACCACGATCGCATCGTCGACGAGGATGCCGATGGAAAAGATGAGCGCGAACAGGCTGACGCGGTTCAGGGTGTAGCCCATGACGCGCGAGGCAAACAATGTAAGCAGGATGGTCGTCGGGATGACGACGGCCACCACCAGCGCCTCGCGCCAGCCGATGGCGATCGCTACGAGCACGACGATTGAGATCGTCGCGAGGCCGAGATGGAAGAGCAGTTCGTTTGCCTTCTCGTTCGCGGTCTGGCCGTAGTCGCGGGTCACGACCATGTCGACGTCCTTCGGGAAAATTTCCCCTCGCACCTGGTCAAGGCGCTTGACGATCGTATCCGCGATGACAACGGCGTTGGTGCCCGGACGCTTGGCGACCGCCAGCGACACGGCCGGCGCCCGTTCAAGCCCCTTGTCGGACTTGATGATGTTGGTGACCCGGTTCTCGGCCGGTGACGTCACCAACACAATTCTGGCCACGTCGCGCACATAGACAGGCCGCCCGTCGCGCGCAGTCAAAAGCAGGTTGCCGATGTCGGCGAGCGTCTGCAGGGTCTGGCCGGCGACCAGCACGCGCTGCTTGCCCTCGTCGCGCACCGTGCCGATCTGGAAGGACCTGTTGGCCCCGGTGATCTTGGCCGTCAACTGCTGCAGCGTGATGCCGTAGAGAGAGAGTTTTTCCGGGTCCGGCTCGACCTGGATCGCTTCCGGCTGTTCGCCGACTATGTAAGTCAAGCCAATATCCGGCAGCTTGGCGACCTCGACTTGCAGTTCGTGCGCCAGCCGCGTCAGACCGGCAGAGGAATAGCGACTGGCCGCTTCGGGCGTCGGGGTCAACGTCACCACCACAATCGCCACGTCGTCGATGCCACGCCCGACGATGAGCGGCTCGGGTATGCCGACCGGGATGCGGTCCATGTTGGCGTGCACCTTGTCGTGAACACGCAAAACGGCGGCGTCGGAGCTGGTGCCGACCTTGAAGCGGGCAGTCACCAGCGCACCGTCGTCCACGGTTTGCGAGTAGACGTGCTCAACACCGTCGATGCCCTTGATGATGGTTTCCAGCGGCTCGGTCACGAGCTTGACGGCATCCTCCGCCTTCAACCCGTTGGCCACGACATGGATGTCCACCATGGGCACGGAAATCTGCGGTTCCTCCTCGCGTGGCAGCGTGGCGAGGGCGACAAGCCCGAGTGCCAGCGCAGCCAACAGGAAGAGCGGCGTCAGCGGCGAGGCTATGAAAGAGCGGGTGAGCCCGCCGGCGATGCCAAGTTTCATGGCACGACGACCTTGTCGCCTTCGGCGAGCCCGGTCAGGACCTCGACCCGCGGCTGGCCGCCATCCTGGTACCGCTCGCCCAGCACGACTGCCACACCGAGCGGCCCGTCCGCCGTATTGACTGTGGCGTAGTCGATCCCATGTACCGTGTTGATCGCCTGCGGCGGCACGCCCAGCATGGTTCGCTTCGCGACTGGGATCGACACCAGCGTGCGCTCGTTGACGAAGAAGCTGCCGATGTCGGCGACCTCGACATCGGCGATGACGCGGCCGTTCTCAATCTCCGGATAGACCTTGGCGACCCTGCCCTGGCGGGCCTTGACGAACCCGCCATCCGCACCCACGCCGCGTTCGGCGATATCGACCTGGGCCCCCTCCGTGATCTCCGTCGCATGCCGCTCCGGCAGCGACAGACGCAGATAGTATTGTCCCGAAGCGATCCGGGCGACCGTTTCGCCTGCCATGATCACCGAGCCGGCCGTCACTGGAACCGTCAGCACCCGACCATCGGCCGGAGCCAGGGTATCGCCTTCCTTGGCGCTCTGCTGGGTAACGGCCTTTTCGGCAACCGCGGCCGCCAGTTGGCTCGTGATGACGTCAAACTGGGTCTGGGCTGCATCAACCCGGCTCTGGGTCGCGGCGCCTTTGGCCAGCAAGTCCTGCGCGCGCTGCAGATCGGTCTTGGCATTCTCCATCTGAGAATTGAGGGCGCCGATCTTGGCATCGGCTGCGCGAAGCTGCAGAGCGATTTTGTCGTCGACGACGGTAGCGACCACATCACCCTTCTTGACGACCTGGCCTTCCGTCACCCGCACCTCGGTGATGGTACCGGAAAGGCGCGCGCGCGCCGGCACGATCGTGCGGCTCTCGACCTGGCCGAAAACGGCCTTCATCTCGGTGATGGTGGCCGCCTTGACAGTGAAGTCCCCCGCAAATGCGCTGGCGTTGACGAGCAGCGTGATGGCGAGCAGAAGCCCGGTGGCCGGATGGTATCGTACGTATCTCATGGCTATGTGCCGATCTCGGAACGAATTGAAGAGACGGGAGGCGCGAAGGCGTCCCGTATGGGACGCCGGTACTGCAAAGTCGGGTGTTACTTGAAGGCGACGCCGCTCTTGCAGCCAACTTTCTTGAAGACAATGGCTGCCGGGCACCAGCCAGTAAGCGAAGCCTGCACCATGTTAAGCCCGGCAAAGGCGGTTATCAGGAACCAATAGGGAGAATAGTAATAGCCGAGTGCGACGGAGATCAACACCATGAACCCCGCGAACATCAGAACTGCCTTGTCGATCGTCATAATCTTGTCTCCTGAAATCTGCGCCGTGCCTATTCGGCTGGCTCCGTGTGAATGGCCTTAAGCTTCTTGATACCGAGCAAGTCGAGTGCCAGTCCCTCGTAGAAGGTCTCGCTTTTGCCCTGACGAATCTTGTGCAGGAAGTATTTCTCGAACCCGACCTTGGCCGCGTGCACCCACTTACCCTGCGATGACCAGTTGACGTTGCGTGGCGGGATCTGCGGCTGCGCCACGAAGGCGATGCCCTCATCGCCGAAGTCTGCTAGGCAGACCGCGTTCCAGGTCGCGACAGCCCGCGGTTCCTCGCCGCGCAACAGTGCGCCAATGTTTTCCGCCGTCGCCGTGACCATGGATTCGATCATGAAGCCGGTCTTTGGAACGCCGACCGGCAGCGGCGTCTTGCCGACTGGGGGAATGGCGACGCAGACGCCGATCGAAAAGATGTTCGGATAAACCTGGTTTCGCTGATGCTTGTCGATCGTGACGAAGCCGCGCGGATTGACAAGACCCTCTATGTCCTTCACCGCCGCCACGCCGCGAAAGGCCGGAAGCATCATCGAAAATGCGAATGGCAGGTCGTGCTTAGCCTTCAGCGCCCCATCCTCGTTCACTTCCTCGACATGCATGGTTCCGGCATCAACTGAAGTCACCTTGGCATTCGTGAACCACTTGATGTGGCGATCGCGCATGGCACTCTCGAGCAGACCCTTGGTATCGCCGACGCCATCCAGGCCGAGATGACCGATATAGGGCTCCGGCGTCACGAAGGTCATTGGCACCCGGTCGCGCACCTTGGCCCTGCGCAGCGCGGTATCGAGGATAAAGGCGAATTCATAGGCGGGTCCGTAGCAGGATGCCCCCTGGACGGCGCCGACGATCACAGGGCCCGGATTGCGGACGAGTTCATCGACCTTTGCCTTCGTGGCGGTCGCATGGTCGATATGGCAGATCGACTGCGTATATCCAGCAGGTCCGAGGCCGGGTACCTCATCGAACGCGAGGTCCGGCCCGGTCGCGATGATCAGATAGTCGTAGTCGACAAACGTATCGTCATTGAGCTCGATCCGGTTTTCCTTCGGATACACTTTCTTGGCGCCCTCGGGTTTGAGCGCGATGTTGAGCCGCTTGAAAGTTGCGGCGAGGTCGACAGTGATGTCGTCGCGTTTGCGCCAGCCGACGGCCACCCAGGGATTGGAAGGCACGAAGGAAAAGGATGTGCCGAGATTGACCACGGTGAGGCTGTCCTCATGGCGCAGCTTCTCTCGCACTTCGTAGGCCATGATGGTTCCACCAAGGCCGGCCCCAAGGACGACGACATGTGACATAGGGTTTCTCCCAATGTTTCTTGTTCGAGTAAACCTGACAGCAAAGCCGCAGGCTTATATTGATCTGGCTCAATTCCTAATCCGGGGAGCGCGGTCGTAAGGTTGCGCCGTTCGCAGGCCTGCCGATGGGCTTGCAATTAACATTCAAGGATATTAAATTCAAGAGTATGAATGTAAAAGAGATGATCCCGGCTTCGGGAAAGGCAGCGGACCTGCTCAGGAGCATGTCCCATCCGCAACGGCTTCTGGTCCTCTGCGCTTTAGGGAAGGATGAACGTTCCGTTGCGGAACTGCGCGAGTTGCTGGGCATCGACCAAGTGCCGATGTCGCAGCAACTCATGCGGTTGCGTGCTGACGGCTTGGTCGTGTCGCGCCGCGATGGCACGACTGCCTACTACCGCATTACCCGGCCGGAAGTGCTCACGGTCGTCGAAGCGCTTCACTCGGCTTTCTGTTCGTGACAATGGGCGATGGCGAAAAACTTTCGCCGTCCCTCGCACGGCCAAATCGAGCAGAAGTCTTCGAACATCTCAAAGGCGGCACTGGGCCGGATCCGCAGGAAACAGGAGAATTGCGATGACACAGGGTCGGGCAGGACAGATTGCCAATCGCCTTATCCATTCCGATCTCGTCGTGTGGCGCGCGTAATGCGGACCAACGGCTTGGGGATCAAGCCACGCAAACGCTATGTTCGCAGGACGGATAGCGGCCACGTTTCACCGATCTACCCGAAATTGCATCGAAATCTGATCCCTGATCGATCCGACATGGTCTGGGTCGCCGATTTCACATACATTCGCATTGCCGCCGGCTTCTGTTACCTAGCCGTCATTCTCGATGCATGCAGCCGCAAGGTTGTCGGCTATGGTCTTTCAAAGCGTCTGGACACACGGCGTGGCAAAAGACCCGATAGGGTCTCGAAACGAGACTTGGTGGCAACTGCTACATAATCCAGTTTCTATTCATCTTCAGTCAGATCCTGATCCTAACATTTCGGACATTCGCGTCGCGCGCTTGGGCCGTTACACACGTTAGATACCGGTTTGTCCGAGCAGTTAGCGGTGGTCCGCGCCAGAAGCCCAATATACACTGCCTTCGCCTCAGTTCTCATTAATGACAAGCCCGGATTGCCTGCGATCGTAGCGGCACCGTCTTCAACTCAGATCCGGACAAACTCCCAAAAGGAATACTCCCAGTTTGTCCACCCGCAACAACCGAGCCGTGTCAACGGCGGTCCATATTGCGCAGTTCGCGGCGTTGCTGAGAACGATCTCGCGTTCTCACGGCACGAAGGTGGTCATAGCCGTGCATGAGCGGACGCTGTTCGACTACCTGAAGCTAGAGCTAAGTCCGGCGTTCGAGAAGGACCGCCTTCTGGCCCTTGAGCTTCGTCGGACAGCGGGTGAATCCACACGGATCGTACCTGACTTGGTTACCTACTTAGTGGATGCGGTAGCAGCGTAGCAAACTGCAGCGACGTTTTTGATGACCGCTCGCACGGTGGAAGTGCACCGCGCGGCTCGCACTTCTGCAGTTCGTTCCTGTCGATCTCGAGCGCCGGGCGCCTTCCCGATGGTTCCGGCAGACGGCTCGCTTTGCGATATGCGGCCGACCCGGCTACAGCCGAGGGTCTGCTTTTGGGCAACGGCAATGAGCGTCATAGCGGCCGATTTGCGGTCGGAAGTGGCCTTTCATATCAACCAGCGTCTGAAAGATAGCAGTTTCACCGTTTTGGTCGTACAAGCGGTAGATTTCTAGCTTTGCACCTTCCGGACGTTAATCGCTGCCGCTATCCAGAACCCAAGACACAAAACGCACGCGCCCACGCCGATTGCGATCAGGACGGCATCGTAGCCGCCTGTCGCTGACCATATCCAGGCCGCCGCCAGTGGAGAGACTGCCAGCATGATGTTCATCGGGGCAACCAGCGCGCCGTTGATCGCCCCATAGGCATCCTTGCTGATCATTTCCGGTACCATGAGGCCGCGCACGATGGTGATCATGCCGTTGGCTCCGCCGTAAAAGGCAGCGATCCCCGCGATGATCACCACGTTCGGTGGGGCCAGCGCAAAGCCAAGGACGGCGAGCGGAAAGGCGATGACAATCATGGAACCAACCCTGCGGATCGGGACGTTGGGCGCGAACACCATGATCAGGATGCGCCCTGCCACCTGCGCGGGGCCGATCACCGCCAGTACGGTGACGACACCAGCGGTGTCGAGCCCGCGTTCGAGCAGCAGTGGATAGAGGTGGAAAGTCAGCGCGGCAAAGGCGGCTTCATAGCCGATGAGTGCGACCATGAGCGCCCAGAACACCGGGCGGCGCATCGCCCATGCGACCGCTTTGCGGCCCGCCAGCGGCGGCGCTTCGTGCGGCTGCCGGGCCGGGACCACATGGTCCTTGGCGGTGTCGATCGCGACGAAGTAAAGCCCGCCGCAAACGATAATGTTGATTGCGCCGAGAACCATGAGCGTATCCCGCCATCCGATGGCATCGATGAGGAATTGGATGAGCGGGATGAAGACGGTGCTGGCGAACCCGCCCCACAACGTCAGGGTCGTGATGCCGCGCCGCGCATTTCCAGAACCGACGCGGCGGGCGATCACCGCGAAGGCGGGCTCGTAAAAGGTTGCGGCCTGCAGGCAACCGATGGCGGCGAAGATGGCGTAGAAGACAAAGACATTCGACACCTGCGACCAGGCGAACAGCAGAAGGCCTGCTCCAACCGAGGCGAGGCTCATGACGGTGCGGCCTTGTCCACGGTCGATGGCGGCGCCGATTGGATAGGCGGCAAGCCCCGCAAGCGTCAGGCCGAGTGTCGCCGCACCATAAATCTCGGTCTTCGACCAGCCGAGATCGATACGCATCGCTTCGGCCATCAGCGCGAAGGAATAGTAGAGCGTTCCCCAGGAACAGATCTGGGCGATGCCGAGAGCGGTGATCAGCCGCCCTGCTCCGGCGTTGCGCTTTCGCGTCTCGTCATCGATCACCGTGGAGGTCACGCGGCACTCTGGCAACATTCGGCGTCGGCCACAGACGAGATCTCAACCACTTCGGACGAAGCACACCCGCAACCTGCTCTGCCTTTCCCCTTCGCCTCCGCGTCCTTGACGCAGCAGGCATCGACCTCGGCGAGAGCGGGGCCGCCACAGCAGGCGACGGCTTCGGGGTCCGTGACAGGGACACCACTGCACACCCCAGTTTCTGGCAGGACCAGCCTTACCTCGCGCGCGCCGTCGTGGTCTCCGGCGATATCGGCAACGACCGAACGGACCTGCTCGTAGCCTGTCACCATGAGGAATGTCGGAGCGCGGCCGTAAGATTTCGAGCCAACGATCGTAAAGCCCGGTTCGGGATGGGTAAGTTCGTCGACACCGTGCGGCGGCACCGTCCCGCAGGAATGGAAGTTCGGATCGATCAAGGGTGCCAATGCAGGCGGCGCTTCCACAACCGGGTCGAGTGCGATGCGAAGCTCACCGAGGAACGAAAGATCGGGCCGGAATCCCGTCGTTACCACGATCCGATCGACGGCAAGGCTGAACGGCTTTCCGCCAAGCACCGCTTCGACCAGAAGGCCGTCCTGCTCGGTTTCGATACCATCGACGGCGAAGGCCGTGAGCATGTTCAATCGCCCGTCCTGCATCGCCTGCTTGGCGGCAAGGCCGAGCGCGCCGCGTTCAGGCAACTGGTCGTTGAGGCCGCCGCCGAGAAGTTTTTCGACGCTGCTGTGGCGCAGCGCCCAGAAGATTTTCGTGTCAGGGACCTCGCGCTGGAGTTCCATGAGTGCCAGCGCCACGTTGATCGCGGAATGCCCGCCGCCGATGACAAGCACGCGCTTTCCGGCGTAGTCGTCCCTCGCGCGGCCGATCACGTCTGGAATGCCGTAAGCGATACGCTCTGCCGCTTGGCGTTCGCCTGGAACAGCCAGCCCATCGATACCGATCGGGTTCGGTCGTGACCATGTGCCGGAGGCATCGATCACCGCGCGGGCCAGAACACGATGCTCGCCGCCGGCATCCTCATAGCGGATGACGAAGGGCGAATCCTTGTGGCCTTCATTCGAGACCTTGTTGTGTCCCTGCCGCGTAACGGCCGTGACTGTCGCCCCGAGCATAAGGTTAGGAGCGATCTCCGGCAGGGCCGCGAGCGGATTCAAATAGTCCTGCACGATCTCGCCACCAGTAGGGAGGCCGCCTTCGTTCGGGGCGATCCAACCGGAGCGATCGAGCAGAGCGCGTGCCGCCGCGTCGATATTGTAGGCCCATGGCGAAAAGACCCGGACATGGCCCCATTCGAGAAGGGCGGCACCAACACTCGGGCCGCATTCGAAGATAACGGGACGAATGCCACGTTCCACGAGGTGCGCAGCGGCGGCCAGGCCGACGGGGCCTGCACCGATCACGGCTACGGGAAGGTTTGCCGTCATCTCCATATCTTCGGTCCTTCTGGCATCTTCGAATAAATCAGGCAAAAAAAGGGGCGGTCACACAATCGTTTCCAGCACGGCTGCGGTACATTTGGCGTCGGCGCAGCATTCGTCCGCGAGATAACCGATCAGCGCGTCCATGCCGGGATAATTGGCGCGGCAGATCAGGGTGGTCGCCTGACGCTCCTGCGTCACCAAACCCGTGTCGACCATCCGCTTGAGGTGGTGCGACAGGGTCGAGGCCGGAACGGCCAGCTTCTCCTGGACACTACCGACCGGAAGCCCGTCGTCGCCGGCGCGGACGAGAATGCGATAGAGCTGGAGCCGCGTTGGGTTGCCGAGGGCTTCGAGCTGAGCTGCTGCTTTTTCGAGTTTCATGGAAGTATGAATACTCGTCGGAGTTCCGGCCGTCAACAGAATTTCGACAATCATCGAAATACTGGCAACTTGAAACCGCCGCCACTTCCTATGCTGCTTGGAAGCTCATCTCCCTTGGCGCACGAACAACGAGGGCGAGGCCTGCCAAAATAATCGCGCCTCCGCAAAGCACCAACGCCGACGGCTGTTCGTTCAAGAACAGAAACGCCAGAAGCACGCCGATGACAGGCATCAACAAAATGAACGGGGCGACCTGGTCAACGCGGTAGCTGCGGAGCAGCCCGTACCAAATCTTGTACGCAATTGCGAAACCGCCTACCGACAACACGAGGATCGCGCCCCAGTCCAGAAGGCTTGCATTGAGCACGGCCTGGCGTTGCCCGGTTTCCAACACCAACGACATCGCCAGCATCTGCGGCACCGCGAGTGCGGACATGGCCCCCATGAGATAGCCACCCGCCTCCGTCGATTTGGCGCGGATGATCGCCTGCGCGATCCCCCAGCAGAGGGTTCCGGCAACGATCATCACCAGGCCGCGGATTTCGCCAACGGAATTCGGCAATCCCACGACAAGGGCAACGCCGCCAAGCGAGAGGATGATCCCAGCAAGTCGGCGGCGATTGATCTGTTCCAGGCCGATCGCCCAAGCGGCCAGAACGGCGAAGGGGACCTGGGATTGAACCGTCATGACCGCCGTGCTGGCGGGAACGAGCGCGATACCGCTGAAGATCAGGCCGCTTTGCACGCTACCGCCCAGCACCGACCCAACGAAGATGACCCAGAACGGCGTCTGCCGCTTCAGGGCCGGGCGATACAAGGCGATCGCCGTTATTCCGTAGATGATGCTCATCAGGAACAAGGGCGGGAAGCTCTGCATGGTGGGTTTGGCGATCGTGTAGGCGATCGCCCACAAAGCGGGAGGCATGACGGCCAAGGCAACGTCGCAAGGCCTCATACCGACGCTTCCCCGTCAAGGTCTTCGGATGATCCAGCCGCCATGAGATGCCCCGAAAATGACAAGCGTCGTTACGACCCAGGATACGATCTGCCGGCCACGCTGCGCAAGCAATCCTGTTCGCGGCAGATACCGACCTTAAATCGACTGCTGATTCACCCGCTTGGCGACCTGCTCCGCGCTTTCGACCCGCTCGGAATACCGGTCGGTCAGATAGTCCGAACGATCGCGCAGCAGCAGCGTGAACTTCATCAATTCCTCCATCACGTCGACGACCCGGTTGTAATAGGAAGACGGTTTCATGCGTCCGGCTTCGTCGAACTCGTTGAAGGCCTTGGCCACCGACGACTGGTTGGGGATCGTGAACATACGCATCCAGCGTCCAAGAATCCGAAGCTGGTTGACGGCATTGAAGCTTTGCGAGCCGCCCGACACCTGCATGACGGCGAGTGTCCGGCCCTGTGTCGGGCGAACCCCACCCATCGACAGCGGCAGCCAGTCGATCTGGGCCTTCATCACGCCGGTCATGGAGCCGTGCCGTTCCGGTGAACACCAGACCTGGGCTTCTGACCAGATCGAGAGGTCCCTCAGTTCCTGCACCTTGGGATGATCGGCCGATGTCGAATCCGGAAGCGGCAGGCCTGAAGGATTGAAGATGCGCACCTCGGCACCGAGCCGGCGCAGGATGCGCGCGGCTTCCTCCGTAGCAAGGCGGGAATAGGACCGTTCGCGCAGCGACCCGTACAGCATCAGCACCCGGGGCCTGTGGATGGCGCGCGGTCCGTCGAACAGCGCCTTTCCGTCGATCGGCAGCAACTGGTCTTCGTCGATGTTCGGCAACGGATCATCGGGAAAATCGTGAATGTCAGGCAAGGCGCTTGCCCTCCCCGTCGATGACAACCTCACCGTCTTCCTTGGTGAACGAGCCGATGTGCGGATTGGGGAGGACATCGAGAACGGCTTCCGACGGGCGCGCCAGGACAACGCCGAGTGGTGTGACGACAATCGGGCGGTTGATCAGGAGCGGATGCGCCAACATGAAATCAACGATCTCGTCGTCGGTCCATTTGGGATCGCCGAGGCCAAGTTCGGCATAGGGCGTTCCCTTCTCGCGCAGCAAGGCACGCGGGGTGATCCCCATCGCCGCGATCAGTTCAATCAGCGTCTCGCGCGCAGGCGGCGTTTTCAGGTACTCGATGATCTGCGGTTCCTCGCCCGATTGGCGGATCATGGCCAGCGTGTTGCGCGACGTGCCGCAGGCGGGATTGTGGTAGATGGTGATCGTCATTCGGCGGGGTTCCTGATTGATTTTGCATGGGCCGGGATGCCGGCTTCGTACCAGCCCTTGCTGCGGTTCACGATCCAGACAACCGACAGCATCACGGGCACCTCGACCAGCACGCCGACAACTGTTGCCAGGGCAGCACCCGAATTGAGGCCGAACAGCGCAATGGCTGCCGCGACGGCGAGTTCGAAGAAGTTGGATGCACCGATCAGGGCCGATGGCCCCGCCACGCAATGCCGCTCGCCGGACATGCGGTTGAGCAGATAGGCGAGGCCCGAATTGAAATAGACCTGGATAAGGATCGGCACTGCCAGCAGCGCGATGACGGTTGGCTGGGCAATGATCTGCTCGCCCTGGAAGCCGAACAGCAGAACCAGCGTTGCCAGCAGGGAAATCAGCGAGACAGGCTGCAGCCTGCCCAGAAGTCGACCGAGCGCCGCCTGTCCCCCGGCCACCAAAAGCCGTCGGCGCACGATCTGGGCCACGACCACGGGCAGCACGATGTAGAGCACGACCGAGAGCAACAGCGTGTCCCAAGGCACCGTAATCGCCGACAGGCCGAGCAGCAGGCCGACGATCGGCGCGAAGGCGACGATCATGATCGCGTCGTTGAGCGCCACCTGCGACAGCGTGAAATTCGGCTCGCCCCGCATCAGATTCGACCAGACGAAGACCATCGCCGTACACGGTGCCGCCGCCAGGATAATGAGGCCGGCGATGTAGGAATCGATCTGTACCTCAGGAAGATATGGCCGGAACAGCCAGCCGATGAACAGCCAGCCGAGCAGCGCCATCGAGAACGGCTTGACCGCCCAGTTGATGAACAGCGTGACGCCGATGCCGCGCCAGTAGGTGCCGACCTTGGCCAAAGACGCGAAATCGACGCGCAACAGCATCGGCACGATCATCAGCCAGATCAGCACGGCTACGGGAATGTTGACCTTGGCGATTTCCGCCGCCGCGATCCTCTGGAAACCACCCGGAAACAGGTGGCCGAGCGCGATGCCGGCCACGATGCAGAGCGCCACCCACACCGTTAGATACTTTTCGAAGAAACCAATGCCGGTGGGCTCGGCCGTGGCGATAGCGTGGTCCGTCATGATTGTCTTTCGTATTCGTTCAACTGGCCGAAGGCAGATTGCCGCCGATCTCGTCCAGACGCCTTTGAAGCGACAGTCGGTTGAGCGTCGCCATGGGCAGGCTTGTGAAGAGCGCGATGCGGCTGTTCAGCATCCGGTAGGCTTCGGCGAAGGCCAGGTGCTTTTCGGGGTCGGTCCCGCCAGCGGCTGCTGGGTCCGGGATGCCCCAATGCGCCGTCATCGGCTGGCCCGGCCAAACCGGGCAGGATTCATTGGCTGCACTGTCGCAGACGGTGAAGACGAAGTGCATCTCCGGCGCACCGGGGGCGGCAAATTCCTCCCAGCTTTTTGAACGCGCAAAGGCGGTGTCGTAGTTCAGCCCCTGCAGGAGCTGGATCGCATAGGGATGGACCGTGCCTTTGGGCTGCGACCCGGCGGAGAAGGCCTTGAAACGCCCCTCGCCGACCCGGTTGAGGATTGCTTCGGCGAGGATAGAGCGTGCCGAGTTTCCCGTGCACAGGAATAGCGCGTTGAATGGTTGGTTGCTCATGTGCCAGTCTTTCCTAGCAGTCGCAGGTGACAGCGTTGATGACGGGGCGGCAGAGTTCAGGCGCGCCGTTGCAGCAGTCTTCCATCAGGTAGGCCAGCAGGTCACGGAATCCGGTCATGTCGGCAACGTAGCGGATCGTGCGCCCTTCGCGCTCGGCGCGGACCAGACCGGCGTGGTCCAGAATCTTCAGGTGGGCCGAAATCGTGTTTTGGACCGCACCCAGATGCGCTGCAATCTCCCCGGCCGGGATGCCCGCGCCGCCGGCCTTGACCAGCAGGCGAAAGATGTCCAGCCGGGTTTCCTGACCGAGCGCGGCAAGCGCCGCCAATGATGATTTCTTATCCATATATCGTCATCCTTGGATATATTGATGGTTTACTATCCGAGGCTGGACGGCCTGTAAAGTCCATCTTGGGCATTCTGTCCCGCGCCATGCTGCCATTCGCAATACGTCGCAAGACAGGCCGAAGTGTTTCGGCTGGACCGATGCGGGGCTACCGCCCTTACAAAGCAGCGACTGCGATCGCGGTCGGCTTCGGTCGAATGGAGCATCCCTGCAACCCGGCTTGCCGGGCTGCACTTGGGGTCGGTTCCGGTATGGGGCGAAATGACACCCTAAGCGCCCGTCAAGCGGCGAGCGCGTTAAGGATCGGGCATTCCGGCACGTCTTCGCCAGAGCATTGCGAGATCATTGTCACGAGCACCGCTTCAATGCGCTGGAGGTCGGCAATCTTGGCGCGAACCTCGGCTAGATGCGGTTCGGTCCGGCGCTGCACCTCCGCGCAGGTCTGGCTTCTGCAATCGACAAGATGAAGCAGGCCGCGGACCTCGTCGATGCCAAAGCCGAGTTCGCGCGCCCTGAGGATGAAGCGCAGGCGGCGGACGTCGGTTTCGTCATAGATGCGATAACCGCTGGCGCTGCGCGGCGGGTCGGGTAGCAGGCCGATCTTCTCGTAATAGCGGATGGTCTCCAGATGGCAGCCGGTCGCACGGGCCAATTGGTGGCGCTGCAGTCCCTTGGCGGAAAGAAGAGAATTCATGGTGAAAATACCTCTTGAGTCTGTACTGGCTACAGAGCCTATCCTGTTTTCAGTCAGAAATCGAGGATGGTTTGCGATGAACGAAATTGGTAGCAAGACATTGAATTCTTCGAAGGCGGCCGCCGAACCGGATCGGCGCGAGGGCGGGCTCGCGGCGATAAGCGTTATCGGCGCTTTTCTGGCATCGGCCTGTTGCATCGTCCCGCTGCTCCTGGTGACACTCGGTGTATCGGGCGCATGGATCGGCAACCTGACGATGCTCGAACCCTATAAGCCCTATATCGCGGCGGCGACACTCGTGCCGCTCGGGTTTGGCTTCTGGCAGGTCTATTTCAAGCCCAAAGCCGCGTGCGAGCCGGGTTCCTACTGCGCCCGTCCGCGCTCCGCCATCATCACCAAGACCGCGCTTTGGATCGCAACGATCCTCATCGTGCTCGCCAGCACCATCGGCTGGTGGGCGCCGCTGTTCTATTGAAACGAGGAGATAACCACGTGAAATACCTGTCGAAACATCTGGTCGCCGCGGCTGCGCTTGGCTTGAGCGGTACTATTATGCTGCCACTTGCCCTTCCCGCGTCCGCACAATCCGCGTCGGAAACGGTTACCGTCAAGGAGCTGACGCAGACCTTCGCAATCGAGAACATGTATTGTGCCCTTTGTCCGGTCACCGTGCGCAAGGCCATGGAAGGCGTTGCGGGCGTGAAGTCGGTCAAGGTGGATTTCGAGGCCAAGACGGCGACGGTTGCCTATGACCCGTCGACCGCGACGGTCGCGGCCATTGCCGCTGCTTCCACCAATGTTGGCTATCCTGCCAAGGCGATCGGGAGTTGAGTCCGTGCCTGACCGGTCCATGCTTGGCGTCGGAGTGGTTGGCGTCTTGATCGCGGCGCTGTGCTGTCTGGTGCCGATCCTGCTGGTGGCGGCAGGTTTGATCGGCGTGGGAGCGCTGACAACAGCGGTCTACGGTCTGGTGCCAATTCTCATCCTCATCATTGCCGCAGCCGGTTACCTGCTGTGGCGACATCGTTCACACATCGATACCAGGAAACATTAGGAGATTTTCATGTCTGACTGCTGTGCGCCCCAAAAAGGCAATGGCCGCTACGATCTTGCGGTGATCGGTGCCGGTTCGGCCGGGTTCTCGGCCGCAATCACGGCCTCTGAGCAGGGGGCGAATGTCGCCCTGATCGGCCACGGCACGATCGGCGGCACCTGTGTCAATGTCGGCTGCGTACCGTCGAAGACGATGATCCGCGCTGCCGAGGCGCTGCATGGTGCACGCGCCGCGCATCGCTTTCCCGGTCTTGCCGGGGAAGCCAACGTCGCTGACTGGGGCCGTTTGGTCGCCGCCAAGGACGACCTGGTGACCACGCTCAGGCAGAAGAAATATGTCGACCTTCTGCCACAATACAACGGCGTCGCCTATCTGGAAGGGAAAGCGCGCCTGAATGGTCAGGGCGCTCTGATTGTGAACGGCGATCCGATCATGGCTGGCAAAATCATCATTGCTACCGGATCAGCGCCGGCCCTGCCGGACATTCCCGGCATTGGGGATGTGCCTTACCTCACCAGCACGACCGCGCTCGAGCTTTCCGAGCTGCCGCGTTCGCTGCTGGTGATCGGCGGTGGCTATATCGGCTGTGAACTGGCGCAGATGTTCGCCCGTGCCGGGGCGGAAGTGACACTTGTAACCCGCCGCCGCCTGTTGCCGGAAGCCGAGCCGGAAATCTCCGCAGCATTGACCGGTTATCTTCGCGACGAGGGCATTACCGTCCTAACCGGCCTCTCCTATCGCCGGATCGCGCGCACGGACCGCGGTGTCGAACTGACGGTCGCCATCGACGGAGCGGACGAAGTGATCGCGGCCGAGCAGGTGCTTTTGACCACTGGGCGGTCCCCGAACACCGGCGGTCTTGGCCTTGCCGAGGCGGGAGTTAAGCTATGCGGTAATGGCGGCGTCTTGGTTGATGAGCGGATGCGCACCTCAAAGCCTGGCGTCTATGCGGCAGGTGATGTCACCGGTCGCGACCAGTTCGTCTATATGGCAGCCTATGGCGCCAAGCTCGCTGCCCAAAACGCACTGAACGGTGACAGCCTTGTCTATGACAATGCGGCCATGCCGTGGGTGACGTTCACCGATCCGCAGGTCGCGGGCGTCGGCCTGACCGAACAGGCGGCTCGCGACGCCGGCTTCGAGACCAAGACTTCGATCGTATCTCTTGACCAGGTGCCGAGGGCGCTGGCCGCGCGCGACACGCGCGGGCTCATCAAACTGGTTGCCGACGCCAAAAGCGACCGATTGCTTGGTGGACAGATCCTCGCGCCCGAGGGCGCCGACAGCATCCAGACGGTGGTGTTGGCCATCAAGCACGGCATGACGGCGAAGGCGCTCGGCGAGACAATCTTCCCTTATCTCACCACGGTCGAAGGGTTGAAACTGGCGGCGCAGGGCTTCGGCAAGGACGTGGCGAAGCTGTCATGCTGCGCCGGATAGGAGGCTTCGATGGAACCTTCGAACGGATACGGCCTTGCGGGATTGCTCGCGGCTAAGATCGTCTGCTGCGGCGCGATTGTACTGGCAGCAACAGGCGCGATCAGCTTTGCCGGCCTTGCCAGTTGGCTGGTCGGCGGCGGCTACTTCTGGCTGGCAGCGGCCGTCTTGGCCATTGTCGGAATCTACTTGTGGCGGCACCGCGCGCGGGCAAATGGCAAGACCGACGGCAAAGGCCCCGTCGGTCAACCGATATACGGTCGGCGCAAGTAGTTCTGCTCAAAAGCGTCGCCGGATGTCATGTTGAGAAGGGTATTATTGCAGGCAGGGCGTTGCAAACCTTGCTGTGGGGGTTAGGTTTTTTGTCAGGGGGAAAAGTAGTCTTTTAGGAGAGGAGAATTGCATGAGCGATAACAAAAGCTTCGATCTGATCGTGATCGGAGGTGGGACGGGTGGAAATGGTGTCGCCCGGATGGCCGCTGACGCTGGCTGGAAGGTCGCCAGCATCGACGCCCTTCCTTTCGGCGGCACCTGTGCATTGCGAGGCTGCGATCCCAAAAAGATGCTGATCGCCGTGACTGAGGGCATTGACTGGGCCCGCAACTTGAGCGGCAAGGGGCTGGAAGCACAGACATCCGTCGACTGGGCGGACATGATCGCCTTCAAGCGCACGTTCACCGACGCGATGCCTGGTCGCATCGAGGGCGGGCTGGAGAAAGCCGGTATCACCGTGTTGCATGGCGAGGCACGCTTCACCGGGCGAGACAAGATCGAGGTGAATGGCGAGATCTTGTCGTCCCGGAACTTTCATATCGCCACCGGCGCTCGGCCAATGACGCTGAATATCCCCGGCGAGGAGTTGCTGGCGACTAGCACCGACTTTCTCGAGCTGCCCGAACGGCCGGACCGGGTCGTGTTCGTCGGCGGCGGATTCATTGCGATGGAATTTGCCCATATCTCCAAACGCGCAGGGGCGCGGGAAGTCACGGTTCTGGAGATGATGGAGCGACCGCTGGGCAATTTCGACCCCGACCTGGTCGGTATCCTTTCCGAGGCGACCGCCGATCTGGGGATTGACCTGCGGACCGAGGCCAAGGTTCTGAAGATCGAGAAAGACGGGTCGGATTTCACCGTTACCTATAAGACGCCGGAAGGAAAGCAGACGATCAATTGTGATCTGGTGGTTCATGCCACCGGGCGCGTGCCCAACATCGAGCATCTCAACCTGGAGGCCGCGGGCGTGGAATACGGCCGCAAAGGCATCAAGGTCAGCCCCTACATGCGGACCACAAATTCCGCCATTTTTGCAGCCGGCGACTGTGCCGACAGTGGGCCTAATCTGACCCCGGTTTCGGCCAACGAAGGCCGGATTGCAGGCAAGAACCTGCTCGCAGGAAAGGATGAGCGCGCGGTCAGTTATCCGCCGATCCCAAGCGTTGTCTTCACGCTGCCGCAGCTTTCCTCGGTCGGCCTGTCCGAAGCCGCAGCACGCGACAAGGGGCTGGCCTTTGACACGCATTTCGAAAAGACCGCCGGCTGGTACTCGTCGCTGCGGGTCGGGGCGCGCTACAGTGCCTACAAGGTTCTGGTCGAGAACGGGACCGGCCATATTCTTGGTGCACATCTGATCGGCCCCGGAGCGGAGGAACAAATCAATCTCTTTGCCATGGCTATGGGCGCAGGGCTGACCGCGAACAGGATCAAGGGCATCATCTTCGCCTATCCCAGCTATGCGTCGGACATCAGTTCGATGGTGTAGCTGATGCGGCAAGGCTGGCATTTCGATTGCGGGCGTCTCTGAAAACGCTCGACGCGACGGGGAGCAGAGTTTGGGAGGCGCCCCACCGGCAGACACACGATCGTTTCGAACGGCCAACGGCCTTACCATCGAGGACAGCATGAGCAAAGGAATGTCCCCCAGTCAGCGATTCCCGACGGTCGAGCGTCTTAGTCCTGCCCGTTCAGCAGGATTACGCCCATGACCAAGCGCCGGGTCTGTGATTCCGAGGCACCCTACGGCGATCCGGGCATGCATCTCGGCCGCCTCGCACTCGGTCTCTCCGACAGCGCCGCTGCGTCGACCGACGCGCGTGCGGTGATCCGCGATATCGGACGGTTGCTGTCCGCGGCAACGCTTCGCGTCGATCGCATCTTTGTGAGCGCGCAGCCGCTGCATCCGGCCTTCCGTGCCCGGACCTATCTCTGGCTTGCCGACGACGACAGAGTTCGTGTCATCGATTGGCCGCATGGTCTGAAGAACCGACCGGGCTATCTCGCTTCCCCGGATCATCATGTGCACACGACGCGCACGGAGCTCCGCGTTCCTCGCCTGCAGGACGTCCGAGCGTTTCGGTGCGACCTCTACGGCGAACTTAGGGCTGACGGCTTTACCGACTATCTTATCGTTCCGCTGCGCTTCGGTGATGGCACGATCAATACTCTCTCCATCGCGACACGCCGGCGGAACGGCTTTCCGGAGGTGGCTTTGGAGGGTTTTCGGCGGCTGGTCGGTCTTCTGACCGTGATACTGGAGCGCCTGGTCGCGCTCGAAAACATCGATATTACCCTGAGGACCTATCTCGGCGGGGCATCCGGCACCCGGCGGAGCGTCGGGCGACCCGGCGCCGTAACGATCCGGCGATAGAAGCAACTCGCCCGGCCGGTATGGCAACATCCGCCGTCTCCGCCAGCGCGCACCTTGAGCCACACCGCGTCCTGATCACAATCGATGCGCAGTTCCTCGACCTGCTGGACTTGCCCACTCGTCGCGCCCTTATGCCAAAGACACTTGCGGGACCGGCTCCAGTACCAGGCCTGACCGGTCTCGATCGTCTTTTCCAGCGCCTCCGCATTCATCCACGCCAGCATTAGCACCACACCGTTCGCCGCATCCGTGGCGACTGCAGGAATGAGCCCATCCGCGTTGAATTGCGGCGTCAGAATGGAGTTTTCTTCGATCGTTTCCGCGAGGTCCGCGGCCGGCGTGGTCATGGGCAAGGGCGTATCTCCGAGTGTACGGGGTATTTCGCGATTGGAGTGTGCCGGCTCAAAGGATGGTTGGTGGTTGGCGGCTGCCGGGCCGTGCTTTGGGCTCGTCACATGTGCATGTCGGGGAGGCATCTTCCCGACGAGATGAAGCCCGGCGCCAGCGCATGAGGGCATAGCCGGCGGCTCCAGCCAGGAGTGTCAGCACACCCCCTATCACGAGACCTTGCCCGCTGAACCAGCCCAAAACGCCGCCCACCGCCGAGCCGATGACTACCGGTCCAAGGCAGCAAAGCGCGACTAAAGGCGCGATGATGATCGCGGTCACGATGCCGGCGGTCGGTTTGTCGTCCAAGGCGCTCTCCGTTCTGATCGCAGATCCATAGCATCGCTGCGGCGCGGTCCATTAATCACAAGCACGACCGCGTCGGGTATCCCGATGACGCGATCGCTGCCAAAGAGATTCGTTACACCCTGTACTCGGTACAGGGTCAAGACAAAATCTTGATCGCTTGGCCACGTAGGCACTGCGGAAACAGAGATTGGTAGCGCCACGGTTCATGATGCTTGAAAACCCCAGCTACGGTCTTCAGACGACAGCGACTGCTCAACGGGTTCCACTTTCCAACGCCCTCACAGAAGCGTGATCGCAAATCGTTGAAATCCCCCTTGAGTCTGTAGTGACTACAAGGCGTAGGCTACTTCGCAAATCGCTGTTCAACGATGCAGAAAGTGAGCAATTATGGAGGCATCATCAGGTCTCAAAGGATCCCGAACGTCGGCGACCGCCGCCATCCACGTGACATCGGAACACCAGCGGGGCGGACGCCAGCAACTGCTCGCCGCCGGCGGCATTCTCGGGGCGATCGCCGTCTCGAGTTGCTGCGTCATCCCGTTTGCCCTGTTCACCGTGGGCATCGGCGGAGCCTGGATCAGCAACCTCACCGCCCTCGAACCGTATCAACCGATTTTTGCCGCCATGACGTTCGGTATCCTCGGCTACGGGTTCTATCTCGTCTATCGCGAGCCAAAGGTCGCCTGCGCTGAGGGCTCCTATTGCGCCCAGCCCAAGTCGGGACGGATCGCCAAAGCCGGCCTCTGGGTTGCCACCGTCCTCGTCATCGTCGGACTAGGGTTCCCGAGACTTGCGCCCCTGTTCCTCTAAGCCAAAGGAGAATGATCCCATGATCCGCCCTGTCGCAGTTGCCGTTCTCCTCGCTCTGCTTTCCCCGCTCGCCGCCGTGGCCGGCGAGAAGACTGTTATACTGAACGTTGACAACGCCACCTGCGCGCTCTGCGCCCCCATCGTCAAAACGGCCCTCTCTCGTGTCTCGGGTGTCACAGCGGTCCAGGTAAAGGAAGCCGACGCAATGTCGGGTGCTGTCGCCACGGTCTCTTTCGATGACGCAGTCACCGGCGTACCGACCCTCATTGCTGCGACGACCAACGCCGGCTATCCGTCGCATGTGGCGCAATAGCCGCCGGCTGATTGGCGGCGGCGGGCGGAGAGCGGTATCACCTCTCTTCGCTGCTCCACATCGGCACGCTGCTGCCTCAAAGGGTGAACGGCGCCGTCGAAAATATCCACCCGGCGGGTGCGAAGTTGCAGGTGTGTAGGAGACTGCAGCTATGGCCGCGAACACCATCGAGCAAAGTACCTTTTGGAAACGGCACCTGGACAAATTCGGGGCCGCCGGATCGGTCTTCGCGGCGCTCTGCTGCCTCGGTTCCCCGGTACTCCTTTCGATTGTATCGGCCGTCGGGCTTGGCTTCATCAAAAGAGATGCGATCCTGTTCCCATTGTTAGCAGCGTTTCTGGCCGTCACCCTACTCGGGCTATATCTTGGAACACGCAGCCATCATCAACCGTGGGCTCTCATCATCGGGGGGCTCAGTACGCTGGCGATAGCGGTCGTGTTTCTCGGTCTCATGCCAAGCCTTGTCCTGGCCTACGTCGGCATCTCTGGTTTGATCGCCGCCAGTTTTCTCAATGTCTGGCTCAGAGTACGCCAGCTAAGGAGCCGGTAACACCGAAACAATCAGTTCGCTTTTGGCGAACGGGAGACGATGTAGGCGTATCTCTGGTCATGGAGCCGGCGTTGCCCGGCGATCAACCGGCGTTCCGGTTCTCGCTCGATGTCATCGGGACCTTTATCGGGCTCAACGATTTGGCTCGCGAGCGACGATAGCGTTGCGGTTACGTTGCACGATATCGGAGACGGTGTTCTTGCTGAGCCCAAGTTCGCGACCAATGAGCCGATAGCTGCGGCCTTCAGCAACGAGCGCCAGAACTCGCGGAGCCAGACGGTCCGACTTCGGGCGCTGCCCCCGCTGTCGACCGAGTTTCTTGCCGCGCGCTTTGGCAACGGCCAAGCCCGATTTGACCCGTTCGCTGATAAGATCGCGTTCGAATTCAGCGATACCGGAGAGGAAAGTCGCCAGCATACGGCCATGAGGAGATGACAGATCGAAGGTCATGCCGTTCATGGCGATGACTGAGACCTTCCAGCTTTCCAGCTCGCGCAACGTGTTGAGGAGATCGATCGTCGAGCGTCCCCAGCGGGAGAGTTCTGTGACCAGGATGGCGTCGATATGTCTAGCCTGAGCGAGCGCCATGATCTTCTTGCGCTCGGCCCGGTCCAGCTTCACGCCCGAGCCCGTCTCTTTATATATGCCGGCAATTTTATATCCGGCACGTCCGGCGAAGGCGGTCAGATCTCGCTCCTGTCGTTCGCAGGACTGATCAGCCGTCGAAACCCGGCAATAGATGGCCACGCGCTGTCCCAATTGAACCCTCGTGGTTTTGTGGCTCGCAAAGCCTTGATTTGCATGGGGCGATTGTTGTCCAAAACAGACTGTACTTCAACAGGGACAACGCGCGCATGCCAAGACGACATATTCTCGCCGAGCGACAGCGCTCGGCGTTGCTCGACCTGCCGACGGACGAGTTATCACTGCTGAAGCATTACACATTGGGCGACGACGATCTGGCAAACATTCAGGAACGCCGCAGACCAGAAAACAGGCTGGGTTTCGCCCTGCAGCTTTGTGCACTACGCTATCCAGGGCGCGCGCTGGCTCCGGGCGAAATGATTCCGCATGAAGTCCTTTCCTTCATCGGAGCTCAGCTCGGCGTTCCGGCCGATGCGCTTCTCACCTATGCCGCCCGGCGTCAGACCCGCCAGCAACATATGGAGGCGTTGCGCGAGATCTACGGCTACAAGACATTCACGGGGCGCGGGGCCCGTGATCTGCGGGATTGGCTTTTCGATCAGGCTGAAGATGCCAGGTCGAACGAAGATCTGGCGCGGCGCTTCGTCGCGCAATGCAGGAAAATGGTGACCATCCTGCCGGCGGCGTCAACGATCGAGCGTCTGTGCGCCGATGCCCTTGTTGCCGCCGAGCGATGCATTGAGACACGGATAGCGGAAAGGCTCGACTTTAGTGTGCGCGAGCAACTGGACGGGCTTCTGACCGAAATGGTTGACGGAAACATCAGCCGTTTCATCTGGCTTCGCCAGTTCGAAGTCGGCAGCAATTCCGCATCAGCGAACCGCTTGCTTGATCGGCTGGAGTTCCTGCGCGGTCTGGAAGTCGATCCCCAGATCCTCCTAGGCGTACCGCCACACCGCATCGCGCGCCTGCGTCGGCAGGGCGAGCGTTACTTCACGGATGGCCTGCGCGACATCAGTTCGGATCGGCGGTGGGCGATCCTCGCCGTTTGCGTCGTCGAATGGGAAGCCGCGATCGCCGATGCCATCATCGAAACCCACGACCGCATCGTTGGGAAAACTTGGCGAGAGGCGAAACGGCTACATGACGAGCGGATTGCCGGTTCCAAGGCCGCAGTCACCGATACGCTTCGCGCTTTCACGGCATTGGGAGCCTCTTTGCTGGAAGCTCGCGACGATGGTGTTCCGTTGGACAATGTGTTGGCACGGTCGGCCGAATGGCATCAGCTTGAACAGCTGGTTGCCGTAGGGACGCAACTCACCAGTACATTGGCAGACGAGCCGTTGGCTCACGTCGGACAAGGGTATCATCGTTTTCGCCGATATGCGCCGCGGATGTTGCGATGCCTGAAGCTCAAGGCTGCGTCGGTGGCGGAGCCATTGATTGCAGCCGCGAAAGCCATCGGCGAAACACGTGCGCCGACATCAACAGGTATATCATTCCTGCGGCCGAATTCGAAATGGCATCGCCATCTCCGAGCGCAAGACCGAGGCGATGGTCGTTTATGGGAGGTCGCGGTGCTGTTTCATCTTCGCGATGCTTTCCGGTCTGGAGACATATGGCTGGATCATTCCCGCCGCTACGGCGATCTCAAGCAGGTGCTTGTTCCGATGACCTCGGCGCAGGCGAATGCCAGGATGGCTGTTCCTCTCGATCCTCAAGCTTGGCTGGCTGACCGCAAGGGTCGCCTTGCGGATGGTCTGAAGCGGCTGGCACGTGCCGCTCGCGACGGGACCATCCCCCATGGTAGCATTGAAGATGGAACGTTGCGGATCGACCGGTTGACCGCAGACGTTCCCGAAAGCGCAGAGGAACTGGTCCTCGATCTTTATCGTCGAATGCCGCCTGTGCGGATCACTGACATCTTGCTGGAAGTTGACGCGGCGGTCGGATTCTCGGACGCCTTTTCCCATCTCAGAACCGGAGCGCCATGCAGCGATCGGGTCGGCTTGCTGAACGTTCTGCTCGCCGAAGGGCTGAACCTAGGCCTTCGAAAAATGGCGGAAGCCTCGAACACGCATGATTACTGGCAGCTCTCGCGCCTTGCCCGCTGGCATGTCGAAAGCGAGGGCATGAACCAGGCGCTGGCGATGGTCGTGGCCGCGCAGGGCAAGCTGCCGATGTCCCGGTTCTGGGGCATGGGAAAAACCGCATCAAGCGATGGTCAGTTTTTCCCTTCGGCACGACAGGGCGAGGCCATGAACATGATCAACGCCAAGTACGGCAGTGAGCCTGGGCTCAAGGCTTATACCCACGTCAATGACCAGTTCGCGCCGTTCGCCTCACAGACTATTCCCGCAACCGTCAGTGAAGCTACGTACATCCTCGATGGCCTGCTGATGAATGAAGTCGGCCGGCAGGTCGGCGAGCAATACGCCGATACGGCGGGGTTTACCGATCATTTGTTCGGGACCAGTGCCATGCTCGGCTACCGGCTCGTCTTGCGCATCCGCGACTTACCGTCGAAACGGCTTTATGTCTTCGATCCCGCGGGGACACCCAAAGATTTACGCAAGCTGGTGGGCGGCAAAATCCGCGAAGAACTGATTGTGTCAAACTGGCCTGATCTCTTCCGCTGTGCTGCCACGATGGCCGCCGGAAAGATCAGACCGAGCCAGTTGCTCCGGAAACTCGCATCCTATCCCCGACAGAACGATCTTGCGGCCGCGCTTCGGGAAGTCGGCCGCGTCGAGCGCACTCTCTTTATCATCGAGTGGATCCTCGATACCGATATGCAGCGCCGCGCCCAGATTGGCCTCAACAAGGGCGAAGCCCACCATGCCCTCAAGAGTGCCCTGCGCATCGGCCGTCAAGGTGAAATCCGTGATCGAACCACTGAGGGGCAGCATTACCGGATCGCCGGGCTGAATCTGCTGACGGCGATCATCATCTACTGGAATACCGTCCACCTTGGCCACGCCGTCGCCGAACGGCGAAACGAAGGCCTCGATGTGCCACCCGAACTTTTAGCCCACATCTCTCCTCTGGGCTGGGCGCATATCCTGCTGACCGGCGAATATCTTTGGCCCACGGAGGCAAACGCTTAGGGTGTCATTCCGCCCCCAGCCGGAACCGACCCCAAGGAACGCGGCCGCAGCGAGCCGTAGAGCAGCAGGATTCGCGGGGCGTGCTCCTCCGGCCCCAGTCCGAGGCCGGGCCGATCCTCGGCATACCTGAGATCGAGCGCCGGCAGATGGTCGGGATCATTGAGTTCACGCAAACGCATGGTGCGGCTCCTACGGTCTGGCTGTCGCGGCCGCCGGCACTGCATCAGGCGCAGTATCGGCGAACCAGCGCCTGCCCAACCTGAGCGCCACGTGCACCAGCAGTACAAGCACGGGGACTTCGACCAACGGTCCGATGACCGCCGCGAACGCGACCGGGGAAGCAAGACCAAAAGCGGCGATGGCAACCGCGATCGCCAGTTCGAAATTGTTGCCTGCGGCCGTGAAGGCGATGGCCGTCGTGCGAGGATAGTCAGCCGCGATCAACTTGCCCATCAGGAAGCTGATGACGAACTGCACGACGAAGTAGATCACCAGAGGAACGGCGATCAGAAGCGCATCGGAGGGTAGCCGCACGACATCGCCGCCCTTGAGGCTGAACATGGCCACGATGGTGAAGAGCAGCGCGACGAGCGTGATCGGGCTGATCCTGGGCAGGAACACGCCCTCGTACCAATCGCTCCCCTTGCTGGAGATCAGGAAGCGCCGCGTGAGGTATCCGGCTGCGAAGGGGATGCCGAGGTAGATCAGGACGGCCTTGGTGATCGTCCAGAAGCCGACGTCGACAACGCTGCCTTCCAGGCCGAACAGCGGCGGGAGGACGGACAGGAAGAACCAGGCATAGGTCGAGAAGAACAGGATCTGGAAGATCGAATTGAACGCGACGAGGCCAGCGACATACTGGTTGTCGCCCTTGGCCAACTGGTTCCAGACCAGCACCATGGCGATGCAGCGCGCCAATCCGATCAGGATCACGCCCGTCATGTATTCGGGGTGGTCGCGCAGGAAGATCACCGCGAGCCCGAACATCAGCGTTGGACCGATAATCCAGTTCTGGACCAGCGACAGGACCAGCACGCGCTTGTCGGCGAAGACGCGGTGCAGCTCCTCGTAACGCACCCGGGCGAGCGGCGGATACATCATCAGGATTAGGCCGATGGCGATCGGGATGTTCGTCGTGCCGACCGACATGGCGTCGAGCGAGGCCGGAAGGGTCTCGAAGGCGGTTCCGAGGAAGACGCCGAGCGCCATCGCCGCGAAGATCCAGACCGTGAGGTAGCGATCGAGGAAGGACAGCCGGCGTGCCGGAGGTGTTGCGTTCGACATCGGAATTCCTGTGGTTGTCAGGCGAGCCTGTTGCCTGCCGCATCGGTCACCTGCTCGCCATCTTCCTTGGCGAAGGCGCCCTTCTGGGCAGGTAGGAGGTCGAGGACCGTCTCGGACGGGCGGCAAAGCTTCACGCCTTTCGGCGAGACGACGATCGGACGGTTCATCAGAATCGGATGCTTCTCAATCGCATCGAACAGCTGCTCGTCTGTCAGGGCGGGATCGCCAAGGCCGAGCTCCCCGTAAGGCGTGTCCTTCTCGCGGAGGATACTGCGGAGCGACGTGCCCATCCGCTCCACCAGCTGACGCAGCAGCTCTCGCGTCGGCGGTGTCTTCAGGTACTCGATAACATGCGGTTCGATTCCTGCATTGCGGATCATCGCAAGCGTGTTGCGCGAGGTCCCGCATTTGGGGTTGTGGTAGATGATCACGTCCATGCCGGGTCTCATGCTGTTGCGGCCGCCGAGACTTCGAGCTTTCTGATCTCGCGCAACCTGGACTGGAGCGACATCCGGTCGATCGAAGCTAGCGGCAGTGCCAGGAAGGCGGAAATGCGGTTCGATAGCTGCCGATAGGCATCGGCGAAAGCCAAGTGCTTCTCGGCATCCGTGCCTTCAGCGGCGGCGGGATCCGGAATGCCCCAATGCGCTGTCATCGGCTGTCCGGGCCAGACCGGGCAGGATTCGTTTGCCGCGTTGTCGCAGACGGTAAAGACAAAATCCATCTTCGGAGCACCGGGCGCCGCGAACTCGTTCCAGGATTTCGAACGCGCGAAAGACGTATCCAGCTTCAGGTTCCGAAGGAGTTCGATGGCAAACGGATGGACCTCGCCATTCGGCTGCGATCCGGCCGAGAAGGCCTGGAAGCGCCCAGCGCCGAGATTCCGCAGGATCGCTTCTGCAAGGATCGAGCGGGCGGAGTTTCCTGTGCAGAGGAAGAGTGCGTTGTAGAGCCTGTCGGACATAGAAAATCGCTCCTAACAATCGCAGGTCACGGCATTGATGACTGGACGGCAGAGTTCGGGCGCGCCGTTGCAGCAGTCTTCCATCAGGTAAGCGAGCAGGTCACGGAATCCGGTCATGTCGGCGACGTAGCGCACGGTCCGGCCATCCCGCTCGGGGCGGATGAGGCCCGCATGCGTCAGGATCTTCAGATGGGAGGATGTCGTGTTCTGAACCGCTCCCACTCGCGTCGCAATCTCTCCCGCTGCAACCCCTTCTGGCCCCGCGCGCACAAGGAGGCGGAAAATGTCCAGGCGGGTTTCCTGCCCCAACGCGGCTAAGGCGGCCAGAGACGCTTTCTTGTCCATAAATCTGCCCTTCTCGATATAACGACACGCGGTAGATAGCATGAGACGCTGCCGACGAAAAGGCCTGGTTTGCCTCAAAAGAAAGACAGGTCCCCGCCTCTTCGGCCAGCAGCAGTGCGATGCCCTCGGTGGGGAAATCGCCCGCAGGCTAGCTGAGGTACGGCAGCCCGTCCGAACCGCTGGGTAAAGCATTCCTCCTCAGTGTTGCGCGGGCGACTGTGGCGCGGGTCGCTGAACAGGCGAGCGCCACGCTCGCTGCGCGCACTGATGTTTCGCATCGAGATCAACACCCATCACCGCTTCGCGTGGACGATGATGAAGAGCCAGGATCAACTCATCTGCACCAAACAAGGAGTGTCTCACCTTCTGCCTGCCCAGGCACAGACGCATCTCGCAGGCCTCGAGGGCAACGCCCGATCGGCACGGCAACGAGAGCTGTTCGACACGGAAGGCCTGATCGCCCTCCGCTGCGTTTCACCAGACTGTCGCTCATTTCCACTTCCAAGGGACCGAAAACGCATTTCGTGACACACAAAAATACCGCTCGAACGGTCAATACTAAGGATTCGTGGATCGGTTGACTTGCTGGCTGCGACGGTCGCGGTGAGGGGTGCCCGCACGGTTGCATTGAGTTCATCTCGTGCTTGGCCGATCAGTTGTGTCCAGGCATCGCAGCGCGTCATACTGACTGAGGAATACCTTGCCAGTCAGGCATTCGAGGAAATGGGTCCGCTTCAGCCTGTCCATCACTGGCCCCTTGACTTCGGACAGATGGAAAGTGATGCCCGCGTCCTTCAGGCGATGATTGATCTCCTCAAGGCTTTCGAGCGCCGAGGCATCGATTATGTTCACGGCCGAGCACATGAGCACGACATGTTTGAGCTGCGGCCGCTCGGCGACAAGCGCGGCGATACGATCTTCCAGATAGCGGGTATTGGCGAAATAAAGGCTTTCATCAACCCGCACGGACAGGATTTCAGGTGATGTTTCCACCACGTGGCGCTCGACATTGCGGAAGTGCTCGGTGCCGGACAATTGGCCGACGACGGCCATGTGCGGGCGCGAAGTGCGGTAGAGATGGAGCAGCAGCGATAGCACAACGCCCATGACGACGCCGATCTCCACGCCGACAAACAGCGTGCCGAGAATGGTCGCGGCCATGGCCGAGAAGTCTACCTTGGAATATGCCCAGACACGACGGATGGCGGCGACGTTCACCAACGATAGGACAGCGACGATGATCGTTGCAGCCAGTGTCGCCTGCGGAAGGCTGGCGAGAAGCGGCGTGAGGAACAATGTGGCGAGCGCGATGCCGATGGCGGTGTAGATGCCGGCGGCAGGCGTTTCAGCGCCGGCATCGAAATTGACGACCGAACGGGCAAAGCCGCCCGTGACCGGATAGCCCGACGAGATCGCCGAGGCGATGTTGGCCACGCCAAGCCCGATCAGTTCCTGATCCGGCACGATGCGCTGGCGGCGCTTGGCGGCCAGCGTCTGCGCGACCGAGACCGATTCCACGAAGCCTATCAGCGAGATCAGCAGAGCAGGGACGGCGAGCATGCGGATGAGTTCGAGATCGAAGACAGGCAAAGCAGGGACGGGCAAGCCTTGCGGGATGGCGCCGACGAGCGCGACGCCCTGCGGGCCGAGGTCGAGCATCGTTGCGGCGAGGATCGTCGCGGCAACGGCCGCAACCGGTCCGGCCTTGGTCGTGATGTCGGCCATGCGCGCCGAAAGGCCGAGCGCGACTAAGACGCGCTTGAGGCGCAGTCGCACGAAGTAGAGAAATGCCAGCACCGACGTGCCGATGGCGAGCGTCGGCAAATTGATCGAGCCGATATTCTCGACGAGGCCGGTCGCGATCTGCGGCAAGGTGTGGCCGCCGGCAGGGATGCCAAGCAGATATTTGAGCTGGCCGGCCGCAATCAGCAGTCCCGAGGCGGTGATGAAGCCGGAAATCACCGGGTGGCTCAGGAAATTCGCGACAAAGCCCAACTTGAACAAGCCCATAGCGATCAGCATAGCGCCGGACAGGAAGGCCAGCAGCATGGCGGCAGCAAGATAGGCGGGCGTGCCCTGAGCTGCGATCTCCCCGATGGCAGAGGCGGTCATCAAGGAGACGACGGCCACTGGACCCACCGCAAGCGTCCGGCTGGTGCCGAACGCTGCATAGGCGACCAGCGGCAAGATCGAGGCGTAGAGCCCGATCTCGGCCGGTAGGCCTGCCAGCATCGCATAGGCGAGCGATTGCGGAATCAGCATAATAGTAACGATAATCGCTGCGACCATGTCGTTGGTCAGGGTCGCGCGGGAATAGCGCCGACCCCAATCAAGGATCGGCAGATAATCTGCCAGCCGGCTCATTGTCGTGGTCTTTCGATTTTTGTCTTGCGCGTTTCAGACGGTACGGGGTGACGCGCTGCCTTCGCCAAGAAGGCGAGCGGCCCACATGCCGAGGATCATGGCGGGGAT
>MKRZ01000135.1:43673-95769 GCA_001897075.1 Mesorhizobium sp. 61-13 | reverse complement strand
CCCCCAGCCGATACCGAAGAGCGCCGGGCCGGCAAGAATGCGCGCGTCGATGTCGTTGCGCGTCGGCAGGTGGAAACGGTCGCCGGCGATCGGTTCGCCGCGGGCGAGAACCAGTCGGTAGCCGACGAACGCGACGAGAACTGCGCCGCCCATGACGAAGGCAAGGGAGGGGTCCCAGGTGCCGGCCAGATCGAGGAAATTCAATACCTTCGCTGGGTCCGACATGCCGGAGACGAGGAGGCCAACGCCGAATAGAAGGCCAAGCGCGAGATTGATGAGGAATGACATGGGCTCAGGCTCCGATGACGTGGCGGATGAGGAAGACAGTGATGATGGCCGTCGTCATAAAGATGCCGGTGGCGACGAAGGAGCGGGTCGACAGTCGCGAGAGTCCGCAGACACCGTGACCCGACGTGCAGCCATTGCCCCAGACCGACCCGAAGCCGACGAGGAGGCCCGCTCCGAGCATTAGCGGAATGTTGGATGAAACCGTCTGGCTCACCTCGACATCGCCGACCGCGATCATGGCAATCGGCGCCGTAACGAGGCCGATAACGAAGCCGAAACGCGACAGGAACGCGCTGTCGCGATAGGGCGGCAGCAGGCGTCCTGCTATCCCGGAAATGCCCGCGATGCGGCCTTCCCACAGCATCAGCAGCACAGCCGACAGGCCGATCATCATGCCGCCGATGAGCGAGGCGAGTGGGGTAAATCCGGTCATGGATTGGATCCTTCGCGCGGCTTGGCGCAGAACATGACGTGCATCATGGAGACGAATTCAGCGACCCGGCCGTCTTCGAGCCGGTAGAACATATGCTTCGCTTCCTTGCGGCCGACGATGAAGCCAGCCTCGCGCAGTTCAGCGATCTGCTGCGACAGGCCCGGCTGGCGGATGCCGAGCGTGTCTTCGAGATCGCGTACCGAGCGCTCGCCATCAACGAGTGCGCAGACGATCATCAGCCGCGAGGGATGGGCGAGCTTCTTCAGGAAGTCCGCCGCCTCGCCGGCATTTTCGACCATCTCGGCCGTCTCTTGCGACAGTTCGCGTGTCATGGCGGTCAGTCCCATGCCGCACCCTCCAGCACGTCGAGCGGGAATTTGAGATAGCGCTTGCCATTCGCCTCAGGCGCGGGCAGGCGACCGCCATTCATGTTCACCTGCAGAGCGTGCAAAATCAGCTTGGGCATGGGCAAGGTCGCATCGCGCCTCTCGCGAACTGCAACAAACTCGTCTTTCGTCCGGCATTTCGACATGTGCGTGTTCTCTGCCTTCTCCTCCGCGACGGTCGATTCCCATTGCGGTGCGCGACCTTCTGGCTGGTAATCGTGACCGACAAAAATGCGGGTTGCGTCCGGCAGGGCCAAGATCTGCTGGATCGAATCCCAAAGGCGCGCCGCGCTCCCGCCGGGAAAGTCGGCCCGCGCGGTCCCTGAGTCCGGCATGAACAGCGTGTCGTGGACGAAGGCCGCATCGCCGATCACATACGTGATGGAGGCGAGTGTATGGCCTGGCGAAAACAACACCTTCGCATCGATCGTCCCGACCTTGAACCGCTCGCCCTCGGCAAAACGCTTGTCCCACTGCGAGCCGTCTGCCGGGAAGTCAGGCCAGTTGTAAAAACCCTTCCAGAGCTTCTGCACTTCGACGACTTTCTCGCCAATGGCGGTCGGCGCGCCGGTCTTGTCCTTGAGATACCGCGCGGCGGAGAAATGGTCGGCATGGGGATGAGTGTCGAGAATCCACTCGACCGTCAGCCCCTTGCTCTCGATGTAGCCGAGAATGCGGTCGGCATTGATCGTCGCCGTCGCGCCCGACTTTTCGTCGAAATCAAGCACCGGATCGATGATGGCGCACTGCTTGGTGACCGGATCGGAGACGACATATTGCACCGAGAAGGTGCGGTTGTCGAAGAACGCCTTCACGTCGGGCACAGTGCTTTCGCGACGGGCTTGGTTGGCATCGAGCCATTTGACGGCGCCTGACAGATCCAGGCCGAGGCGCTGGCCGAGCGGCAAGATGTCGCTGCGGGCCATACGCCCTTCGAGCACTTCGCCGATCGCGTGGAGTGTCGCCGAGCGTGTGCCGGTCTTGCAATGGGCGAGCACCGGCCCATCCGCCCTTTTCAGCGCCAGCTGGAAATTGATGACATGGTCCTTGTTGATCTGGCCAGGCACGACCGGGATATGCGTGTAGCCGAGCCCCGCCGCCTCGGCGGTCCGGCGATTCGCGGACGCGCTCGGCTGGCCCGTTTCCTCGTCGTCCGGGCGGTTGTTAATGATAGCCGCAATGCCATTCGCCCTGGCCACCCGGATGTCGGCCGCGGTGAGTTGCGGGGCAATGAAGAGCTTGTCGGAAATCTGTTTCATGTATCTCTCCTGCATACTCGGCCGCTACGGCCAATTTACTTTCGCCCATGTAAAAACGATTGCGATAAAACGCAATAGATAAGTTGTTATTGTTCCTTCCGGGTCTGTGCAGGGCGGTGACAAACTAGGCCATTGGAGCGCCGTCATGTTGGCTGTGCGGGCGGAGTAAAAACCGTCCATTGGCTAGATTGGCCCCTTTGGGGGTCGGCCGGGATGTTTGCCGTGGAAGTCTATGCCGCCGTCCGACATTTCGTTTTCGTGGAGGGGAACAGCCGCCGCGAGCGGCCCGGATATTCGGGCTGAGCCGCGAGACGATAATGAAGACGTGTCGCTTCCATCAGCGATTCCAATGGCGGGATCTCAACGCGCCGACAAGCGCGTGACAGGTTAGCACCGCAGGCAACGAAACCGGGCGTGTTATTGGGAAATGGGATGGCGATGTGCCTGCGGCGAGATCGGAGAGGCGGGAAACGGCGCCTTTAGGGGACATCAGTCAGATTATCGTGAGCGCTTTGGCCTGGATCAACAGGGGAGCGCACTCGAGAAACCGCCCACCGCCGACTGGCTGAGCTGAGCCGGAAGCGGTCCTATTCGATGGGAACCCATGCCGTTCTGTGTCTATGCGGCTCCGATTGGGGGGAATCGGCGTCTGCTTTTGCCGCCCAGGCGGACAGTGGCCGCGGCCGAGCTGCGTCGCCCTCCGGCGGCAGCGGTCGGGTCAGGATGAAGATCGCCGGAAAAGCCAGCACGAGACATTGGAGGCCCACCACATAAAACGGCGCACCAATGAGGAGGGAGGCGCGCGGTACTGCGAAAATCACGATCATCGCGTTGCGCTTGGTCGGGCCGGAAATCGCTCTGTGCCTGCTCCATTGTTCAATCGGCGGTCCGAGGCGGGGATGCTCGTTCAACCAACGATGCAGGCGAGGCGATCCGCGGGCGAAACAGCAAGCCGATAGCAGCAGGAACGGCGTCGATGGCAGCAGCGGCACAAGGATGCCGAGGAGTCCCAAACAAACGCAAAGCAGCCCGAGTCCCGCCCACATAATCCGGACGGCGCTTCGCGCCAGCGGCGCAGCATTTTGTTCAGGCCGCCGGCGCAATGCCGAATTCTTCCGAGCTAAGGATCAGGTCTGCGAGCGTGTAGCGATCTAGCGAGGTGACAAACGCCTCCAGCGCCTCGCGCAGCGCGCGTCGCAGGCGGCAGCAATTGGTGATGGTACAGCGGTTTCCGGTAGTGAAGCACTCGACCAGGGCAAAGTCCGGTTCGGTCCGCCGGATGACGTCCCCGACCAGTATCTCGCCTGCGGCCATACCCAACATGAGCCCCCCCCGAACGGCCGCGCACCGCTTTGAGATAACCGGCGCGGGTGAGAGCGTTCACCATGTCAACGGCGGAGCAAAACCAGGCCGTTGGGCGGCGCAAAAGTAGGCCACTTGGCGCCGCAAGCGGGGAACGGCGGGAGGGCGTAGCCCGACTAGAGTTTCCCGCTTGCGGCGTCGGCTATTTTCGTGAGGGCTTCAGCCTGCCTTTCGGGCGCGGCTTTGGGCGAGACGGTAGCTTTCGCCGTTCATCTCGAGGATGTTGACGTGGTGGGTGATGCGATCGAGCAGTGCGCCGGTCAGACGCTCGGAGCCCAACGTCTCCGTCCATTCATCGAAAGGCAGATTGCTGGTGATCAGCGTCGCGCCGCGTTCGTAACGCTGCGAGATCAGCTCGAACAGCAGTTCCGCCCCGGTCTTGGAGAGCGGCACGAAGCCCAGCTCGTCGATGATGAGGAGCTTGTAGGTAGCCATCTGCTTCTGGAAGCGCAGAAGACGCCGTTCGTCGCGAGCCTCCATCATCTCGCTGACGAGAGCGGCGGCCGTGATAAAGCCGACTGCCAAGCCCTTCTGGCAGGCGGCCAGACCGAGACCGAGGGCGACATGAGTTTTGCCCGTGCCACTGGGGCCGAGCGCGATGACGTTCTCGCGGCGCTCGATCCATTCACAGCGCGCCAATTCCAATACCTGCATCTTGTTGAGCTTCGGAATGGCGGTGAAGTCGAAGCTGTCGAGGCTTTTGACGACCGGGAACTTCGCCGCCTTGATACGGCGTTCGACCTTGCGGCGGTCCCGCTCGATCATCTCCCGCTCGGCAAGACGAGCAAGGTATCCGACATGGTCCACGCCTTCGGACGCGCATAGCCGGGCCAGCTTCTGGTGCTCGCGCTGGAAGGTCGGCAGCTTGAGGGTCTTGAGGTAATGGGAAAGCAAAATCGCAGGGGGATTGTCAGGCGCTTCGGCGCTCATGCCGCTTCTCCTGCATCCGATGACAGGAGGCGCATGTATGCCTTCGCCGACGTCGTCTCGACCGTCGCCCTTGGCAGGTAAGGATAGATGGACAGGTCCAGCCGTGGCGGCCGGCGCTCCACCCGACACAGGAGAAGATGCTTGACGGCGTCGAAGCTGATCGCGCCGAGTTGGAGGGCCTGCTTCACCGCCCCGTGCAGATCGACGAGATCGAAGCTTTCCAGCAAACGCAGCACCTGCACATACTCACGGCGGCCCTGCTTGGCCATACGTGCTTCCATCAGGCGGCGCAGCGTGGCGAACTCTTCGGGCAATTCCCATCCCTGAAGAGGGGCGGCCTGATCCAATGCATTGATCTTCTGCTCGATCAGCGGCAGGTAATGGATGGGATCAAAGACGACGTCTTCCCGTTCCCAGCTCCGGGGATGACGAGCAATGATCTCGCCGCGGCAGCCGATCACCACCTCGTCGACATAACCCCGGACCCAGACTTGCCTGTGGCCATAGGCGACCGGAACAGAGTAGTCGTTGGTCTTGTAGCGGACCAGGGATTGCGCCGTCACTCTGGCGCTGGCCTGGTCACAGGCATCGAACGGCGAAGCCGGCAATGCGCGCATGGCGGCGAGATCGCGCTGCAGCCGCTCTCCGATCGTCTCGCTCTCGCCGCGCAGCCTGTCGTGCTGGCGCTTGCGGCACTGCTCTTCCAGCCAGGTGTTGAACACATCCCATGTCGTGAACCGTGGGATCGGAACCATGAAGTTGCGACGAGCATAGCCAACGAGGCCCTCGACATTCCCCTTGTCGTTGCCCTTGCCGGGGCGACCGTAGCGATCCCGGATCAGGTAGTGGGACAGGAAGCCGCTGAACAGCGCCGCTCGCTTGCGCGTGCCGTCGGGCAAGATCTTGACCACCAGGCAACGATCATTGTCGTAGACGATCGATTGCGGCACGGCCCCGAAGAAGGCGAACGCATGGATGTGGCCATCGACCCACGCCTCAGCCACCGCAGCGGGATAGGCTCGCACATAGCAGGCGTCGCTATGCGGCAGGTCGAGCACAAAGAAACGGGCTTTCTGCTCGACACCGCCGATCACCACCATCGCCTCGCCGAAGTCCGCCTGTGCATGGCCGGGCGGATGCGACAGCGGCACGAACATCTCCTGGCAGCGCTGCTCTCGCTCGCGCATGTAATCCTTGATGATCGTGTAGCCGCCGGTGAACCCGCATTCGGCACGCAGCCGGTCGAACACTCGCTTGGCCGTATGGCGCTGCTTGCGCGGAACCGTCAGGTCCTCATCCAGCCAATGATCGATGGTCGAAACAAATGCATCCAGCTTCGGACGTCGGATCGGTGACCGGCGCTGATAGCCGGAAGGAGTCGAATACGACAGCATCTTGGCAACGCTGTCGCGCGATATGTTGAAATGCTTCGCTGCCTGACGCCGGCTCATCCCTTCCGAGACGGCCAGGCGAACCTTCAGATAAAGTTCCACGGTGTAGATCCCCTGTCCCTCCTGCGTTCAATGCAGAAGGGAAATAGGTGGCCGGATTTTACTCCGCCCGCGGCCGGACTATCCCGCCGCTACCGTGGCCGGTTTTTGCACCGCCGCTCTCATCGTAGATCAGGTCCGGCCGCTGGTCCGCACGCGACGTCCTCGCCGGCACGTCGGCGCCGCTCAGGATTCTTGATGACCGTGCCAAGACAGCGTCGATCTCGGCAAACTCCTCATCCAGAATACCGTCTTCAATGTCATCCCGAACATTGGCTTCAACGGGGCTGGCTCCAGCCCCCTGCCCTTCCCGACCGACACCAACCGCCGCCGATGTTGCGTGCCCGCGACCGGTCAGCTCTCGCAATCCTTCGCGGCCGAGCGCCCAGTTAGGCTTCTGCGATAGAATTCGCCGGCGGCCTCGCAAAACCGCGTGCGCGCGAGTGAGCTCGTGGGTCGGGGTGCGGATGTCCATGTGCGCGTCGTGCAGGACTAAGTCCTCCAGGTGGACGAGTTCGCCTTCAAGCCAGAGCGCGGCGGCCGCGTCGGCAAAATTCTGGCGCTCGACAAAGCCCTCGCGGACCGGCGAGCGGGCCAGCCGCTCATCGAGTCGCGCCAAAGCTTCGGTTGTCGCTTTCAATTCGCGATTTCAATCGTGAGAATGTCATGTGCTGTTTAGGTTTGAGCGTTATGACGGCCATGATTTTTCGCTAACGATTTCACTGACCGCTCATTTTGCCGAACCGATTGCACAACCTAAAACCGGCGCCTGCCGCGTCACACTCCGATGAAGCATGGTCGGCGGCGCGGCGCGTTGCGCGCGAGCTGGACAAGATTCTGGAAGGTTCGGGTTCCCGAAGGGCGGCGATCGTTCGGGCAGCCACCGAGCTGCGCCTCTCGACCAGGCAGGTCTACAATCTGCTGGCACGCTACCGCGTCGATCGGACCGTAACATCGCTCTTGCCTGGTGGAGACAGGACCCGAAAGAAGCGGCTCCAGAAGGACATCGAGGAGATCATCGCGACGACACTGCGAGAGCAGTGGCTCGTGTTGGAGGCTACACCTCTCGCTCCGGTCGTGGCCGAAATCCGCGCCCGCTGCGAGGAGGCCGGCCTGTCTCCCCCGTCCTATCTGACAGTCGCCCGGAGAATACCCGCACTGTTTGGCCCCGAGGAAATCGCGAAGAAGCGATCCGCGAACCCGAAACATCTCCATCGGCTCAGGGGCAGGCCCGGATACATCCATGCGGCGCACCCGCTGGATGTCTGTCAGATCGATCACACGCCGACCGACATCAACTTCGTCGAGGTCGTCGAAGGTGGCGGTACATTTGTCGGCAGGCCCTATCTGACGATCGTCACCGACGTGGCGACGCGCTGCATTCTCGGTTTCTGCCTGACGCTCGAAAAGCCGTCGGCGCTGTCGATCGCCTTGTGCCTGGCGCAGGCACTGTGCCCGAAGGACGAATGGCTGGTTGCGCGCGGCATCAAGCATGGGTGGCCGATGTTCGGTCGACCGCGATTGCTGGTCACCGACTCCGCCAAGGAGTTCAAAGGGAATGCCTTTCAGCGCGGTTGCGAAGACTACGGTATTCGTATCCGCTACCGAGATCGCGGCCGCGTGCATCAGGGTGGCGTGGTCGAAAGGCTGCTCGGAAAGCTCAACGGCGTTCTTGCAACGCAGCCTGGCTCGACGGGCCGATCCGTGGCGGACCGCGACCAATATCCCGCGGAGCGCCGGGCGCGTCTCAGCTTCGCCGATCTCGAGCAATGCGTCGCGCTCGCGTTGATCGACCACAACTTGCAGCAAAATGCCAGGACTCTGAGGGTGCCGGCATCAGAATGGGATCGGCAGGTACATGAACTTGCACGCTTCGACGATGATCCCATACGGGTCCTGCTGGCATTCATGCCCGGAACGGAGCGACGGATCTCGCCGCAGGGCCTCAGTATGTTCGCACTCGACTATTATTCACCTTGGTTGAGCGAGCTGGTTCCGCAGCGGGACCGACTAGGAAAGCTCGAGCTTCGATACGATCCGCGCGACATCAGCCACATCTACGCTCGCGATCCCGAGACCAGGGAGTTCCGATCGGTGGAGCGGCGCGACGGTATGCTTGCCCCGATGACGTTGTGGGAGCACGAGGCGGACCGGCTGTCGCGACGCACCGCGAATGCACGCACGAATGTCGAGAAGGTGACGCTGCGCCGCCAAATCGCGGAGATCGCAGGCGGACCGAAGCCGTCCAAGGCAGAGTTGCGCAATGCCGTGCGCAAATCTCACGCCGCAGACGCGCCCAAGCCCTATGACGCGATTCGGCCGGCAACGCCGGCGCTTGCCGATCATTCCGTTCGCCCGAAGCGCCGCCTGCCGGTGGAGGATTGGTGACGTGGCGGATCATCTGCTTGATCACGTGCGCCCGCACCTTGACCGCAGCACGGAAGAGCGGATCGCCTACATCCAGACGCCGCGGTGGATCGGACATCAGGTGGCGCTTACAGCGCACGAACGTCTTGCCGAGCTTCTGTCACGGCCTCCATCTTTGCGGACCCGAGGACTGATGCTCGTCGGACCCTATGCCAACGGCAAAACCATGATCGCCGAACGCTTCGCAGTCGGACATCTGAGAACAGCCGAACAGCAGCGGGTGTGGGTGGTGCAGACGCGCGAGGGCGCAGGTCTCACCCATTTCTACGGAAGTATCCTGCAGGCGTTGCACGCGCCGACGGGCAGCAGCCGGGACGTCGGCCGCAAGGCAGAACAGGTCGATCATCTGCTTGACAGGCTGAAGCCCAAGATCCTGATTTTCGATGAGTTCCACAATGCTCTGCGCGGCCGCGCGCGCGACGTCGAGGGCGTGCTTTCCTTCCTTCGCAGGATCGGTCGCCAGTTCGACATCTCGCCGGTTCTGATCGGTGAGGTCGCCGTCTATGACTTCGTCAACCAGACCGCTGAAATGGGGACCCGGTTCGACCTGCACGCCGTGCCGCGTTGGCAATATGGCGAGGAGTTTCTTGCGCTGCTTGACAGCCTTGAGAGCGCCTTGCCGCTCGCCCGCGCATCCGACCTTTCGGATGAACCCACGGCGCGAACTATCTTTCAGCTCTCCGAGGGATTGATAGGCGAGGTCGTGGCGATCGTCTCCGCGGCGGCCACGGCCGCGGTGAGGACCGGCGAGGAGCGGATCTCGAAATCGGGCATCGAGGCGTTGCGCTACGTCCCGGTGTCGAAGCGGCGTCGGGCGCCGGTGCGCGACAACCTGCTGTGACAGGGAATGCCGCACACGCGGGTTTCGCGATCGAGGTCCGCCAGCGATATAGCGACGTCGCTCCGGATAGGTGGCCTGTTTCCATCGAGCCGCTTCCGGACGAGCTGCTGTCGAGCTGGCTGCACCGTCTTGGAATCGCTAACGGCATCGCGCCGCGGTCGTTTGCCGGCGTCCTCGAGTTCGGCGACGGGATGTGGTCGCCGCGCCTCGACCATCGGTTGCCGCGCAACGTCGCCATGCTGCTTTGCCATCAAACGCACCTGCCACTAGGAGCTATCTCATCGATGACGGTGGACGGCGTCGCCATAACCGCGCTCCTGTTGCCGCTGCGCGATAATGCGCACCGGAACCGTTCGACCTGGATGCAATATTGCCCGCTTTGCCTTGCCGGGGACGAGGCGCCCTATTTCCGGCGGCAGTGGCGGCTTGCATCGCGTATCTCGTGCTTCGTGCATGCTTGTGGCCTTCGGGATCGATGCCCGGGCTGCCGCGCCGGCATCGCTACCTTCGACCAAGCCGATCTGGTCTCACAGCATTTTTGCGCACGATGCGGATTCGACCTGCGTACTGCGCCGAAGGCCTCGGTCAAGGCGTCAGCACGCCGCCTGGAGCGCGCGATCGCTGATATATGCCGGGTGGAGTCGGTCAGGGATTCGGCGAGAACCAGCGACGCCGTCTCGCGCGTGCTGCGCACGCCAGTCACCGCCGGGGTCCGTTCGGGGATGACACTCACGAATCTCTCTACCGCCGCGCGCATTCGCTGCTTCGAGGCGCTCGCAGCAAAACCTCCTGACTGGCTGGTGAACGACATGGAGGGGGCCGACGCATACCGGCGCTGGATGATCGTAGCCGCAGGTGGCCATGAGGCGATGATCGCGCGCTTTGCGGATTTCCTAGAGACGCACCAAGGTTCGCCGCGGCGGAAGCGCTTGCCGCCTGCCGCCGACCGATCCGCGCTGTTCACCGCCTATTTTCGGATCATGCAATCCGGTAGCCACCATAGAGGGCGGCAATCAGCCGAATACTGACGATCGCGCCGAGCGTCACCAGAGAGGCGGATGCAGCGACGCGGCGCATAGTGGACGAGTATTCTGTGCGCTGTCGATGACAATACGATAGTCTCTTGTTCAATATCTGCCCGAAATCGGACAAACATCATAGTATGGCATTTCGATTTGTTCACACGGCCGACCTTCACCTCGATTCCCCACTGCGCTCGCTGGCGATGCGCAATAGTGATCTCGCCGAGCTGATTGGCGACGCAACACGCCAAGCCCTGATCGCCATCGTGGATCTCTGCATCGATGAACAGGTCGATGCACTGATCATCGCTGGCGATCTGTACGACGGTGATCAGACGTCGATGAAAACCGCCCGCTTTCTGGCAAGCCAGATGCAGCGGCTTCATGAAGCCAGCATCGCAACGTTCATCATTCGCGGAAATCACGATGCCATGTCGAGGATCACTCAGGAGCTGATCCTGCCACCTTTGGTCACGAGATTTGGTGGGCGCGCCGACGCTATTAACCTCACCAGAGGCGACCTCGACCTTTCCATCCACGGCCTGAGCTTTGCTAAGCCGCAAGCACCGGAAAGCCTCCTCGAGAAATATCACCGCCCTACCCCGGACGCGATCAATATCGGCATTATGCATACGAGTCTCGCCGGCGCGCCAGGCCACGATCTCTATGCACCCTGCAAGGCGTCTGACCTTCATGGCTGGGGTTTCGATTACTGGGCCCTGGGGCATATCCATATCCGTGCACAGCACGCGGGCGACCGCATGGTGATCATGCCGGGGATGCCGCAAGGCCGCGACATCAACGAAGCCGGTGAGAAGACCGTTACGCTCGTCACGGTCAATGATGACCACACCCTTACCGTCGAAGAACGTGCCACCAGCATTGCCCAGTTCGAACGGATATCCGTGGATCTTTCCTCCGCTATGACGTGGCGAGAAGCGGCCGAACTCATTGAGCAAAGCATGGGTGTCGTCCGTGACCGTACACGCTCATCAAACCTCGTAGGTCGCCTTCGATTGACGGGTGCGACGCCTTTGTCATGGCAACTGCGCCGCGATGGCGATCTGCTGCTGGCAGAGACCGAGCAGCGTGCCGAACGGCTCGGCAAGACCTGGATCGAGAAGATCGAGATCGCCACCACGGCGCCGATCAGCGCGCCGGTTGGAGGAGCTACCGCCGACCCGGTCCTGGAACTCGGCGAGCTGATGCGCAGCGACATCATTCACCAGCATGGTGTTCGCGAGGCCGTGCGTGATCTGGTCAAAGAACTGCGCGATGACTTGCCGCCGGAGGCGCGGGGTTTCAGCGGCGATAACGAAACCGCGTTCGAAGTCCTGATCGACCAGTTGCTGACGGAGGGCAGCGAGGACATGCTCGCCCGGCTCAAACCAGAAGTGTCGGAGATCAGCTGATGCGGCTGCGCCGGCTCGATCTTACTCGCTACGGCAAGTTCACCGACTATTCGATCGATTTCGGGGAGCATGTCGCCGGTACGCCGGATCTGCACATCGTCTACGGGTTGAACGAAGCAGGCAAATCCACGTCGCTGTCAGCCTATCTCGACCTGCTGTTTGGCATCGAAGAGCGAACGAAGTACGGGTTCATGCATCAGGGCAAGGCGATGGAAATCGGCGCATGCCTCGAATTCGACGGGCAGGCGCATGAATTCAAGCGATTCAAGCAGCGCAGCAATTCCCTTCTGAACGGACAAGGTCAGCCGATCAACGAAGCGTTGCTGAGCGTCCCGCTCGCCGGACTGACGCGCGACGCCTATCGGATGATGTTCTCGCTCGATGATCAGACCCTGGAAGATGGCGGCAACGCTATTCTCCAAAGCAAAGGCGATCTGGGGGAGTTGCTCTTCTCGGCGAGTGCGGGCCTCGCCGGAATCAGTTCCATACTTGAGGCCGCGATCACTGAAGCCGATAACATTTTCCGGAAGCGCGCCAGCTCGACGAAGATCGCCGGCGTGAAACACCAGATCGCGGGCCTCAAATCGCAGCGTGATGAAATCGACGTCCAGGCCTCGGCTTACAGAACGCTGACGTCAGCGCTCGAACAGGCTGAAACCGCCTATGACGTCGTCATGAAGGAGATCGGGACGACAAGGGTCCGCCATGACGAGATCGCACGCGTACTGAGATCCCACCCCTTGGCGGCTGACTACCGTCGGGAAGACGAACAGCTTTTGGAGTATGCGGATCTGCCGCATCCGCCTGCCGAGTGGGCATCCGCACTTCCTGATCTTATTGTTGAAGAGACGCGGCTTCAAACTGAGCTGGCCGGCATCACGCAGCGCGAGCAGAAAGTCCGGGAGGAACTGGAAGGGCTCGTGGTCGAAAACCGTCTGCTTGAGATGGCAGATCAACTCGATCAGCTGTCGGACGCAGCCGCACGCTATGCGACCGCGCAGGAAGATCTGCCGAAGCGGAAGCAGGCGTTGTCTGAATCGAACCGCAAGGTCGATCTCATCCTCGCCACGCTGGGCCAGTCAGACGTCGACGATCCGAAGTCGCTCCTGATACCGGCTGCCACGATCGGGACGCTGCGTGATCTGGTCAGCGAAAAGTCCGGCGTCGACGTCGCACGGCAATCTGCCGAAAGGGAGTACGAGGCAGCCCGGCAAGCTGTGGAGAATGAGCAGCGTGACCGGCAAGCGCTCGATGGCCAGGGTGTCGCCTTCGATGCCGGGAAGATAGCCCACCTTCAATCGGTGCTGCGCCGCTTGCGCGACGGCAATCTTGTTGCCGAAACTCGCTTTGCCGAGCGCGCTGTTCCCGCCAAACGCCAAGCCTTCGATGATGCCGCAATTGAACTGCACCCATGGGCCGGTGACGGTGACGCTCTCCGGCGTATATCTCCGCCCGGAACCGAACGCCTCGAAACCTGGAAGTCGACCCACAGCGAATTGGAGAAGCGTCGCTCGCAGATTGTCGAGCGAGAGCGAGAGCTCTCGACGAAGCAGGAGGAAGATGCCGCACGTCTGGCTGCACTTCGCGACACGATCGACATCATGGATGATGAGGAGGCGAAGGCCGCCCTTGTGGACCGGGATGACGCCTGGGCGCAGCATCTGTCGGTCCTCGACCGGGAAACGGCCGATCGCTTCGAGACCCGCATGCGAGTGACCGATGCAGCCGCGGCCGCACGTCTGAACAGCGCCAGGCAACTCGAGGAGCTGCGCTTCCTGACCGCAGGGTTGGCGGTAAACAGGGCAAGCGTCGACCGCCAACGCCAGTTGCTGCGGGATATCGATGACGAACTGCAGACATTGCGACGCGAGATCGGGTCCGAAACGCCAGTGGAAATCGATCTTGATGACGATGAGTCCGTCGTGTCATGGCTGACAAGGATCGGCCGATGGGCTGAAATCCGCACTTTGGCGCTGGCCGCGTGGGATGATCTGCGCCATGCCTTGAGTGACGCTGAAGATGCCAGGACTGTGCTCGCAAAGGAGCAGGGTACGCTCGCCGCGATCCTGATCAGCGCCGGGATCGATGACGATGGTCTGGATGTAGCAGCTCTGATGCACGCTGCCGACACCATCCTCGCGGACCATAATGCAGTGCAGGCCAAACGGCAGGACGCCCAAAAACGCGTCGGTGAATTGAACGCGGCCGAGCTTCGACGGAAAGCGGAGCTCAACGAAGCCATCACTGCATCAGAAGAGTGGCAGAAGAAATGGGAGAGCGCCCTCGCAGGAACCTGGTTCAACGGGGAAGGCAGTGTTAGCGCTGTCCGGGAACTTCTCGACGCAATGGCCGGCCTCCCCGAAGCTTTGCGCGAGAAGGATGATCTGCGTCATCGCATAGACGCCATGGAGATGGATCGAAAGTCCTTCATCGCGTTGGTCGCCCAGCTGCATGACGCACTCGGCGATACGTTCGACGGCAGCAATCCCGTTGACGCCGCCAAGACCCTGCTCAGGCAGAACCAGGAAGCCAAACAGGTCGAGGCGAAACGGCTGGAACGGGATCAGACTCTTGTCGACCTCGCGACCGAACGCGAGCGGCTGGACGTTGAGATCGCGGTCCATGCTGCGCGCAAAAAGGAACTGACCGAATTCTTCCAGGTCGAATCGCTTGCGGATGTTCGACAAGGTCTCGAACGCTGCCGCAAAAGGGATGAACTGGTCGAGCAGCAAAGTAAGCTCACACGGCAGATCGTCGGTGAGATGCAGATGCCATCGCTGGAGGCTGCCTTGGCCAGCCTAGCAGACGTCGACCTGGCGGAGCTGCAGCGGGAGCAGGCAGAGCTCATCACGCGGCTTGAAGATCTCGACGGCCGATCAAAGAACTTATTCGCCGACAAGGCACGTGCAACAGATCGTCTGACCGCCATCGGCGGCGATGATGCTGCTGCCCGCCTCGAGGCGAAACGGCGCACCTTGCTTCTGGAAATCGAGGATCTGGCGCTGCACTATCTTCGCCTCAGGAGCGGAAGCCTGGTCGCCGAGCACGGCATTCGCGCCTATCGCGACAAGCACCGCAGCGCAATGATGAACCGGGCATCCGAAGCGTTCCGGATAATCACACGCGATGAATACACCGGTCTTGCCACGCGACCCGACAAGGACCGCGAAGCGCTGATCGGCCTATCGCGGCATGGCGGCTCCAAGCTTGCGGTCGAGATGTCCAAGGGCACGCAGTTCCAGCTCTATCTGGCGTTGCGCCTAGCCGGCTACGAAGAGTTCGCGACGGCGCGTCCTTCGGTTCCCTTTATTGCCGACGACATCATGGAAACATTCGACGAGCCCCGCTCGGAGGAGGTGTTCCGGCTATTCGGGCAGATGGCTCAGGTCGGACAGGTGGTCTACCTCACACACCATCGGCACCTGTGCGAGATTGCCGCACAGGTTGTGCCGACGGTGAAAATTCACGAGATCGGATAGTCGATATTTTTTAGGCTTCGGGCGACTTCTTGGGGCGAAGGTATGAAGATCGAGAAGGTCAAGATCACCAATTTCAAATGTTACGAGGGGACTTTTACACTCGCGTTGAACGATGGCCTCAACGTGATCGTTGGCGCCAACGAGTCCGGGAAGACCACGATCCTAGAGGCGATTCACCTAGCGCTGACGGGACTGCTGCACGGCCGCCCGTTGAAGAATGACCTGACGAGCTATCTCTTCAATTTGGTCGCTCAGAACAAGTACGTACAAAGCCTCGGCACAGCATCACCGCTCCCGCCGCCAGCGATCACGATCGAGCTATTCTTTTCGGGGTCCTCAAACGAACTGGCGGAGCTAGAGGGCGATGGCAACTCGGAGAGGGCCAAGCGCAGCGGCGTGGTCTACAAGATCGAATTCGACGAGGAGAATTATAAAGGACCGTATGAGGAGCTGGTGAAAGCCGGCGAACTCACCTCCATCCCGGTCGAGTACTACACCACAACCATGCGTTCGTTCGCGCGCAAGGGCGTCACCGCTCGCAATATCCCGATCAAATCCGCGCTGATCGATTCCTCAAGCACCCGACTGCAGAACGGGTCAGACGTCTACGTCTCCCGGATCATCCGCGACGTCCTAGAGGAGAAGGAGCGCGCGTCCATTTCCCAAGCCCACCGAAAGCTCAAGGAGGCCTTCGTGGCAAACCCGAACCTCAAGCTAATCAACGAGCGGATCACCCAGGCTGCCAAGATCAGCCAGAAAGCGGTCAGCATCTCGGTCGATCTGTCGTCCCAGACCGCCTGGGAAAGCAGCCTGATGACCTATATCGACCTCATCCCCTTCCAATATATTGGCAAGGGCGAACAATGCGTGATCAAGACCAAGCTGGCTCTCAGCGCCAAGAAGAACGCCGAGGCGACGGCGGTTCTGCTGGAGGAGCCGGAGAATCACTTGTCGCACACGCGGCTGAACGAACTGATCGCCGACCTTACCGAGAAGCACGGGCAAAAGCAGATCATCATTTCCACGCACAGCAGCTTCGTAGCCAATAAGCTCGGCCTCGACCACCTGATCGTGCTGCGTAGCGGTGAGGTGGCGCGTATCTCGGAACTGGAAGCCAGCGACTTCTTCAAGAAACTGGCGGGTTACGACACCCTGCGCTTGGCGCTCGCCGCCAAGGCCATCCTTGTGGAGGGCGATTCCGACGAGTTGGTCGTTCAGCGCGCCTATATGGATGCCAATGGGGGCCGCCTACCCATCCAGGACGGCATCGACGTCATCTCTGTCGGCACGGCCTTCCTGCGCTTCCTCGAACTGGCTGACGCCCTCAAGATCCCGGTTGCCGTAGTTACCGACAATGACGGCGACACCACCGTCGTCGAGAAGAAATATGCTGCCTTCAAGGACTCAAGCACCGTCAGGATCTGCTTTGATCCCGTTGTGGACACCGGCACCCTGATGATCAAGGACAAGCCCTACAACTACAATACGTTGGAGCCGAAGCTCCTTAAGGCAAACGATCGCGCGACCCTGAATGCCATCCTCGGGACATCGGCAACGACGGATGATGAGCTTCGCATCCACATGCGGGCCAACAAGACCGAGAGCGCCCTGGCCATCTTCAATTCGAAGACCGCGGTCACCTATCCTGACTATATCCAAAAGGCTATCGCGCCGTGATCGGCGAGAACAAGATCGTCATCGCCGCAGCCGGCTCGGGCAAGACCACTTACCTCGTCGAGGAGGCGGTGAAGATCAAGGGCGAGCGGGTCCTGATCACGACCTACACGGAATCGAACGAAGCCGAGATCCGCCAGAAGTTCTTCGAATTGGTCGGCCATGTGCCGGCGAACGTGGTGATCATGACATGGTTCAGCTTCCTGATCACCCATGGCGTCAAGCCGTTTCAGGGTAGCCTATTCGAGTTCCCGGTCTCCGGAATGGTGCTGGTCTCGGCCCAGTCGGGCCTGAAGTTTAAGACCCGCCAGGGTCAGCCGGTCTTCTGGGCCGAGAATGAAATCGACAAGCACTATTTCGACCCAGTCCGTCGGGTCTATTCCGACAAGCTTCCCAAGCTCGCCATCCGCTGCAACGAAAAGAGCGGCGGTGCCGTAATGGACCGGATCAGCCGCATCTTCCCGCACGTCTTAGTAGACGAGGTACAGGATCTGGCCGGCTATGATCTCGACATCCTGGCGGCGCTCGCCCGCAGTTCCGTTCGCCTGCTCATGGTCGGCGACCCGCGGCAGGTGACCTACCTGACGCACCATGAACGGCGCTACCAGAAGTACGCCGATGGTGGCATCGTCGACTTCCTGCGCAATGAGCTTCCTAAGAAGGTGCCGGTCGACATCGACGAGACGACCTTGAACCGGTCGCACCGCAACAGCGCAGTCATCTGCACGGTGTCGTCGCGACTGTTTCCGATCCTGCCCGCCAGCCAGGCCTGTGACTGCGTCCGGTGTAGGACCGGATCGGCGGCGTGGAATGGCGCCTTCATCCTCCGGACGGCCGACTACGCCCACTACCTGGCGACGGTCCGGCCGATGCAACTGCGTGACAAGATCACCAGCCTCGGCGTAGATCAGCGGTGGCCCGCCATGAACTTTGGGGAGTCAAAGGGCCGAGGCTTCGACCATGTGGTGATCCTGCCCACTGAGCCGATGCGACTCTGGCTTTCCGATCACGCGACGAACCTAAAGCCCCAGAGTCGGGCGAAGTTCTATGTCGCTCTGACGCGCGGTCGCCACAGTGTGGCCATCGCGATGGATTGGGGGACCTCACCCCTCCCCACGGGGTTCTCGCTCTACGAGAGGGCCTCGTGACGTCGGCCTGTGGTCAGGTCCGCGTTGCCAATCAGCGGTAGCGTTTCAGCCATCAGGATTTGGTGAGCTTCGGGCCTATGTAGAGAACTTTGAGCCGGGTCGCCGTACTCGGCACCGGCCAATCAAAATGCAGGCGGAAGAAGCGGTGGCTAATCTTACCGTGGAAATGCGCGAAGATGTCAGCGCCGCCCTCGGGATCAGGGAAAGTCATCTCGCTTTGAAAATCGCGTCGATTGGTTGCTGACTCCGGTGAGAACAACGCACGTTCGCCGTGAAAATGGGCTCGCAGGATTTCCTGAGCCTCCCGGCCTTCGTTGCCGCTCTCATCGCGTCCGCGCATGTAGGCATCAAGATATCCAAGCAGCGCATAGAAGCGATCGCGGATGATCGCATCGAACGGCTCACGCGCAAGGCGTGCGTCTTCGTATAGCGCATTCGGAAGCAGAAGGTTCGGAAAGCGCTGCCGCGCTGCTTCGACCATCGCTTGCCAGTTCGTTGCCGTTGCCTGCTCGCCGAGCACGCGCGCTACCGCCGCATCCATGTCCCAAAAGTTCTCGACCGGATACTCGCCAATCGGCTCATCTTCGAAGCCATGGACAACGGATAGAGGTGACTGTGCGAAGTCCGGCGCACCGCCCGGGAAGCTCACTGTCGCTGCAATCTCACCGGCCTTCACGCGCCGGCCGGCCTCGCCAAGACCGCCATCGGTAACCTCGACGCCTAGACAATGAAATAAGTCCTCGGCTTCGTCTAAGCGATCCTCTTCGATAAACGGTCCGTTTCGGCCTACCCAAGCGAGCAAGGCCCCGACCGTCGGCGATCCGCGCCAGCCTTGCACGACCTGCCGCACGTTCCGTGCATGCGAGACCGGCCGATCAGCTAGCGCCGGCGTGGTGCGCATCCCCGCCAGCACCGGCGAGCGTGCACGCGCGGCCAGCAGTTGCTCGAGCAGCGGCCGAAAATCAGACTCATCCTCGAACTGCCCCTGTATAGAGGCCTCGTTTAGATAGAAGCGCACCCACTCAGCTCCATCCGGCGAGCCGCGATAGATCTTTCTCGTTTTGGTCGAAGAAGCCTTCTGGCCATTCGTAGATCTCGCCCCCCTCCCCAATCCCTGGGGTCGTCACGCCATGATCCTTGCCGTTCGGCCCCTTGAAGAAATGAAGGCGCAAATCCTCTGGGGGCAGCGTGCCGTCGCGTACCGCCAGCCTGACCCCATTGAGGAGATGGTCGCTGTGTGTCTCGACAACAATCTGCACACCCGCGCTCGCCAACGTCGCGAGGAGCCTCCCCATCTGAGACTGCGCCGACGGATGGAGATGCGATTCCGGGCTGTCAATTACGATCAGCTGATCCGGGACGGCGGCCAGCAGCGCAACCAGGATCGGAAAGGCGTAGGTCAGGCCGTAGCCGATATTCGACGGTCTCCTCCACGATCCGAGCTCTGCCAGGCGGAACTGAAGGTTCATTTGCGACATAGCGGTCACATTCTGTACATTGGCTTCAGCGCCCGGAAACAAGCTGGAGAGCCAGGAATCAAACTGTCTGCGGAAGATTGCCGCTTCCGTCCCGGGATAGCGCCGACGCGGATCAACATCCTCATCAGCGAGCTGGTCGAACCAATAAGGTGCGAACCGGCCATCGTGCCCGACATCGCGAACGTTGACACGCTCGGGAATCGGAAAAGCGTCTTCAGCGCCCATACGGACTGCGCCAAGAAACGACAGAGTTTCGAGCGCGCGTCGTAGTCGAGGGCTTGGTCGTCTCTCCGGCGGCGCTGCGATCGGCAGGACGCGATCGCCCGCCTGCAAGGCCGGCTGCACAGCAAAACTACCGTCATCGCCCTCGATCTTGAGCAGCATCGGCCGCTCCGACCGTATCGGTGCGATATCGCCCGCCGTGCCAAGCCGTACCAGCGGACCGTTCAACGGCAGCGCGTCCAATGTACCAAAACGTAGCGCTTGCGCGAGTAGGAGAAGCGGCTGCAGCGCGGTGGACTTGCCGCCGCCATTGAAACCGGTCACCAGTGTCAGCTGGCCGAACTCGAGCCGCAAGTCGTCAAAGCACTTGAAGCCCTCCATCGCCACCGCACGAACTACGCATTCGCTCATATTTCGGCTCTCTGCAGCTCGGCGATCACTGCGTCCATCATGCCGAACCGCGCGCGCACCTGCCTCGTGCTGTTGGTCGAATAGGTGATCGCATTGATAAAGGTCGCTTCGTTGAGCAATTCAATGATCGCTTCGCGCAGATAAGTTTTCTGCTGCGCGTCTAGTGGGCCGAGCCCGGCCATTGCTACCGCGCACACCTCGAACAACGAGATGTTGATAACGCTACGCGTCGCCGAAGGACCATTGGCAAGCGACTTGCGGAAGGCATGCTCGCCGAACAACTCAGCGTTGAGCGTCATGGCATCCTCAAATTGTTTCTGCAGTTCACTGCGCTCGGCGTCGCTGCCGTTGGCCAGCGCCGCTAGGCCCTGCGCTAGGAATGTGTCCATGTCGCCGCGATAGGCCTCTGGTCTTAGTAGCTTGAACGCGCAGAATCGGTTGATAGCTTCGCGATCACGCATCGTCCGAGCGTTGAGCGAACGCCCAGTAGCATTGCGGAAGATCGGACTTGCGGCCGCATCCTTAAGCCAGTTGGTCGCAGGCCCATTGTAGAGCGCGTTCCGCATCTGTTGGCGGGTCAGCGGCTCGCCGCTGTTCACTCGCTCGAAAATGTCCAACCGCGCCCGCTCGGGCGCCTTGGCGTCGAGAATATACATCGTAAGTGGCGTGTCGGAGACACGCTCCTGAAGCGTCACCGACAGGTCTTTGAAGAACTTGCCTTCGAGTGGGTGCTTGGCGTCGGGATCACTTGAGCCAAGGCCGGTCAGGCGAAACTGGTTACGCATGAAACGATAGAATGTCGTCAAGCGCTGCAACCCATCGACTACGATGATTCGACCATCGGGCGCCTCCGCCACATAGAAGACCGGCAGCGGGATGCGCATGATACAACTCTCAATGAGCTTCGACTGCTTGGGAACTTGCCAGACGAAGTCACGCTGGAAGTCCGGATCGAGAATATAGCGCTGACGATCGATACGATCGACGACATCGCCTACCGTACGCGGCTCCGTGCGCACGAAGACGGCATCGAGCGGATAGTCTCCCCAGCCGGCGTCGAACGGATCGTCGACACCCTCCGGCTCTTCGAAATTGTCGTCGATCGTTGGGTCCATATTAAGCAGCCCATGTCCTGATCTTTTTGCTTCTAGCTTGATCGCCCTCCTCGTCAAAGCGGAGTTTCGATCGATGCGCCCCGGCACAGTACAGAAAATACGGTCGCCAGCTATTGGGAACGGCAGTAGCTCTGTTCAAGGGCTAGAATGATGACACATACCTGCCAGCCGCAATCGACACTAATTTGACCCCTTCCCCGAAGGGACCAGAACTGGGTGCCAACCCGCACCAACTTAGCCGGACAGATCAACGTTTTCCTCTTCGTCGGCCATCGCATATTCAGGACCAACGGTAGCCTGGCTCAACAGTCCTGCATCCTCAAGCGCTTCGAGGTCGGGCAGTTCGCGAAGGGTATCGAGCCCAAAGTGCTCCAGGAATTTCCGTGTCGTCACATAGGTGTAAGGCGCGCCGGGCTGCGGTGAGCGCGGCCCGGATGCGATCATGTCGAGCCGACGCAGATGGCCGATGACATCCCGCGACACCTCGCGTCCGAGCATGTCGGTGAGCGCCGCGCGCGTGACCGGCTGGTGATAGGCGATCGAAGCCAGCACAAGCATCTCGCCCTCGGTGAGGTCGGCGCCGGTGGTGGTGCCGCCAAAGGCGGCCTTCAGCACATCGGCCTGACGCAGTCGTGTGCGGAACTGCCAGCCGCCGGCGACGGCGACGATCTCGTAGGGACGCGCGGCAAGCTCGTTACAGATATCCTCGATCAGCAGATCGATGCTGCATTCGCGGCCGACGATCTGTGATAGCAATTCCCGTGTGACCGGTTCAGGCGCAGCGAAAATAACTGCCTCGACACGTGTCATCCACTCGCGCCAGCGAAGCTCGGGCGGAAGCGCGTCGAGTTCGGTATCCAGCAAACCAGCTTCGCGTGACGGACGGCCCATGGCTACAACCCGTACAGCCGGAAGGTCGACCGGCCGGTAAGCTCCCGCACAGCATCGAATTGCTCCAAGCGTTCGAACAGTCGGCGGCTGGCCCATCGGGTCATCACCTTGCTGGTAAAGGAACCGGACACGGCATCGTCCGACAGCAACAGCGCAATGACGTCCCCTGCCCCCTTGGAGCGCAGTTTCGGCGTCACTTCGTATAGACGTTCGGCCTGCTGCGCGATGCCGACGGCGAGGCGACAGGCCTCCGCCGCGCCGGCCGCGGCCGCAAGGCAGATCGCCCGCTCATAGTCCGGGCTATCAGGCCGGGCGCGCCGTCGATCGGGACCGGTGCGCAGAACGGCCGAGTGGATCTGGGTCGCCAGTAGCGGAACAGCATGGCGCCAAGCCATGCGCCATGACAAAGCGAGATCGGCCATCCACCAGGCCATCGCTTCAGCCTTCGGGTCTTCGCGCATGATCGCCGTTGCGGCGCGCGCGGCGATCAAAGGCGCGGGAACCATAGAACGCACGTCGTCGGCAATGTCCTCGATGCGATCGACAAAGGCGTCCGTCCAGGTGATGCCGAGCAGATCGGCGAGTGATTGCAGATCTTCTACCGACGATGGCAGCGACCGGTCGGCGAGCTTTCGCCATGCCGAAAGCACTTTGCCGGCAGGACCGGGATCATCACCGGGCTGGCGCAGATACCAGGCATCACGAAGAGCGCTCTCATCCTCGGTACGGCGCATGAGCTTCACGCTCGCAGCGGCAGCCTTCAGTGCGAGCCGCTGCCGCCAGGCGCCGAGCCACGGCACATCGGATCGAACAAGATTGTCGAGCGAATTCAAGGCGCTGCCGGCCATGTAGGCGGCCTCCACATCGCTGTCGATGGTGCTGCAAGGTGTCGCCCAGGCGGGCACGCGCGGCACGGGCATGGCAAAAGACACTGCTGTTGGAGCTTGCTGATTCATCTCCAAACAGCCTACAAGTGATGTGCGGTTTATGCGAGCATTATCAACATTATCCGCACAGCCTGTTTGACGATAAATACGAACGATAATGTTGCCTTATCGGTCGTTTTGGAAAAGTCTCTCAGAGATAGCCCTGTCGTTCGCATTTCATCGCCGGACGGCCTCCTTTAGCCGTCAGGTCGACGAGAATTCGCAACCATCGAACTGACCGGCTTCGCGGCGAATTCCCGGACTCCCGCTGGGGGGATGGCCTCTCTCGTCGTGCAGAATGCCGAAATCCACGCGACTCGTGCGCTTGGACGAAATCTCGCGCATCATTATGAGATACCCGAGCAGAAGGAGCGAAAATGCCCCTGCCCTGTTGTAGCTCCATCATCCCTCCTATATGGTCACGATAGTCAGAGTAGTCATGGAGGCTAACATGCTGTCTGCATCTAAAGACGACACCAATTGGACTGTCGCAAGCGCAAAAGCCCGGCTTTCGCAGGTTATCGAGCGCGCGCAGTCTTCCCCACAAACGATCACGCGAAACGGCAAGCCGAGTGTTGTCGTCGTGTCGGCCGAGGAATGGGAGCGGAAAACCACCCGCAAGGGTACCCTCGCGCAGTTCTTGCTGGATTCCCCGCTGCGGGGCCTCGATCTGGACGTTGAACGACTGCGCGACGAGCCGCGTGATCTATCGCTGTGAGGCTCCTCCTTGACACCAACGTCCTATCGGAGGTCACAAGACCCGCTCCCGACAAACGCGTTCTGGGATGGTTGGATGGGCTTGACGAGGACCAAACGTTCATCAGTGTGGTGTCGATCGCCGAAATTCGGCGCGGCGTAGCCCTCATGGACGAAGGGCGGCGACGCGATGCGCTGGCCGAATGGCTTGCACGGGAGCTGCCACAACGCTTCGACCAGAGGGTTTTGCATATCAACGAGGCTGTAGCTCTGGCCTGGGGAGATTTGATGGGCCTTGCGAAGCACCGCGGCCGCGGTCTGTCGTCGATGGACGGCTTGATCGGCGCCACCGCCATCTCGCAAGGTCTCACCATTGCGACGCGCAACATAAAGGATTTCGATGGCTTCGGAATCGATCTCTACAATCCGTGGACATCGTGAACCGTCCTGCGCTGCAGATCGGTTCGGGGGAACTGGCAAAGGGAGAGGATTGGGTTGCTTTCATATCGCCTGCTGAATAACCTGCCGGCATCATGCTGATTGGCGACCATACCTCTCTCCGCTGGCTGCATGAGGTTCTCCACGACGTCAATGAACGATCGCCTCTCGTTCGTGACAAGGAAGGCATGTTCCTTGGCCTGGCGTACGATGTCCGCAAGGCATACGAGCGCCAACGTGAAATCCTCAAGCCGCCCAAGAATTACGAGGAGATCGGCGTCCGTTATGGCGTAAAGATTCTGTGGCCGGTTCTGCTGCTTCAACAAAGGATGCTGCGGTATTCTCTCGCCTATCTCGACCATGCAACCAAGGCCCAGGCCATCACCTACGCGCTGGAAGCAATTATCGAGGACGCCCTTCACGAGGATTTTCAAGCACAGGGAAAAGGCCTGGTCACTGGTTGGCAAGGTATCAACCCGGCACACCCCGACGTCTTCGACATGCTCCGGTGCCGGGGCGCAATCTTCTGTTCCTGGACAAAGGCTGAGCGAAAGCAAAAATTTCTTCAGCTTCTGACCAGCTTTGATCCGCTGTACGACAGCTACTATGCGCTCCGTCTTCAGCGAGGAGAGAAGAATTTGGTTTCTCCTGGAGAACTGGCGTCGTGGGCCAACGCAGAATGGCCCGATCCCAATTGGTAACTCTACGTGGCGTTTCCACCCGGATCGGATATCCGTATTTTCTGCATTGGGAAAAAGCCGCTCCGAAACGATCGTCATGGGCTCCAGATGGCCGCAAACATGCGGAACCGAACTTCCCGTCGACCACAGAGCCGCCTATCGCTCGTTGTTGGAAAGCGCTAGCGCTCTGCCCTGGCAAACGAGACGGTCTTGAATGCCCTTTCGGTCATGTAGAAAGTTAGCATCTGGGGAAGCGAGAGGTTCGACGGCAATGCGGGCGGTGACCGGGCTTTCCATGGCGATTCACATTCCGTCTGCGTTGTCATACACTGGGGCGGCGGAAATTGCTTTCCGAGGAAATCTTGAGGCGACGGGCCCCGCTCCTGTAATCATGAACCAGTCTGAAAACCCATCTGATACCGACGCCGGCGATCTGCCCGACATTATTGATGTCGTGATGGAGATGGGGGTCGTGCAGGCCAAAGCCCCCTCCCCTCCCCTTTCGGCGTCACTGGAAAAGCTTGCGGACCGCGCGCGCGATTACGTCGAGGCGGCCAGTTCCGCCAACACACGCCGTGCCTACGCCGCCGACTGGAAGCATTTTTGCGCCTGGTGCCGGCGGCAGAATCTTGAAGCGACGCCGCCTGACCCTCAGACTGTCGGCCTCTACATCACCGCGTGCGCTTCGGGCACGGTGACCGGCGACAAGAAGCCGAACTCAGTATCGACGATCGAACGTCGGCTGTCCTCGCTCTCCTGGAACTACACGCAGCGTGGCCAGCCGCTCGACCGCAAGGATCGGCATATCGCGACGGTGATGGCTGGCATTCGCAACAAACACGCCTCCCCTCCCCGGCAGAAGGAAGCGATCCTGCCTGAGGATTTGATTGCCATGCTGGAAACGCTCGACCGCGGCACCTTACGCGGCCTGCGCGACCGCGCCATGCTGCTGCTCGGCTTTGCCGGCGGGTTGCGCCGTTCCGAGATCACCGGCCTGGACTGCAGCCGCGACCAGACCGAGGACGGTCGCGGCTGGATCGAGGTTTTGGACAAGGGCATCCTGGTCACGTTGCGCGGCAAGACTGGTTGGCGTGAGGTCGAAATCGGTCGTGGCTCGGCGGACGCCACCTGCCCGGTGGTGGCGCTCGAAACCTGGCTCAAGTTCGCGCGCATCGCCCACGGCCCGCTGTTCCGCCGCGTTACCGGGCAAGGCAAGGCCGTTGGCGCCGAGCGGCTCAACGACCAGGAGATCGCTCGCCTGGTCAAACGCTCAGCACTCGCTGCCGGCGTGCGCGGTGATTTTTCGGAGGGCGAACGGGCAGCAAAATTCTCAGGCCACTCGCTGCGTGCCGGGCTTGCTTCATCGGCGGAAGTCGATGAGCGCTATGTGCAAAAGCAGCTCGGCCACGCCTCCGCCGAAATGACCCGTAAATACCAGCGCCGCCGCGATCGGTTTCGCGTCAATCTCACCAAGGCAAGCGGGCTGTAGAAATGCCCCCCGCCTGGTCTATGTCGAAACCTTTTCGTCAAGGAAGGCCGTACCAGGCACCGCGGCCTGCACCATGCAATTGCAAATGACCTTGCTCGGCAAGAGACTTGAGGTGATCCTTGACCGTGTTGCGGCTGATCCCGCTCACTCTCACAATCTCGGAAATCGTAACCCTGCCGTGTTCGCGAACCAGTTCGAGGATTAGGACGGACAGTTCGGGAAGTGCGGCAACCATCACCCGCTCGCGTTCCATCTTCTTCTCGAGCCGCTCCTTCTGCCGCTGCATCGCACGCAAAAAGAACTCCAGCCACGGATTCCAGTCGGGCGTATCGGAGCGGATTGTCCTTTGGGTGCGCCGCAGGGCCAAATAGTAGCTGTCCTTGCTCTGCTCGATGACGCTTTCCAGAGAGCTGTAAGGGACGTAAGCATAACCAGCCCGCAATAAGAGAAGCGTGGTCAGGACCCGTGACAAGCGACCGTTGCCATCCTGAAAGGGATGGATCTCGAGAACCACCACGACGAAGATCGCGATGACCAGCAAAGGATGGAGCGTGCCATTCTCTTCCTCCGACGCCACCCATGCGACCAACTCGGCCATGCGCTGTGGCGTGTCGAACGGCGTCGCAGTTTCGAACACCACACCCAGGCTTTTGCCCTCTTCATCAAAGGCTTCGACATGATTGGCCAAGACCTTGTATGAGCCACGATGACGCTCATCCTTGCTGGAATAGGCCAGCAGATCCCGATGAAGCTGCTGAATGTGGCTCTCTTTCAGGGGAATTGCATCATAGACGCCGAAGATCGACTCCATGACGTCGGCGTAACCGGCTACCTCCTGCTCGTCACGCGTTGCGAACGAGCCGATCCGGATATTCGCCAGCAAGCTTTCCACTTCCCTGTCGCTGAGCCGCGCGCCCTCGATGCGGGTCGAGGACCCGATGCTTTCGATCGTGGCCACGCGTCGCAGGCTGGACAAGCGTTCCGGCGCGATCCGTCCGATTGAGCGCCACGCACCCTTGAATTCGTCGATCTCCGCGATCAGCGACAATATCTCGGGCGTAATGTGAAGCGTTGAGGCATTCAGCGCCATTCTATTGATCCATCCATTTCCACCCATTGACTATGGTGAGCAAGGCACCGTTTGTCCACCCGTTTCCATCCATTCGAGACGGCTGCATGGTTCGACATGACGATCAGCGGAGCCATCAGTACGTGCTTACGCATCGGATCTTCGAAGGGTTGCCTTCAACGTCTCGCTGACCAGTAAACCGCCCTCGCCCTTGTCCCTTCCTCGTGCGAAGCTTCCGGGCTCTACGACGTCGGACGCGTCTTTCGAGGCATCGAGTTTTGCGCGCAAGAGGGCCATGATCATCGGCCGGGCTGAGAATTTACCATCCCTCGCCCGCTCGGTCAGACTGCGGAGATAGCCGCCGGCATTGTTGATCTGGTCGGATCGCTGATAAATACCCGCCAGCGTGATTGCGGCCTGCTGTTCGCCCAATATTTCGCGGGCCTCGCTCCAGGCGCTTGGGCTAATCCCGAGTTGCGGCCGGGCCAATTCAGCAGCGGCCAGCAAGTCGCGCCAGTGCCGGATTTGACCGTCCTTCATCAACCACAGCAGATTTGGGCAGGCATCCAGCACGATCCCCAAGGGCAACTCCCGTCTTGGCAAACTCCGAACGTTGTCGGTTTCCGCGCCGCTGCCGCCCGCTTCATTCTTATTTCGGTAGCCCTGTTCAGATTCAGATTTAGAGTCTGGTTTTGAATTCTGTATGTGACATCCGGAATGGGACTCATTGGCGTCCATATTCTGTGTTTTAGTGAATGTTTCCAATGCTCCACGCACTTCATGCCACAAGCTTTCAAGTTCCTCCGAGATCGCTTCGAGAACCTGGCGTGGTGCCGTGCGCGGGATCTGGCTGACAATGCCCTGGTAGGTCAGGTGTACGCTGCCCCAGTTGGCTGGAACGCCCTCCTCAATGCCGGTCTCTATCATCTTGACGATGTCCCGACGCAGAAGGGTCAACCGCTCCTTGACGACGCGGAACGCTTTCTTCTCAGTCTGTACCGCCTCTGCCAGGGACTTGTATTCCTCCGCACGCGCGACGATCGGCGACAGATCGAAGCCATAGGCCTGCTCGATCTCTCCGCCCCGCCCCTTACGGGCAAAGCGCTTGCCGTTCGGGCTGTCCCTGCGAATGATGATGCCGCAATCCACTAGCACGCCGAGGTGCCGGCGCAGCGTTGTCGCAGACATCCCGTTGGCGCGCGCCATCAGCTGTTCATTCGAGGGCCAGACAATCAGCTCACCATCACCCTGGAGGGTGGTCTCCGGGTGAAACGAAAGCAGCGCGTGCAGGATCGCCAGCGCCCTATCCGTCGCTCCAAGAGGCAGGCGTGCTTCCTTGATATGCTGGAAGACGTGCCACTTGTGAACGGCTGCCTCCTCGGGCATTGCCTTTGCGGCCATCTGACTTGACAACATGCCAAGCGTCATCGGCCGCCGCCCAAAGGGCGTCGTCGAGATATGCATTTCCATTGTCTCTCACCTGTGTTCAGGCAAAAGAAATCCGCTCGCCACAACGACGCTGACCAAGAGAGGTCTTGACTGCGATTCCTGGAAGTGCGATTCTCACGTTACCACACGTTGAGAAGGGCTTCCGGACGCTGTTTCGGGGGCCTTTTTCTTTTGCTGGTTGCTCTATTAGGGCGACAGCCCTTCCTTATTCGTGCTCGCTCCTTTCGTTCGTATAGGCTTCGTATAAGTCGGGTAGCTTCTGCATAAGAAATTCTGCAAAAGCTGAATTACGGGACCGATCAATCTGGATCTGGCAATGCTTGGCTGACTGGCGAAGTACAGCAATATCGTTACCTGCCTCGTCACGCGCGACCATCACATCAGAAGGTGCCACGGACTTCCCATGGCGCTGGTTGGCAGCCGCAAGCAGAGCGACGAACCGATCATCCGTCGTTTTTTGTTTGAGCCGCTCTGACCCCAAAACTTTGCGAACTCGACTAAGTGCCTCCTCACCCTGCAAGAGATCGGCGAGGATTTGCCAGCGTCCACGCCCAACCTTCGGAGCGCGACCGATTGCATCAACAATATCGAGAGGAACTGACTTGCCGACGGCAATTAATTTCGAGGCCTCAGCGCGATCTATTGAGAGCGCTGATTGAACTACCGCGCGCTGAAATCCAGCCTCCTCGAGCCTAAGAGCGAAGATGGCCCTCTCAATAAAGCTGAGATCCTCACGGGTGGAATTCTCTATCCCTTGAGCAAGAACAAGGTCCTCATCGAGAAGCGGACGGAGGTAAGCTTTGACCGGGCGTCCCAACTCGCGAAGAGCCCGCACACGCCTATGCCCATAAGCACTCTGAAATCGTCCCGGGCTAGTAGGGTGATCGCGAACTAGAATCGGGATCTCCTGACCGTGCTCCGCGAGCGACTGCTTTAGCGCTTGGAAAGAAGGTGCATCCTGTTCAGAAAAGCGGTCCGCGAATGGAGAAGGGTCGACAAGATCCGCGTCGATTTCTATTGCCACGCTGCCGCCAGCGAACTTCTCCCGAAGCTCTTGATAGTCTCGTTCGACGCCAGAAAATGTCTCCTTAAGAGACTTAACAGCGCCCGATGTCACTCGGGGCAATGAGGCCTTGTCGATTGACGATGAATCATCTGGTTGAGCAGAAAACATCGATCGAATTGATTGCGTACGCTTACTCATGTGTTCTGGCCTCCTAACCGGATTCCGAACAGAGCTCGAGAGTTGATAATATGTGACCCGGGCCGGACGTGCCTTAGGCAAGCCTTGTTGTCTGGTGACAACACGGACTGGGGACGGTGGCTGCGGCCCCAGACGTACAAATTGTTGTCAGCGGACAACCGGCGATCTAGAGTAAGGCTCCTCACCCTGACCTCCCCCAAACTCGCGAAATAAGTTCAATAATCTCAACGTTGACGCCGGTGATAGACTCCATCGCGCGATCATAGACCGACCTACCGACAGCACCTTTCGACAGTTCAAAGAGTGACTGCTTGGTTAGCCCGGCATTAGCTATGGCGGTCGACTTCCAAGCGGTGGCATCGAGGACGTCGTTATCGAAAACGTCACGTAGGAGCGCGACGATCTCCTGCTCAGGGACGTCTCGAGGATCGTGACGGGTCACAAGAAAGCGGAGAAAGTCGTAGTCCAACCGGCCGCCGGCGTCTTCGATGACGCCAATCAAGTCAGACGTCATCAGAAGGAACTGACTCATCGACGCAACGTCCACCATCTGCGGGTGAACCGTGACGATCATTCCGGTGGCGGCATTCAAGGCGCCCATGGTGAGAAAGCCGAGCTGGGGAGGGCAATCAATTACAACCACGTCGTAGTCTGTATCGACTTCGCTTATTGCTCGTGCCACGCGTCGGAAGAAAAGCTCCTCGGGCCGACCGCGGCTTTCCATCATAAACCGTGGCGTCTGATGCTCGAATTCCATGAGTTCGAGATTCCCGGGTACAATACTGATACCTGTGAAGTAGGTCGGACGTACAACATCACGCATTGGGACGCGTTCATCGTCGTACCGAATAGCACCGTAAAGCGTTGCATTCTCGCCGATATCGAACTCTGGCTGCAAACCAAACATCGATGATAACGAGGCCTGAGGGTCAAGATCGATCGCAAGGACACGGTATCCCTGCAGCGCAAGCCCTTGCGCGAGATAGAGTGAGGTCGTCGTCTTCGCTGACCCGCCTTTGAAGTTTGCTACCGTGATAACTTGGAGCTTGTCAGCACTACGTCGCTGCGGCCAAAACTTCAGCGCTTCCTTTGGCCGGGTAGACGCTAGATAGCGTCGCAATTCATTGACCTGTTGCAGAGTGTAGGACCGCCGGCCGCTGGGACCAATCTCAGGGTTGGGACCAAGCCCGTCGAGCGACAGTTGCCGCAAATATCCATCGGATACCCCCACAATCTGTGCCACTTCTCCGGAGGTGAACGATCTGAGAGATTTCTGAGCTGTCGGTGGAAATACCCGCTCGCCGACCGCTCTCAATCGCGACGAAAGCGCGTCCGCCCGGCGTGTAATCCTAGCAGATGTGCTTTCCATCGATTGTACGCGAGCCACGGGTTCCAATGTTTCTCTCACTTCCAGACGCTTTTAGAGCGTCAGACGCGCTCTTTCCGTCTCGGAACTTACGCACGATTCTCTCCAATGAGCAACGAATATAGAGTTAACGAGAAGTTAACCGAAGATTGGCGACCAATTACGTCGGCAGCTATTCTCCTTATTTCTCAAGCCGTTGGGCCGCGTCACGTCGGGTTCATTCGACTCATCAAACTGCAATTTTGCACCCGAACCGTTGGATGGCTTTCAGGTTGGAGGTGCTCTGCGCCGAGAATCAGCCACTCGTCGAGGGTACCTCAAGTGCAAATCTGCACGTAGCCACGAACCGCTGATGAATGGTTTGTCTCCGTTAAATACGCTCTAGCGGAGGTGTTCATGCCCCCATTTTCTGATCTATGGCCGCGCCGCCTTGTCAAACTGCAGCAAAGTCCAGCGGTGCGCCCGCTTGGAGCCCACGATCCTCAGATGGGGTGCTCGGCATGACGCTGCTCCGTTCTCACTCCAGGCTTGTCCGCAAGCTTCAGGAAGCCCTCGGAGACCCACTCTGCGTTGCCCTCGATGATCCCACGGTCGTCGAGATTATGCTGAACCCGGACGGGAGGCTTTTCATCGAGCGGCTCGGACACGGCATCGCGCCCGCTGGCGAGATGTCATCGGCCGCCGCTGAAGTGGTGATCGGCAGTGTGGCACATGCACTCCAGTCTGAAGCAGACGATGAGCAGCCGATCATCTCCGGCGAGCTACCGATTGGCGGCCATCGCTTTGAGGGCTTGCTGCCACCGGTCGTCTCGGCACCGGGTTTTACGATCCGCCGCCGGGCCTCCCGGCTGATCCCGCTCGACGACTATGTGACGCACAAGATCATGACGGACGCGCAGGCCTCGGTGTTGCGCAGCGCGATCAAGTCTAGGCTCAACATCGTTATTTCCGGTGGAACGGGTTCGGGCAAGACGACGCTCGCCAACGCCGTGATCGCCGAGATTGTGGAAAACGCACCAGAGGATCGCATGGTCATCCTCGAAGACACCGCCGAAATACAGTGCGCGGCAGAGAACGCCGTCTGCCTGCATACCAGCGACACGATCGACATGGCGCGGTTGCTCAAGAGCACGATGCGCCTGCGACCTGACCGCATCATCGTCGGCGAGGTCCGCGACGGCGCAGCGCTAACGCTGCTCAAGGCCTGGAACACCGGGCATCCGGGGGGCGTGACCACTGTTCACTCGAATACGGCAATGTCCGCTCTACGACGCCTTGAGCAACTCACCGCCGAAGTCAGCCAGCAGCCGATGCGCGAGGTGATCGGCGAGGCCGTCGATCTCGTCGTATCGATCGAAAGGACCAGCCGGGGGAGGCGGGTGCGCGACGTGATGCATGTCGAGGGCTTCAATGGCTCAAACTATCAGACTGAACAATATGCCCAGCTTGACGAGAATATCCATGCAGCATGAACGTCGACCCGTCCTGGCCAGCGCCGCGCTGGCTCTCATCCTTTCCGTCGTGCTGGCGGCACCTGCCCTGGCATCATCGGGTGGAGGCGGTCTCCCATGGGAATCTCCGCTTCAGCAGATCCAGCAATCGATTACAGGTCCTGTCGCCGGGTTCATTGCGCTTGCCGCCGTGGCGATCGCCGGCGGCATGCTGATCTTCGGCGGCGAACTCAACGATTTCGCGCGAAGGCTCTGCTATATCGCTCTCGTGGGCGGCGTATTGCTTGGCGCGACCCAGATCGTCGCCCTGTTCGGTGCGACCGGTGCGTCTATCGGCGACGTCCAGGCTGGAACCGGGCCGGGAGTTGTCGAGCAATCCGTGATGCTTCGCACGGAAGGGGAGGGGGCTCATGGCTGAGCCCGGCTCCAGCCTCGCCCGCTCGCGGGTTCATCGGGCGCTGTCGCGCCCAAACCTTTTGATGGGCGCCGATCGAGAGCTGGTACTTCTCACCGGGCTGGCGGCCGTGATCCTGATTTTCGTGGTGCTGACATGGTATGCTGCGCTATTCGGCGTGGCGGTCTGGCTGGTCGCGGTCGCGGCCCTTCGCATGATGGCGAAGGCTGATCCGCTCATGCGCCGCGTCTACGTCCGGCACGTCTCTTATCGATCTTATTACCGGCCGACCTCGACGCCGTGGCGCAAGTTCTGAGACGCCGGCATGGTCGCATTGAAGCTCTTTCGCCATCCAGGCCCGTCTTTCGCCGATCTCGTTCCCTATGCTGGCCTGGTCGACAACGGCGTTGTCCTGCTCAAGGACGGCTCACTCATGGCCGGCTGGTATTTCGCAGGCCCTGACAGCGAGAGTTCGACAGACGCCGAGCGCAATGAGGTCTCGCGCCAGATCAATACCATCCTGTCGCGGCTCGGCTCGGGCTGGATGATACAGGTCGAGGCCGTCCGCGTGCCGACGACCGACTATCCGGCCAAGGAGGCATGTCATTTCCCCGATCCGGTCACGCGCGCGATCGATGCGGAGAGGCGAGGGCATTTCGAGAGGGAGAGTGGACATTTCGAAAGCCGGCACGCACTGATCCTGACCTGGCGGCCGCCGGAGCCGCGGCGTTCTGGTCTGACGCGCTATGTCTATGCCGATGTTGGAAGTCGTTCGGCCACCTATGCGGACACCGCACTCGACTCCTTCCGGACCTCGATCCGCGAGGTCGAACAGTATCTCGCCAACGTCGTCTCCATCCGGCGTATGGTGACGCGGGAGACACAAGAGCGCGGCGGCTTTCGTGTCGCGCGCTATGACGAGCTGTTCCAGTTTGTCCGCTTTTGCGTAACCGGTGAGAACCACCCGGTCCGTCTCCCGGACATCCCGATGTATCTCGACTGGCTGGTGACGGCCGAGCTTCAGCATGGGCTGACACCGACCGTCGAAAACCGCTTTCTAGGTGTCGTTGCGATCGATGGCCTGCCGGCTGAGAGTTGGCCGGGTATTCTAAATTCCCTCGACCTGATGCCCCTCACTTATCGCTGGTCTTCGCGCTTTGTCTTCCTCGATGCGGAAGAGGCCAGGGCGAAGCTCGAGCGGACCCGTAAGAAATGGCAGCAAAAGGTACGCCCCTTCTTCGACCAGCTTTTTCAGACGCAAAGCCGCTCGGTCGATCAAGACGCCATGATGATGGTGGCGGAGACCGAGGATGCCATCGCTGAGGCGTCGTCGCAGCTCGTCGCATACGGCTATTATACACCGGTCATCATAGTCTTCGACGAGGTCCAAAGTCGTCTTCAGGAGAAGTGCGAAGCGATCCGTCGTCTCATTCAGGCCGAAGGGTTCGGCGCTCGGATCGAGACGCTCAACTCGACCGACGCATTCCTTGGCAGCCTGCCCGGTGTCTCCTACGCCAATATCCGCGAGCCACTGGTCAACACGCGCAATCTCGCGGACCTTATCCCGTTGAACTCGGTCTGGTCGGGAAGCCCGGTCGCGCCTTGCCCGTTCTATCCGCCCGGCTCGCCGCCGCTCTGCCAAGTAGCCAGCGGCTCGACCCCGTTCCGGCTTAACCTTCACGTCGACGATGTGGGCCATACACTGGTTTTCGGCCCGACCGGTTCGGGCAAGTCGACGCTGCTGGCGCTGATCGCCGCACAGTTCAGACGGTATGCCGGCGCCCAGATCTTCGCGTTCGACAAGGGGCGCTCGATGTTGCCGCTAACGCTCGCGATCGGCGCCGACCATTACGAGATCGGCGGCGAGGCGTCCGGGGAAGGGGAGGGGACCTCGCCGCCGCTCGCCTTCTGCCCACTCGCGGAACTTTCGACGGACGGTGATCGCGCCTGGGCCTCGGAATGGATCGAGATGCTGGTGGCACTCCAGGGCGTCGCCATCACGCCGGACTACCGCAACGCCATCTCGCGCCAGATCGGACTGATGGCGGAATCACGGGGCCGCTCGCTCTCCGACTTCGTCTCGGGCGTGCAGATGCGCGAGATCAAGGACGCACTTCACCACTACACGGTCGATGGGCCGATGGGGCAGTTGCTCGACGCAGAGCAGGACGGGCTGACGTTGGGCGCTTTCCAATGCTTCGAGGTCGAGGAACTGATGAATATGGGCGAGCGCAATCTCGTGCCCGTGCTCACTTATCTGTTCCGGCGAGTCGAGAAGCGGCTGACCGGCGCACCGAGCCTCATCATTCTGGATGAAGCCTGGCTGATGCTCGGCCATCCGACGTTTCGCGACAAGATCAGAGAGTGGCTGAAGGTATTGCGCAAGGCAAACTGTGCCGTCGTGCTCGCCACGCAGTCCATTTCCGATGCCGAACGTTCCGGCATTATCGACGTGCTCAAGGAGAGTTGCCCGACAAAGATATGCCTGCCCAACAGCGCTGCGCGTGAGCCAGGCACCCGTGAATTCTACGAGCGGATCGGCTTCAACGATCGGCAGATCGAGATCGTCGCCACAGCCCATCCCAAGCGTGAATATTATGTCGCGTCGCCGGAAGGTCGCAGGCTTTTCGACATGTCGCTCGGGCCCGTCGCGCTCTCTTTCGTAGGGGCGTCCGGCAAGGACGACCTCAAACGCATCCGTGTTCTTCGTTCCGAACATGGGACGGATTGGCCCGTTCACTGGCTCCAGCAAAGAGGGATCGCTCATGCCGATACGCTTTTTCCATCCGCTTGAGGCGGCGCGCGCTGCAACCGTTGCGGCCATCGCTGTCTCTATCTCGGCCGGCCTTCCTGCTGTTGTTCACGCTGGCGGGGTCACAGGCCAGGCGACCGAATGGACGCAGCTCGCCAATAATGCCGAACTGGTCGGCCTCGTGGGCAAATCGGCCGAGCAGGTCAACAATCAGATAAAACAGATCACACAGCTTGCCGAGCAGATCCAAAACCAGATCAACATCTACAAGAATATGCTCCAGAACACGGCGCAATTGCCGAACCATATCTGGGGACAGGTCGAAAACGATCTCAACAAGCTTCAGAACATCGCCGCCCAGGGGCAGGGTGTCGCCTTTTCCATGGGCAACATCGACGACGTCCTCAAGCAGCGCTTCCAGAGCTTCGCCGACATGAAGACCAATCTGCCGGACGGGCAGGCGTTTTCATCGGCCTACCAGTCATGGTCAGACACCAATCGCGACACGATCGCCGGCACGCTGAAGGCGGCGAACCTGACGGCCGAGCAGTTCTCGAGCGAGGAGTCCACCATGTCCTCCCTTCGCTCGATGTCGGAGTCTGCCGACGGCCAGATGAAAGCGCTTCAGGTCGGCCACCAGATCTCCACCCAACAGGTTGCACAGATGCAAAAGTTGCGTGGGCTCGTCTCCCAGCAGACGACCATGATGGGCACATGGTTCCAGTCCGAACAAGCGCAGAAGGATCTCGCCCAGGCCCGCCGCGAAAAGTTCTTCAACGCGCCGACCAATGACATCCGCAGTGGCCCGACGATGGAGCCGCGCTGGTGAGCCGGCCCTTCATCATCATCCTCGTCGCAGCCATCTCGATCGGTGCCGGCGTTGCCGTATGGATGTCCGCAGATAGCGGTCGATTGGGCGAAGAGATCGCGGCGCCAGCAATTCCTGCACCCGAGCCCAATGCCGAACGCCGTAAGCACCGGGAGAATTTCTTCGGTGGCGATCCGAACCGCGACGTGCGTAGCGGGCAGGAGATGAAACCGCGATGGTGATCGTTCGTCGGTCTCGTAAACTCGAAACGATCTTCGTGATCTTCGCGATCGTGCTCGTGGCGGCGGCGCCGGCGTTTGCGCAGCAAGGTTCCGTGTTGACCACGCTCGAGAACCAGGTCGTCACCGCCGCCCGGGGCTGGGAGACGACGATCATGAACGCGGCGCGGTCGCTGTTCTGGATCCTCGCGGGGATTGAGATCAGCATCGCCGCCGTGTGGCTGGCTATCAACGCCGCCTCGCTCGATACATGGTTCGCCGAGCTCGTACGCCGGATCATGTTCATCGGCCTCTTTGCATTCATCCTCGACCAGGGCCCCAGTTTCGCCAAGGCTGTTGTCGACAGCCTGTTCCAGATCGGAGCTGGCGGTGGCTCGGCCTCGCCCGCCAACATTTTCGACGCTGGCATCCGCGTCGCCTCGAAAATGTCGGAACAGGCAAAGTTTGGATTGTGGGAAGACAACGCGCTGGCGATCGCCGCGGTCTTCGCGATGATCGTGGTCGTCGTGGCGTTCTCGCTTGTTGCCGCGATCTTCGTTGCCGTCATGGTCGAAATGTATGTCGGTCTACTCGCCGGCATGATCATGCTCGGCCTTGGCGGCTCGTCCTATACCAAGGACTTCGCGATCCGGTATCTCGTCTATGCATTCTCGGTCGGCATGAAGCTCATGGCGCTGGTGATGATCGCCAAGATCGGCTCCGACATCCTGATCGGTCTGGCGGAAGCGCCAACTGCCACCTCCGACCAATTCATCACCACAATCGCGACTGCCGGCATCTCGGTCGTGGTCTTCATCATCGCCATGTATGTGCCGCCGATAATCCAGGGCGTCGTGCAGGGCGCGTCGATTGCGGGCGGAATGGAGGCGATCAGGCACGGCGGACAGGCGGCGGCCTTCGCTGCCGGCGGCGCCTTTCTTGGCGCGAGCGCCGCCACCAAGGGTGCCCAAGCGGCAAGCTCGGCGAGGGCCGGCGGTTCCTCAATGGCTGGCGCAGCGCTGCGAGGCATGGGGTCGGGCATCGGCAATGCCGGATGGGCCGTAGGCTCTGCCGCGAAGGAAAAGGCGATCGCTGCGCCCGGCGCCTATGCCGGCTCAATGCTTGGTCTCGCAAACGCCAAGCTCGACCACACGCGGCAGTCCGGAAAACCCACGCCGCCTGCTCCGCCACCACCCCTTAACGAGAACAAATAAGAGGCTGACGAAGCATGGCCGGACATACCCCGCCCGACAATCCCTACATTGCCGCGCGAAATGAGTGGAACGAGCGCTACGGCTCCTACGTGAAGGCCGCTAGATCGTGGCGCATCGTCGGCGTCACCGGCATGGTCATGGCGGTCATCGGCTTTTCTTACGCTCTCTTCCAGAGCACGCAGGTCAAACTTGTTCCCTACATCGTCGAGGTCGACAAACTCGGCACGGCCTCCAGCGCCGGCTTCCCCCAACAGATCGAATACGCGGATCCGCGCGTCGTGCGCGCAACGCTCGGAAGCTTCGTCTCGAACTTCCGCTCGATCACGCCGGATGCTGTGGTGCAGAAGCAGTATATCGACCGCACTTATGCGCTGCTGCGCACATCCGACCCGGCGACCGAGAAGGTCAATGCCTGGTTCCGTTCGAGCTCGCCCTTCGAGAAGGCGAAGAACGCAACCGTCGCCATCGAGGTTAACAACATCGTCGCGCTCTCGAACCAGAGCTACCAGATCGACTGGACGGAGTTCGAGCGCGACCGAAAGGGCAAGGAAACCGCCCTGCGTCGATTCCGAGGCATCGCCACCGTGACACTGACCCCACCGCAGGACGAGGGCGTCATCCGTTTGAACCCTATAGGTCTCTATCTCCGCGATTTCGACTGGACCGCGCAGCTTTGAAAGGCATGGCCCCCAAATGACTATCAGACCCAGAACGAACCGGGCCGCGCTGATCCTCGCCTTTGCCGCGATCCTCTCGCCATTCCCCGCCTTCCTTCCCAACGCTCTCGCCAACGGCGTCACGGCGAACGAGGCGAAGGGTATGGGGATCTCCGGCCAGTGGCGGGGACGCAAGGGGCTCGTGACCAGGGGCGCGGACGGAAAGGTCATTTTCCTGTATGGTGAGGTCCAGCCCTCCGTCGTCTGCTCACCATTGCAAGTCTGCGATATCGAACTTCAACCGGGCGAGGTGGTGCGCGATGTGCTGGTCGGCGACACCGTGCGCTGGAAGGTGGAACCGGCGACTTCCGGCGCGGCCGGCGGCCAGGCGATCCACCTGATCGTCAAACCGTCCGAGCCCGGCCTTGTCACCTCCATGGTGGTGACCACCTCGCGGCGTACCTACCATATCCAGCTCAAGTCGCATGGCACGCAATACATGGCCCGCGTGGGTTTCGAATATCCGGAAGATGTCTCGGCGAAACTAGCCGACATCAACGCGCGCCTGGAGGCGAGTACTATCCCCGGCGCCGGCGTTCCGGCCGAGCAGCTTAACTTTGCCTATTCCGTCTCAGGCCGAGCCGGATGGCGGCCGAGCCGCGTCTATTCGGATGGCCAGAAAACCTACATCCAGTTCCCGCGTTCGATCTCGGGCCAGGACGCGCCAGTGCTGTTCGTCATCTCGGGCGGCCAGAACCGCATCGTCAATTACCGCATGAAGGGTGACATGATGGTGGTCGACTATCACATCGACCGCGCCGTCCTCGTGTCCGGGGTCGGCTGGCGGCAGGAGAAGGTGACGATCCGGCGGGGAGGGCGGTGATGCGGACCTTCCACCTCATCCGCAGCCTCGCCGCGGCCTGCGTCCTCGCCATCGTCCTTTCCGGATGCCAGTCACTTGGAACAGACGGTCTCGCCGCCAGCGATGCGCCGGACGACATATCCGGCCCGGCTGCCAGCGCTATCGCCGGCGACATGGTGAGCCGCCTGGCTGAGCAGATCGGCCCCGGAACCGCTACGGTCTCGCTGAAGCAGGACAGCTCGCCGTTTGGCCAGGCGCTCGAGGCTGCCCTGAAGGGCTGGGGCTATGCGGTCGTCACCGACCAGAAGACGGATGGCGCGACGAGCACCGTGCCACTCGCCTATGTCCTCGTACCTTACGAGGGTCAGGTCCTCGCCCGGCTCTCGACGAACAGCGTCGAGCTCGGCCGCGCCTATACCGTGACGCAGGCAGGCGCGCTGCCGGCGAGCGCGCTCTCCGTCATGCAGCGCGGTTAGGGGAGGGCGGTCATGGTTCAATCGCTCAAGCTCGGCGGAGCCGCGAACGAGGATGCCGGCTCCAGAATGCGCCGTATCAACCGCCTGCCGATCATCGTGGTGATCGTTCTGGTAGTCCTCTTTCTTGCAGTCATCTTCTACGGCCTAACGTCGCGCGGGTTGTATTCTCGGGGCAATTCCGGCCTGGAGGCAAGCTCCGGCAACCCGGCCTCGACCTTCGCCGACCAGATCAAGCGTGGGGTCTCGGATGGAATCATCGGCGAGCCGCAACAGACAACGACGTTCCAGCCGGTACCGGTCGAGACGAAGGAAGAAACCAATCCCTTCACGCCGCAGCCGGGCCGGCAGGATGAGGCTCGATCGACGCCAGAGCTCGAGCCGGAAGAAGTCTGGCGGGCGCGCCTGGAGCGTGAGCAGCGCGAACAATATCTGCGCGAACGACATCGCCACCAGATGGCGCGCCTTCAGGCAAACAATGCCGCCTACGATGCGCCGCTCGCAATCGACCGCAGCAAGCTCGAGGCAAGGGCAGGGGAGCCAACTAGCAATTCCGGCACAGGGGCGGCGGTTGTCGGCTCGGCAACAGTCTCCCCTGCCGGATCTGCTTCCGATCTTTACTCGGCAGCTCTGCGCGCCGGCCTCGGCGAGCAGAACGTCGATCCGAACAGCCAGCGCAGCAAGCAAGACTTCTTTAACGCCGACCTCAAGGAACTCGGCTACCTGCCGAACCACGTGGTGCCTCAGCAATCGCCCTATGAACTCAAGCGCGGGTCGGTGATACCAGCAACCCTCATCACCGGTATCAACTCCGACCTCCCTGGGCGCATCACCGCCCAGGTCTCGCAGAATGTCTATGACAGCGCCACCGGGCATCGCCTGCTGATCCCGCAAGGAACCAAGCTCTTCGGCCGCTATGACAGCAAGGTCTCCTTCGGCCAGTCCCGCGTGCTTGTAGTCTGGACAGACATCATCTTTCCGAACGGCTCGACCCTTCAGATTGGCGGCATGGCCGGGGTCGACATGCAGGGCTATAGCGGCTTCCGCGACAAGGTCGATCGGAAATGGCTTCAGACTTTCGGGTCGGCAATCATGATTGCAATGATCGGAACCGGCATCGACATGGCCGTACCGCAGTCTTCGACTCTTGCGACGCAGGACACCGCCTCAGACGCAGCAAGACGGAATTTCGCCGAGACCTTTGGGCGCGTGGCCGATCGAACGATTCAGCGAAACATGGATGTCCAGCCAACGTTGGAGATCCGTCCTGGGTACAAATTCGCCATTCTAGTAGATCAGGACATGGTCTTCCCCGGCATCTATTCCCGCTAGAACCGGGCCTTCTGCGACGTAATCCGCCCCGATATTCCTGCCCCGGCGAGATGTCCGCGGCTGCCTGCCAGCTTGCTAGTTGATGCGATGCTCGATGGAGTGCAGCCAGCGCGCCGAAATTCTTCTGGCGGGCAAAAGTGAAACCCCAGGGCACCTTGTTGCGCATAACCAGCCAAGAAATTGCCTTTTCCGGCTTCGAAAACTTGCTCCGCGTGATAGAACGCGAACCGTGATGCTGGGGGATAAGCTGCGAGCAAGTTCGGCCCTTGCCGTGTCGAGACGACAAGGTTGGCTGTCGGAAAGGAAACGAATGAAGCATTGGCTGCAAAAGCTGACTGATGTCACCGCGATCGGTCATGGCGTAAACGGAATGAAAGAGGCCCTGGTTGCTCTCTCGGAAGAACTGGGCTTTGGGCGATTTGCGTTCTTCCACGCCGGCAATGGTCATAGCTATGCAGTATCGAACTATGAGCAGGAATGGCAGCGGGTCTACTTTGAAAACAATTTCAAGGCAGTTGATCCCGTGGTTTCAAAGGCAAAGACAGCTCAACGCGCTTTCATCTGGTCCTGGGAGCAGGACAAGAACTTCCTAACCAGGCAGCAAAAGGACATGTATTCCGCGTCATCCGATTTTGGCATTCGGTCCGGAGTCACGATTCCGATCCGCACTCCAAACGGCTCGATGTCCATGTTCACGTTGGCTTCAAACAAGACCGCCACTCACATCGACCAAGATATTGATGCCGTTTCCGCCGCCGCCGCTGTCGGACAACTACATTCCCGCATCACGCTCCTTCGCACTGAACCAACCGCCCAAGATACGATGCTGTTCACGCCGAAGGAGGCAAAATACCTGCGCTGGATCGAAGCCGGTAAGACCGCCGAGGAGATCGCCCAAATTGAAGGTGTCAAATATAACACCGTCCGGATTAACCTCGAGAATGCGAAGAAGAGATTTGGCGTCTACAACATCACCCAGCTTACTGCGATCGCAATCCGTCGAAACCTAATCTAAGCGACGTTCAGTTAATTTCGTGAACGGCCGGAGTGTAACCAAGCACATTGAGTAGTGACGAAAGAACCGCCATCTGTGCATGCATGTGAATCATGGCTCGAATATATTCGAGGTGTTTAGGGCCGCCGAATTCCCTGCCGGCCCGCGATTCCTCCGGAAGGGCCTGATAGAGGACTTCCGCTTCTTCCGAGAGTCTTCGATGCTGCAGGATTGCGTCAACGGTCAAAACCTCGAGATCGGACTTCGAAAGTCCTTGAGTCAGGCCAATCACGGGTCTCAGTTCCACCGTTTCGCCACGCGACCGATCGTCATGTTCCATCCGTTTTCGCCTTGGATATTGTCCGCGGTTCGCCCCCGCTGACTTCCTCCCTTGACCCCAAGCCGGGGGTTTAGAACACCGAACACAGTCGGGCCCTACGACCTTTAGCACCGAGGTACCTGGACATACGTCGCAGGCCCCCGGCCAAAAGCCAGAGGATCCGATGTCGATCCGGTCGACATCAGCCGCTGTGTTCAGGGGTTCTAACGCCCCAAGGCGGCGCGTACCGCCCCGCGAAGGTTATAGTTGCAACCGTGGCTAACTGCTAGTCCTGAATGAGATTTTCGGGATACGCGACGAATGATACCTCCTCGTAGAGGAGACCCCACATCCGTTCGTGCTATCCCTCCCGTGGTTGTCGATAAATGCTATTCCTATCGTTTGTTTCCTTCGATCCATTCGAGCTGCAATGGCCCGCCCTGGTATTCCCTCATCGCGACCGGCGAGAATTCACGCGCCGTTGTAGCTGTACCAATTGTTGGCATATTAACGAGAAGGAGGTGCTTGATATGGCACGAAACACCTCAATCCCTCTGGGCGACCATTTTGCAACTTTCATCGATACCCAGGTCGAGGGCGGGCGCTACGGCTCGGCGAGCGACGTCGTGCGCGCAGGTTTACGCCTGCTGGAGGAGCACGAAGGAAAGGTGAGGGCGCTTGAGGCAGCGCTCATCGCGGGCGAGGAGTCCGGGCAAGCTACGGAATTTGATTTCGAGGCGTTCAAGGCCCGTAAGCGCGCCGTTTCCGGTTCCGGGGCGCGATGACGCAGCTTTTGCTGACCCCAGCCGCTCAGGCCGATATGGACCACATCTGGGACTATACGGTAGAACACTGGAGCCTTGATCAGGCCGACCGCTACACGGACGACATCCGCGATGCCCGTCAGGACTTGGCCGCTGGTCGAAAACGTGAGCGGACAGCGACGGTGCGCGCCGGCTACCTGAAATACTCGGTCGGCGCACACATCCTTTTCTATCGCGTGGAAGCCACCACTTTATCGTCGTGCGGATCCTGCACGGCAGAATGGATGCCGATGGGCACCTCAGTTGACCGGTCTTTCGGTCTCTAAGGGCGCCCTGCGCCAATCCCCGAAAGATCGACACGGATGCCCGCCTCATTTGGGTCTTCTTGTCCAACGCGCTCGTTGGGCTGACCGACGGCTCCCTCTGCCACCGCTTCGTCCTGATTCGGATTTTCCTCGCTCGGCGGATTCTCCGACGTTGGCATGTCAAAAGGGACATCCCCCGGATCATCGGCGCGAAACACAGCCGTCCCCTCGAAATACCCGGTCTGCCAAGCGATGATGGCGTCGTCGAAAGCCTCCTCGACCGCGTTGCCGTACCATTTGGTGACGATGCGATAGACCCTGGCGAAGAGCGCCGTGCCCATGCGGATGTTTTCGCACGCGTCGATGATATCTGGCTTCAGTTCCCCCGCCTCGACTACGCCGAGACCGGCCGGGTACTGCGTGATCCCGACCCGCACGGTGTTGCGGCCGACATGCTGGCGGATGAGCGTCATTGCCTCGTCAGGCGTGGCGGGTTTAGGCACCAGCACGACGCGGTTGCCGGATCGGATCGTGACTGTCAGTGGGTTCTGCGACCCAACCCGCTGAATGAATTTCTCGACAATCGCTGGTTTGAGGCCCGGATCGGCGCATTGCTGAATGAGGGCAGCTTCAATCATCCGCATTCTCTTTCTTCATGTGTTGAAGGACATGACCATGGGCAGGCCGAAGAGCTTCGCCCAAGCGGCGACGCTGGCTTTCTGGATCCCGATGATCGAGGTTCCGGCCGTCCACCAGCCGTTGCCGGTCGCCACGATGATGTCGGGAGAATGCAGCATCGACTGGAGTACCGGCCAGATGATGAGCTGCTCATAGCAGATCAGTGTCGCGATCTTTTTCCCCCTGACCTCGACAACCGGATTGGCGAAGAAGTGCGCACGCGCACCACCTGTATCTCCAAACCAGGCGCGCCAGGGTTGCCACATCGAAACCGGCACCGGCATGCGCTCACGGTAGAGTACGGATGCCTTGTCGGCCGAGATCGCCACCAGCACGTTGTCGTAGCCACCTGCGTCGATGACGGCCGCACCGGCGAGCACGGTGACATCAAGATCGCGCAGGCCCTCCTGCCAGTGGCGCGAAACGGTCGGCGTCCAGAAGCCGAGTACGCTTTCCGGAAGCACGATGAAGCGCGTGCTACCGGTTGCGGCCACGCGCGCGGCCGCGATCAGCTCCTGGTGATGCTCGAGCGATCCATCCCGCCCAAGGCTTTGTCCCAGATCAAGGTCGATGCCTTTCCATCCCGCGGGGAGTTTTGGCGGCGTCCACGTCGCGGCGGACCAGAGCCAGAAACCTCCCAGGACGATGGCCGCTATCGACCAATACCGTGAGGTCATCGTCATGAGGCCAACCGCGGTCGCAGCAAGACCCCACCATCCCCATCCCGGAAACAGCACGCCCGCTGCCGTCAATGGTAGCGCCCAACCGGCGATGCCGAACGGCGGCAGTGCCATGAGCGCTGCTACCACCAGATAGCGCACCGCCACGCCCCTTCCCGAAAGCCATCTTCCTGGTTCCTTCGCCCAGAGCGCTGCATGTACACCAACGAAGAATACCGAGGCTGCCAGCCAGAGCAGGAGGCCTGGCCAGAGATCGGCAGCATAGAAGTTCGCCACGCCCTGCGGCAGGCCACGCGAGGCGGCGAGGAAGTATCCGGCCGATACCAAGCTCGCAACCAGACGCGACGGTGACAGCGCCCAGAGGGCCGGGAAGATCATGGCGACCGGAAGGGCAAGCTCGTGGCCGCTCCAGCCAATCATTCCGGCGGCGGTTGCGAGGAGGACCAGAAGCGTCGCAGGCCAGCGGTCATGGATCGAAGGTGAGGACCGGGCGGGCCGAGCCGAGAAGGCCGGACGCCGGCAGCGGTCCGAAGTATCGGGAATCATAGGAGCTCGCAAAGGATGAGTGGAGAAACAAGTAGTCTGGCGGAACGATGCCGCCGGCGAAGGGTCGAAGCGACCTGCCCGCACCGTCCGTCGCACGGACATCAGATGCCGGGATCGGTTGACCGTCGATAGCGACATCCGCACCAATTTCAACATGCTGGCCGGGAAGTGCCGCGACGGTCTTGATGAGCGGCGCAAGGCCACCGGCGCACAGACCATAGCGGAGGTATCCGCGTTCCCGCGCGCCCAGGAATCGCGCGCTCGGTGGCGGGCAGACGAAGACAAGATCACCAACCGCGACTGGTCGATGAAGCTCCTTGATGCGCCAAAGGCCGATCGCCTCGCTCGGCGTCATGTTCAGCCGGTAACCGCCAACCAGCGCGATGATGGACGTACTGAGAATTGCAGTGGCCGAGACACCAATCCACACAATGAGACCGCGCCGCGTCATTGCTTCATCACCGGGTTCTGGCGCTGCGAAAGCCGAAGGTCCTCGACCTGTTTCAGCGTTGCGGTCGTGCGCTCATGGGCGGCAAGTTGCTGGGCGGTGCGCATCACCGGCCAGGCATCCTTGAGGCGTTCGCGCTCTTGCGGCTGGAGACCGTCGGCCAATTTGTCGAAGAGCTTGCCGGACGGTTCACGCGCGGCGCTAGCAAGCAGGCTGCGTTCTCCAAACCGTTCCGCAACCGCCTTGTTGAAACCGTCGATTTCCAGCTTTACCTCGCGGTCGCTGAGCGCATATCCCAGCGCTGCCGGCAGATCGTTGCGGTCGATCGCGTCGCGAACCCGCTCGAGCACCGTGCGGGCAGCTGGCGAGAGTGCGGGAATGTCGATCGCGACCCGATGTCTGAGCGCCTTCTCTTCCGCCTCGATCCGCCGCATCGCGCGCACTCGCATTTCGACATATCGCTCGATATCTCGCTTGAGCGCCGGCACGTTAATTTCGGCCACACGCCGCGCTTCCCGGTCCGACTTGCTGGACAGGATTCCCGTCTTGCCCTTGAGCGGGCCGATGGAAGCGGGATCAGACGTAAGCCTCTGAAGAGTCTGGCGGGCAGCGTCCTTGTCGGCGAGGACGATATCGAAGTTCATCGCCCGAAACGCCGTCTCGGGATCGGCAAACACATAGCGGAAACGGATTGACACCTCTTCCCATTGTTTCTTCAAAGCGGGATCGGCGTCGAGCCTTTGCCCAACGGCATCGTTCACGGAATTGGGGAACATCGTCACGCCGGCGACCATTGGGCGGGCCTCCTTTCTTGTTTGCGTAGGCGGCGATTGCAGCAGGCCGAGACGTTCGCCCGTGACGCGAAGTCGGGCCCCCAGATCGGCGATCCTTCGCTTTTGCCGCAGCGTCCAGTCGAGCCGGTCCCGCACCATCGTCCGAGCAACCTGGACGATGTGCAATCCACGATTTTCCGCAAAGGCGAGCGCCTGGCGGTAGAGCGTGCCGCGCTCGTAATCCAGCGTGGTTTCCTTGGCATTCTTCCTGGAAAGAACCTTCGCCAATCCGCCGTTGAAGGCGAAGGAGCGGCGGCCGTAATAAAGGTGCAGATCCTCGCGATGCCGCGTCATCGCAACATAGGTCAGGTGCCGATCCAGGGAGAGTGAAGCCAGCACCTTCACCTTGTCGACGGTGGCGCCCTGCGACTTGTGGACCGTCGTTGCGTAGCCGTGATCGAGATTGCTGTAGAAACATTGTTCGACCGTGACAGAACGGCGCTGATCGCCCTCGCCCACGATGGCGAGGACCCGGTTCGGACCGGCCTCGACGACACGGCCGATCATGCCGTTCTTGACGCCCAGCGAACCGTCGTTTTTTAGGAAGACGATTTGGTCACCCCTGTCGAAATGACGGACACCGTCGGCAGTTTTGAAGGCATGACCCTCCCCGACGAGATCACGTTCCACAAGCTTCTCGCGCGCCATGACGTTGAGCATGCGCACATCACGGCGCAGATGCGCCAGCATCAGCATGGATTTCGCCGGATCGTAGTCGCGGTTCCAATCGGAGATCAGGTTTTCAACGGCATCGGCCTTGAGTGGCGATCCGAGAACCCTGCCCTGCTCGAGGTAAGCCGACAGTGCCCGGTCGACATTGCCGCGCGCAAGATCAAGCGAGGCCTGCCTCATCCAGTCTTCGCGCTGGCGATAGATCGTCTCGAGTTCCGCATAGCCGATGCGATCGACGATCGCCCGGAAGGCCGCGCCCGCCTCGATCGGTTGCAACTGTTCCGGATCGCCGACAAGCACGAGTTTGGCGCCAGCCCTGACGACAGCGTCGACGAAGCCCGCCATCTGTTTCGAGGCGACCATGCCGGCCTCGTCCATGACGAATACGGTCTTGCCATCGAGCAGGTCACGGCCCTTGCTCCAGCGCAGTTCCCATGAAGCGAGTGTGCGGCTGGCGATGCCGGCTTCTTTCTCAAGCCCCTCGGCGGCCTTGCCGGCAAGTGCTGCGCCAACGACCCGGTAGCCGGCGAGCTCCCACGCCTCGCGCGCGGCCTTCATCATCGTGGTCTTGCCAGCGCCCGCCCGGCCGACGACGGCTGCGATCTGAACAGGGCCAGCGACATGCTCAATGGCCATCCGCTGCTCTTCGGAAAGCCGCGCATGGCTCTGGAACGTTTTCTCCAGTACCTGCCCTGAAACACCATGCGACTTCCGGCTCGACAGCCACATCGCCTGCCGTGCCATCTCCGCTTCGAGCCGGATCAACTCCCGTGTTGTATAACGGGAAGGCATCCTCTTTCCCGTTGCGAACTCGATCGTGTCGCGTTGCAGGCGCAGCACTTGCTGGTTCTGGAGGATGCGCGCCATCAACTGCTGGAAGATTCCAGCATCGTCGATATAGCGATACAGCACCTTCGCGACGTCGCGCTCGTCGAAGACGCTTCTTTCTCTCGTAATCAGGTCGAGAACGATCTCCGGCTGCGCCATGATGCGGCGAGTATTTTCTCTGCGCCGCTCTTCCTGCAGCTCGATCCTTTCAAGCGAGGGCTTCCCCCCCTGGTCTGCCGCTTTGCGCTCGATCGCCTTGGTACCGACGCCGAGATGGATGGTAGGGACGAGACCGATGCCCTGCTTCTCGTAGGAGCGTCCATCGATGCGCAGATCGATCCCATTGATCGCGAGATGATGGTTCTGCCGCTCGAACCAGGCGTCGCGGAACGCGTTGAAGTCGTCGGCTCCGCCAGCCCAAAGCTCATAGACGATCTTCCCTTCCTTCGTCCTGAGCGGCCGCCCATCCTCGGCGAGGACCGCAACCTTCTTTGCGCCAAACCCATCTTCGGTCAGCGGCCGCAATGTCATCATCAGATGGATATGCGGATTGCCCGGATTGTCGTGATAGACCCAGTCCGCAACCATGCCCTTCGACAAGATCTGACGCTCGACGAAGTCGTGAACCAACGCGATGTTCTGCGCGGGCGATAACTCCAGCGGCAGGGCAATGGTAAGATCCTTGGCGAGTTGAGCATCGGAACGCTTTTCGAAAGCTTCGACGCTGTTCCAGAAGGCTTCCGAAGCACCGGCGACCGAGCGGTCCGCGATCAGCAACCGCACCCATTGGGGCTCATCGGCGGGAACCAGGAATTCCTCATGCACAAGCCCCTGCTTGCGCGAATAATCGACCGAGCGCGCCTCACGCTCGAACTCCATCTTCGCGCAATGGCGGTACGCCGCCGACAGCACCGCGCTGCGGCCGTCGCCGCGGCTAACGATGCTGACGGAAAAATGCGCGATGGCCACGGTGACGACGCTCCCGATTGCGAACCACAATTCTTCGGGAGCGGTGGCCTGTCCTGCCACTGAGCAGCACGTCGCACCAGCGACGTATAATTGCGCCCTTGGAACCGTTCCTTCGGATCGGCCGGGATGATCAACGAAAGTGTCGGCCTTGCCGACGTGCAATTTTGCACCTTTCCTATGACAGCCCTCCGGGCAAGTCTGGCACGGACAAAGTCACGCCAGGACCAACCGGAGAAGCAACCCGATGAAGAAGCCCTCATCACGTATCAGGGAAGAAATCGCTCGCCTTCAGGAGCAGTTGAAGCATTCCGAGACGCGCGAGGCCGAGCGCATCGGCCGGATTGCGCTGAAGGCAGGGATTGGCGAGATCGTGGTCGAGGACACCGAGCTCCTTGTCGCGTTCGAGGAACTCGCCGCGCGGTTTCGCGCTGACCAAAGAAAGCCGACCGGGAAGAAGAATGCAGGCGCCAGCGGCGGTGCCGGCGCGCAGAGCGCGGCGGTCACGTCTAGCGCGGATGCGGGCGGCTCTGGCGAGGCTTGAGCGCATGGACCGGACCGCAACCAGCGACGCGCGCAAGAAGGACACACGCGAGAAGATCGAGCTCGGCGGCCTGATCGTAAAGGTCGGGCTGCGTTACGAGAAGCGCGCTCTGCTGCTTGGCCTGTTGCTCGAAGGGGCCCAGCGTCTGAAGAACAACGAGGCGGAGCGCTTGCGGCTGACCTCGATCGGCGTGGAGGCATTCGGTCGTGACGGCGAATAGGCTTTTTCTCGCCGCCGTCCCTGCGGTGCTGATGACAGTGACCGCGATCGGCATGGCTGGAATCGAGTACTGGCTTGCGCCGTTCGGATCGACCGAGCACGCAAAGCTGCTGCTTGGCCGTATCGGTCTTGCCTTGCCCTATGCGTCTGCCGCGATGATGGGCGTGATCTTTCTGTTCACCGCCAACGGCGCGGCAAATATCAGGTTCGCCGGCGCTGGTGTCATGATCGGCAGCGGGCTTGTCGTCACGGTGGCGATGGTGCGCGAGACGTTCCGTCTCATGTTACTCTTCGGCAAGGTGCCTGCCGACCAATCGGTAGTTTCCTATCTCGATCCTTCCACCATGATCGGCGCCCTCCTGGCGCTCATCACCTGGGGCTTCGCGTTGCGCGTCGCGCTGAGGGGAAATGCCGCCTTCACCAGCGCCTCGCCTCGCCGCGTTCATGGTAAGCGCGCAATCCATGGCGAGACAGACTTCATGGGCATGCCAGAGGCCGCCAAGCTCTTTCCCGACACCGGCGGTGTTGTCGTCGGTGAGCGCTACCGCGTCGACCGCGACAGCGTGGCCGAGATCGCGTTCCGCGCGGATGCGCGGGAGACATGGGGGGCCGGCGGGCGGTCTCCCTTACTCTGCTTCGAGGGATCGTTCGGCTCCTCGCATGGCATCGTCTTCGCAGGTTCGGGCGGCTTCAAGACAACCTCGGTGACGGTCCCGACGGCGCTCAAATGGGGCGGCAGCCTGGTCGTGCTCGATCCGTCAAGCGAGGTTGCGCCGATGGTCCTCGATCATCGGCGTCGGGCCGGGCGCAAGGTGATCGTACTCGATCCCGCCAATCCCGCGGTCGGCTTCAACGCGCTCGACTGGATCGGGCGCTTCGGCGGTACAAAGGAGGAGGACATTGTCGCCGTTGCGACCTGGATCATGACCGACAACGCACGAGCGGCATCCTCTCGCGACGACTTTTTCCGCGCCTCCGCGATGCAGCTCCTCACCGCGTTGATCGCGGACGTTTGCCTGTCTGGGCACATCGAGGAAAAAGACCAGACATTGCGCCGCGTTCGGGCAAATCTCTCGGAGCCGGAGCCGAAGCTGCGTGAGCGACTGACGCGCATCCACGAGCAATCGGGATCGGAATTCGTGCGCGAGAACGTGGCCGTCTTCGTCAATATGACGCCGGAGACATTTTCCGGCGTTTATGCCAACGCGGTCAAGGAAACGCATTGGCTCTCCTATCCGAACTATGCCCGCCTCATCTCAGGCGACAGCTTCTCCACCGACGACCTCACCAAAGGCGATACCGACATCTTCATCGCGCTCGATTTGAAGGTGCTTGAGGCGCATCCGGGTTTGGCGCGCGTCGTCATCGGCTCGTTGCTCAACGCGATTTACAACCGCAATGGCGAGGTCACGGGCCGGACGCTGTTCCTGCTCGATGAAGTCGCTCGTCTCGGCTATCTGCGCATCCTCGAAACAGCGCGCGACGCAGGCCGCAAATACGGCATCATGCTGACCCTGATCTTCCAATCGATCGGCCAGATGCGCGAAGCCTATGG
>MKRZ01000135.1:11539-43653 GCA_001897075.1 Mesorhizobium sp. 61-13 | reverse complement strand
AATGGTTCGAGTCAGCATCCTGGATCTCGTTCTCGGCGATCAACGACCCGGACACGGCCGACTACATCTCAAAGAGGTGCGGCGACACCACCGTGGAGGTTGACCAAACCAACCGATCGTCCGGCATGCGGGGATCGTCAAGCGCGCGATCGAAGCAACTTTCGAGTCGTCGGTTGATCCTTCCGCATGAGGTCATGCGCATGCGTCTCGACGAACAGATCGTCTTTACCGCCGGCAATGCGCCGCTGCGCTGTGGACGCGCCATCTGGTTTCGGCGCGAGGACATGCGCTCGATCGTCGGCGAGAACAGGTTTCATACGGTAATGAAGACATGATGTCGCTCGGAGCACCTTTGATCATCATGGCTGTTATCGCTGCGGGGTCGGATGGGGTCGGGAACACCGAGTGGTTCGACCACCGCGAAGGTTCGATCCGGACGAATTGCGTGGTCAATGGCGATTAATTCTGAGTTTGTGGGAAGGGAACGCGCATTGCCGGAACCGATCCATCAGAGATCATCGAATCACACGGTGGAGATCGCGCCATCCCAACCTGCCGTCCGGCTTTTCTCGGCAGGTCAACACGCTGCCATCGTAGGTGATCTTGAGGCGATTGCTCGAGGCGAGGAACTGGATATGCCCTGGCGGCGAGTGAGAAAACTTCTCGATCTTGGCTTGGCGGAGATTCTGTACCCCGTAATGACCGCGGGCAGCCGGCGGGCGCTTTCACTGACCGACACCGGCCTTGCCTTCTTTGATCAGCCTTTACCACCTGAATAGCGCATTCCGCCAATATCGCACCGGTGCTGACGGCCAATCACCGGGATCCAGCTCCGCAATGGTGATCGCTGACGCATCACCATCCTGAATCGGTCAGGCATGATCGATTCAACGAAGTCGTTGGACCTTGCTTCCACAGGAAGCGAGAATCCGCCCATGCCGAAATCTGACACGGAACCGCTTTACCTCCGCCGTATCGACACTGCGCAAAACATGCGGCGCTTCTACCTGCTCTCCATCCAGCCAACGTTATTCGGCGGTGCTTCCGTAATCCGCAACTGGGGCCGCATTGGCGCGCACGGCCAGGCCATGATGCAGACGTTCGATGAGAACGTGGACGCCGACAAAGCGTTTGCGCAACTGGCGCGTAGCAAGGGCAAGCGCGGCTACATCGCTAAATAGACAAACCTCGCCTCAAAACCTGCAGTTTTCCGGGGATTTCGATCCGGCGCGTCATGCGCGCCCTACCGCCATCGTGACATTGCATGCCACAGAGTAGCTGGTAACAACACCAAGGAGCCAGCATTCATGACAACTGCCAATGAGATTGCCGATAAGATCGCAACCGACAACAACCTGACAAAGGTGCAGGCCAAAAACATCGTCGACAGCGTGTTCAAACAGATCGCCGAAGCCGCTGCGGGCGGTGCGGAAACAAGCTTGCCTGGATTCGGGAAATTCAAGGTGAAAGAAACCCTGGCACGCGACGGCCGCAACCCATCGACGGGGGCAACGATCAAGATCGCGGCCTCGAAGAAGCTGACCTTCACGCCGGCAAAAGCGATCAAGGATGCCCTCAACGGCTGAGTCGGGAAAGCCGAAGCTTGTATGGCCGCATCCGGCGGATCGATCAGCGCCGCTCGCAACCGATGCGGCGCTGATGAAAACCTCCCTAGAAGGGAGGCTCGGCGCTGACTTCGCCGTGGGCTTCCGCAAGCATCACCTCGCGCTCGGCAAGGGCGAGCTCCAGAGCGGCCTCGGTTTCGCGGCGCTCGTCGCGGTAGACGGCGTTCCGCAGTTCGGCGCGCAGTTCCTCTATGTGTTGATCGATCGACATGTTCGTCTCCTTGACGTTGCTGAAAGACGACACCGGCGGTCATGGTGGGCCGGAGGGGTCAAGGAGCGCGCAGCGACCGGCGGAGCCGGCGAGTGGGGGAGCCGAAATGCGGCAGCATTTTGGGGGTACCGCTTGTCCTTGAGGCCTTCGGTGCGGCATGGCAGGCTTGGACGATCTGAGCAGACCCCACCCCATCCGGTTGGCGCCAGAAAAGCCGGAAGCAGGCTCGATGCCTGGTTCCGGCTTCTCCATTCGCACGAGGAACCCCGCCCGGTGGCGGGGTCCTCTTGCTGGAGTGCTCAGTCCCGGTTCGGGCGGGACCAGATCAGCTGGAGACCTTCCTCGCCTTCCACCTCGATCAGGGTGGCGTAGATCGGAGCGGGGAAGCTCGGGTCGTCCAGCTTGACCGAGAGGTAGTCGCGGCCCTCGGCGGAGACTTTTTGCCACGCGGCTCCGAGCTCGACATTAGCTGCTGCGAAGATGCGAAAGTGCGGTCCCTTGTCGGAGGGGTTCTCGACGCGGACCAGCTTGGCCTTGACGTTGAGGTTAAGGGTCTTGATCGAACCGGTGAACCCGTTACCCGTGGAAGCGAAGGTGCCGATGGTAGCCATGTGTCTCATTCCTCTGTTGCTCGGGCCGCGCCTATCGCGACCTCGATGACGGTCGACGGACCGGAGGCGATCGACCGGCACCCCGCCAGGGGCTGGAACGAAGTGGAAGGCGGCCGGAAGAGACTTTCTTGGCTCGCGAGGAATGCGAACGCAGTTCGCAGGGGAAGAAAGTCGCCAAGGCCGTTGCCGGGACAAGATCGAGAGACCGCTTGAGCGGGCTCGTCCTTCGGTCAGACCAGTCACATCGAGGACGCAGATGGACGTGGCTTTTGCGGTAACCGGAATGAAGGCCGGCGTTGCATTGTCGGCCTCATAACCACGAGACAGCGATCGGTTCGATTGAGAACCATCCCGGCGACTGGCAGTTCGCACGCTTTCGCCAAGCCAGTCAGGCAGGATCGTGTCAACATCCCCTCACACCGGTATCGGGGCGGAGACGCCGTGGCAGGTCCGCAAGGTACTGCTAGACCTCACACGTCAGGCTGACCCGGCGTTGAACCCAGACTGCGGACATAGTGATGATGCAGAGGAAGGCGGTCGGCTGTCGCACGCCAGGCCCCCGCTTCAGCTGGAATCAACGCCCGAGGGGTACGGTTCATGTGGTTGTGTCGCGGCAGCTAGTCGGAAGAAAAGTCATCCGGCCACATCTGGGCTCCGTGGAGCACACGCAGGATGCGAATGCGATCTGGGGCCAGGGCATAAGCCGCAACATAGGGCGTTCGGGGAATGACCAGTTCGCGCGTGCCAGGCACCCGCCCGGGTCGGCCGCTTTCGGGAAACTTGACCAGGCGAAGCACCGCCTCGCAATATGCTCGTCAACGGCGATCGCCGCACGCGGACTGTCGGCTTCGATGTGCATGAAGACGGCGTCGCGATCAGCAAGCGCGAATGCCGACCACGTAAGCCTCATGATTTTGTTGCGCCGACCTTGCGCAGCGCGGCCTCATGTCGTGATGCGAAATGCGCCTCGACATCCTCGGCGCTGGAGTCCGGTCTTGTATCTTCGAGCGCCTGCATCACCTTGGCGCGAAACCAGGCATCGTGAGCCTCGCTGTTGCTGACCAGTTCCAGCGGCAGGGCGCCTTCATTGGCGGTACGCGTCAGCAAGATGCGCACCGCATCGGAAACCGTCAGCCCCATTCCTTCAAGCACGGTTGCGGCGCGGTCCCTGATGCCGGAATCGATACGTGTCTGCACGAGCGCATTCGTCGCCATGGATATCTCCTATCGTTCGCGAGCAATGTAATGCGATTGAATGACAACTTCCAGAGAAAACAACGTAATTCGTAGGATGCCCCTCTCTTGAGGCGTGGCGGATGGGCGCGAATGGTGCAGGGGCAAATCACGCAGTCCAACTGCCCGAAATGATTATGGGCAGCCATCAGTGCGAGCGTAGTCGTCTTGTACACCGGCTGCGAGGCTGAGAACAATGAAGACGGAGCGAAGACGGCACCTCGCCGTCCCCTTCGATATTCGGAGCGTAAAGCATCAGGCGGCCTTGCGCTCCTGGTCGGCCTGCGGCTGCAGGCCATGCAGGAAAGCAATGGCACGCTGTGCATGCGCCGCAGCCGAAAAGATTGCCCTCTTGTCTTCGGCGAGCACTTTTAACCAGGAGCCGAGGTAGCTTGCATGATCTGGACGTGGCTCCAGTTCCGGCACGATACCGAGATCGGCGCAGAGAAAGCAGCTTCCGAGTTCCGCGATCAGCTCTTCGCGCGCCCGTTCGCTTTTGTCCTTGGCATAGCGACGGAGGTCGCGGTTGACGCGATGCGCCGCCGCTGTCCAATGGGTTGCCTCATGACTCAGGATGCCGACGTAGGATTCGGCATCTCGAAACGTCTCGAACGGCGGCATCTGGATGTGATCGCTGGCCGGCGCATAATAGGCACGATCGCCGCCATGCCGGATGATCGCACCGGTATTGGCGAAAAACCGGTCGGCATGCTCGATCCTCTCGACCGGATCGCTGACAGGCTTAGCGTGGCCGTAATAGTGATCCGGCAGCCCATCGATCTGGGCGACGTTGAAAACCGGATACGCCTTCAGGAAGGGGATCTCGCGATCCTGTTCCTGGCCGGAAGTATCGGCTTCTGTCTTGGTGAAGCGGCTCGCGAACACAACCATCGTGCCGGTTTCGCCCTTACGAACCGCGCCGCCAAGCTCGAGTGCCTGCTTGAACGTCATCCACATGGCGGAACCATAACCACGCGCCATGGCTTCCGACCACAACAGCAGCACATTCATGCCGGAATACGGCAAACCGTTATGCCGCAGCGGCCGGGTCACGCGGCCGGCGGCATTGCCTGAATCCCAGGGTTGCATCCAGGGGCGTACTCCCTTCTCCAGATCGGCGACGATCTTTTCCGTGATGCGCGCATAGATATCCATACGGGGTTTGTTTTCTTTCCTGTTCATCTTCTCAAAACTCCATCCTCGAGACCGCGCCGATCGCGACCCCGTCACGGGGTTCTCGAAGGCGGAGCCAAAAGGCCGGCCGCGCACCCTCCAGACATCCATCGCGTCTGTGTGATGGGATGGGCTCCAGGGCCGAAACGAAGTGAAGGACGGCAAAAGCCGTTGCGCGGACGCCTGGCTCCGCCAGGACCACGGACGAAACGGGGCTGCGAGCGGGCATCGGCAAGAAAAGGAGGCGGCGCGTGGCGCGCCGCCAGGTTGGGATCGGAAAGATTGCCAGTTCAGTGAACCGGCCGTGCGCCGCTGTAGGGGTCGTATTCGATCAATGGAGTGACCTCACCGTCGTCAATCTCGTCGGCAGGCAGGACACCGTATTGGTCGTCGGACTGGAATAGGATGACCGGGGTCATCAGCGAGCGGGCGAGGTTCCAGGCGTGCTGTTGTGCGAGGGAGAGATCGTGTGCCATTGAAGGGCTCCATCTTGGGAGCGGGCCAATCCCGCTCGATGGCTCCGTCAGTGTGCGGCGGCGGGCGCGATCACCGCGAAGACGTAGTCAAGCGGCGGCAGCTTGCTAGCCGACCCCTCGCGGGTTGATCGTGGAAGATCCGCAGCCGCACCATGCCATCGAAAGAGAGCGGATTGGGCTGCTTGCCGGGTCAGTGCCCTGTGGCTGTCACGATCGGGTCGCACCAAGAAGAAGCTGGATTTAAAGCCGATTGTCCGGCGTCAGTACCATGATCATCCATGGCCAGCGTCAGCTCGACGAGGTAAGAGACTTCAGCCTGAACAGCAGGATCAACTCCTGCACCCCCCCTGCGCGACCGCATCTGCCAGCGGTACGGCGTGAGCCGGAGCGCCATCCGGATCGGCGTCTCAGAGGTGCGGTGTTGCGGATTGCTCTCCGATGACAGACGAGGATAGAACCGTGAAGACACGGCAACGCTACCGCACATAAGGCGCTGGAAAATTGCGAGATTTTTGTATGCGGTTGGTCGCGGCAATGGTTGGAGTAGGTATGACACGACGGGTGCCTTTGCGCAGGACAGCGTCGAGCGCGGCCGAACGCTGGTGACGCAATATTGCAGTCGCTGCCATGCAATCGGCCCCGAAGGAGCAAGCCCAAATCCGCAAGCTCCACCATTTCGGACGCTGTCAGAGCGGTATCCCATCGACGCATTGGAGGAAACCTTCGTCGATGCCATCAATACTGGCCATCCAGGGATGCCCGTGTTCAAGGCATCGCCGAATCAGATTGCTGCCATCCTCGACTATATCGCCGAGGTCATGGAATAGGATGAGCGCCAGCGTGAGCGCGACGGCACTTTGATGTCGAGTATCGACACTTGCGCTCGTCATCTGCGGCAGCGGCTCCAACCACCGTGAGAAGAATGCAGCATTGATCTCGGCATCAAGTGACCTGTGCTGGAAATCGAGACAGATTTACACCGGCCCTTATTTCCATGTTTACGTCGCCCGTGCTTAATTCCGCCTATGGGCAGGGTTGTAAAATACCCGCGCTATCGGCGCGGAAAACGGCGGCGCAGGCTGCCTCACCTCATCTATAGGCTGCTGCTGATCGGCGTTGTTCTGATGGTGATTGCCACCGCCAATTTTGCCGAGCGCGGCTGGGCTTTTTTCAGCGCAAAGATGCCCTCGATCACGACACTGTCAGCTACTGCGGCCGACCAGACCCTTGTCGGCCGCGCCTCGGTGATCGACGGCGACACCATCGAAATCGCTGGCCAGCGTATCCGGTTCAACGGCATCGATGCCCCCGAAAGTGCCCAGCGTTGCCAGAACGCTTCGGGAAAATCCTACGCGTGCGGCCGCGAGGCCGCTAATGCGCTCGACAAATTCCTCGCCACCTCTCGCCCGGCGTCTTGCCGGTTTGTCGATTGGGATCAGTATGGCCGGTTTGTCGGCAATTGCACCCGGGCCGATGGCCAGTCGGTTCAGGAATGGCTCGTCGCAAACGGGAGCGCGCTGGATTGGCCACGATACTCGAACGGTGCCTTTGCAGCGCTGGAGGCTTCAGCACGGGAGGCGCGACGCGGCGTCTGGCAGGGAGAATTCCAAAAACCCTGGGACTGGCGCGCGGCCCAGCGGGATCAGACTGCACCGTCAGAGGTAATTCAGAGCCCCAGCTTTGCCATCGTCGGGCAATCAGCCGCCTGCAACATCAAAGGTAATATCAGCCGTAAGGGCGAGCGCATCTACCACATGCCGGGCCAGAAATTCTATGACCGCACGAAAATCTCGGAATCGAAGGGCGAACGCTGGTTCTGTTCCGAAGATGCAGCACTTACCGCTGGCTGGCGCAAGGCACAGCGGTAAGTGTGCTTCACTCCAAAAGCCGAACATTGAGGTGCCCGCGCAAAAAGAGCGCGACTCACCTATGCTGCCGGAAGCAATGGAGGCGAGCATGAGCGAGCTCAATCTCAAGACGGACACTAGGCAAGCCAACTGGCGACGACAAAATGCCGAAAAGTATCGAGCGCACCTGACGGTCCAGCGCGCGCTCAAAAGCGGCGAACTGACCAGGCAGGGATGCGAGGTCTGCGGAAGTCTCCAGACGGATGCTCACCATGATGATTATCGCGACCCGCTCAAGGTGAGATGGCTGTGCAGGCAACATCACACCCGGTTGCACAACGGTGGGGAGGACCTGTTTGCCGGCTTGGCCATCGACGCCGATTGACACGCCGGTCGCAGGTAGCCGTTGACTTGGTTGCACATGACGAAGGGCGGAGCCGAAGCTCCGCCCCAAGGCGACCTATCCAAGGGCTGCCATCTGGAGGTCGGCCGCCTTGCGGTCGACGCTCTGGCCGGGGTTTTCTATCGTGCGCTCGAAGGGCTTCCACTTTTCGCCAACGACGTGCTCGTAGGCGGCAACCGCGCCTTCGGCTGCCATGCGCAGGGCGTGCGACTGGACGCCCATGTCGGCTGCGAACTCGCGCTTACGCTGGGCAGCGCTGTCGAAACCGACAGGCCCGTCGCGGTCTTCGTCGCGGGTGTCATTTGCGGCCTTGGCCGTGGCATCGCGGGCTTCGGTAACGGCCCGGCTGTAGAACTGGCCGGCGCCATGAGCCGACCCGACGAAGGCGCCGATGATGCGCTGCAGATGGATCTGCATGGCCCGTTCGCCCAGACCCTCGCTTAGGGCATCGGCCGTCTCGATGATGAGCTTTTCGTGAAGGTCACGAATGCCATCGCTGTCGAGGACGGGAAGGCCGAAGCTTTCGGCGATAAGCGTGGACTGGGCGGCGTCGGGACAGCAGAGCCGGACCATTTCGAGGGTGGTGCCCTTGCGGAGCGGGACAACGCGGGCCTTGGGCTTGGAGGAGCGGGTTGAACTGGACATTGAGCTTACCTTTCTAGCGATGCCCTTCAGGTGATCCGGCCCTTGGCCGTTCTTTCCTGCGGGTGCGGTCAAAAGGAACCGGCGGAAGCTGGACGCTTCAAGGTCCGGAACCCGCCAGGCGAGCGAGGTTGGTTTGCGCACTAGCGGGGGCCAGTTCTTTACTGGTCCCTGCGCGGGGCGCGGGCCAGCCTTGGCGAGATCGGCTGCGTTCCGGCCGCTCCGCGGCGCGATAGCGGCCTTGAAGGGGCCAGCCGCCGGTTCAGACCGCAGCAAACCCGCCGAGAAGAACGACCAAGGGAAAAGTCACTGACACCGGCATGCGGAAGGAAGCGCCCCTGTTCGACCCGCCCCCCATCATGCCCCACGACTCGCAACACCAACGCAAGCGTCGACCGGGTGACGATGGCCGTCTGCTCAACACGGACGCAACCGGCACCGATGCCGTGGTTCGATCTCCGGCTGCTGACGCTACCGCCATTCCGGATCACGCGCACAGCGCCCCAGATTGAAGCCGCTCCCGCAACATCGCGATGGCCGTGTCCTGTCGTGCCAGCTTGCGCGACAGGGCGTCGATCTCCGGTTGACGCTCGGTGGTAATGGCAGCGAGGTTGGCCCGATATCGTTCGAGGAATGCGCCGGGGTCAGGCGGTCTGCCCCGCCGATACGTGGCCTGGCGGGGATGCAATTGCGGTATCAGGGCGGTCATGCACCGGGCGGTATGCCGGTCGATTATGTCGAGCTGGCGCTGGGTCTGCCGGCGAGCCTCCTCCATGCGCAGGAGCTGGGTGCGGCGATCTTGCGGGACCATCACGCTGTCCTCCCCTGCCAGCCAACGAAGCTGGACGGTCCGCCATAGACGGCGTGGCGCTCTGGATCGATGACAAAGCCGAAGCGGTCGACACAATATTCCTCCGACGGGACCAGAAAACGTCGTTCCTCGGTGCCTGGCCCGCGTTTGCCACCCAGTGTCGCAATAACCTCCGTGAATCCGGCTTGGTAACCGGAGAAGATCGCCGACACCACGATCCAGTCATGAGCATGCTTGTCGAAGAAAGCACGCTCATCCTTCTTCCTGGATTCGCCGGGTTCAAGGGCGTTGCCGGTGATGGCTTCCCAGGCGCCCGGAAAACTGTCCTTGATCGTGCGTTCGGCACACCGCCGCTCGAAGCCGGTGAACAGGTCCGGAAACGTGAAGGCAACGATCGCCCAGGCCTCATCCTCCTCATAGGCCCCGCCGGTGACGCGAAGCGACCGATGGACCTTGCTGCTGCGGTCGGCTGATAGGAGAAAGCCGCCATGGCCGGCAGTTGAGTGGAACACGACACCATTGGCATAGATGGTTGCACCCTGCGATGGTCCCCAAGGCGTGCTCACCCTGGATCGGTCTTCGCGCCGGTCCAGCGCAATTGTCTCGCGACAATGCTCAGCCAGTTCCAGAACCCTGGCCCTGAAGGCTGCCTCGTCGGCAAGCTCACCGGAATGGCCGTAGAAGTCGTCCCGCGTCCATTCGGGCATTGGCCGGCGGATACGCCAACCGGTGACAAGATAATGTCGACCGTCGCGGGCGGGAACCATGGCAAAGGCGTGCTCGCTGACAAGAGCGGCGAGCAGGCTATCGGCTGTGTAGCCAAAAGAAACCTCCGGATAACCAGGGGACGTATCGCCTGGTGTTGGGGAAAGTGCCATCGTCATGCTGCAGCCCTCCCCTCGACAATATCGGCCGCAACCCCGTCGGCCGTGACTTCCTTCAACACGGCATTCGGATAGCCGTGCCGGGTCAGCCATTCCTCCGCATCTGCACGATGGCAGGCGACATAGACCAGCTCGGCATCGTCGCCGACACGGTCAAGGACAAGGACCGAGCCGATAACGGGTCGCGACTTGACCACGAATTTCAGGTCGCTGTTGACCAAAAACGTTTGGTGAACGCGAAGGACGATGGTGCCCTGACTGCCATAGTCCCCTTTGTGCAGGGTGATCGAGGCGAGCAGCGTTGTGTTACCGATGCGGGTCTCGGCCCGTTTGCGGATCAGGCGGCCGCCGCTGTTGTTGCTTTCCCAGGCAGCGAGTTTTTTACGATGCCGTTCAGGGGGGCGGGGCGATCCATCGGAATAAGTTACGATCGAACCGAGTGGAACGAGGTCATAGATCAATTGGGCGGACATGGTTTTTCTCCGTTGTGCTCATGTTGGAAACAAAATCGCCGCCGGTGGTGTACCGGCGGCGGGAAAATCGTTCGGAAGAAGAAGAGGTTCGCTGTTACTCAGCCGCCTCGCGGAACCCTTCGACGCAGTCGTCACCCTGCGGAGGTACACCGTCATGGTCATGCGCCGGCTCCGCGATCGCGTTGTCATCGAACTCGTCCTGATCTGCAGGCGTGCCGTCGTCCTCGGCTTGCTCGTTGTGCTCATGCTTCTTCAGCCAGGACGTGAGCTTCACCTCATCGGGGGCAAACAACGCCAAGGGATGGACGAAGTGACCATCGCTGAACTGCTCGACCAGGGCCGCTCGGGTGTCCTTGACCTTTTGCCGGGGCAGGACCGACGTGTTCACGCAAGCACCCTCGAGCGCCGGCCGCGACAGGCACGACAGGAATTCCTCCGTTCCCATATTGGGCAGGAAGTTGTCCGCCCCTATGGCGTCGCCGGCAATGCGGGAGACCACGCCGCTGTCCGACCGGTTCTCCCGGCAGGACAGGACATCGATCAACAGGGACCGCACCGCGATGCGTAGCGTGTCCATGTCGAACCCCAGCTTACCGTCCTGATTGAAGAGCGCCACGGCATGTTCGGCAAGGCTTGCCGCCCCGAAATACGACATGTCGCGGGTGCCGGACGCGACGGTGACGTTCTGGCCGGCGAATGCCAGGACCAGAAGTGCCATCAGCGTATCGTCCTCGATCGGCGCGCGTGACAAAGCCTCGTGCAATGCATCGGTGCGCAGGTCACCGATCATCTCCATGCCCTTGCGAGTCACATCCGAGCGCGGCTTTGCTGTGATGACGCTATCATCGCCATCGACCTCGGCATCGGCTCCATTCTTGCCCTTGGGCTTTTTAGCCGCCGGCATCCGGTACGCCACCGACTGCACCTTGCCGTCGCGGTCGAGATACACCGCGATGTGGTCGGACTTGCCCGGCTTCCCATAGACGCGCTCGACCTTAGGCGGCAGTTTCGGCTCTCCATACTGACCGACCTCAACGATCGTGCCACGCTTGGGCAGATTGTTGGCCATCCATTCCTGCTGAGCGCCGAGAAATGCCTCGACATCGGTCGTGTAACGGCTGTCCTCATCGGCCGGCGCGAACAGATCCTCGACCCAGGCAATGCCATAGGCCTGAGCCAGGTCATCGCCAAAGCTGGCGTGCCTGGCAAACATCCGTGTCTTCTGGAGCCCCTGGGCAACGCTCCACCACGACACCTGGGGATCTGCCTTGGATGGCTTGTGCTTCTTCCAGACCTCTTTCTGCTCCTCGAGCGAGGCGGCGGCGATCGTACGCAGCTGGCTCTCATTGGGCATGTCGCCCTTGGCCATCTGGTCGAGCATGGCGGGCAACACGTTGGCCAGTAGCCGGAGCTTCCTGATCTGGCGTACCGGCAGAGCCAGAGCAACAGCGATCGCTTCCTCGGTCCAGCCGAGCGCGACCAGGCGTTCGATCGCCCGCCACTGGTCGACAGGGTTGAGCTGCTCATGCGCCAGCGTCTCGGCTAGCGAGCGCATCGCGCCGCCATCGTCGGCCCGGTCGATCACCAGCACGGCGATCTCTTCGAGGCCAGCCGCGATCGCCTGCTTGACGCGGCGATGACCGGCATCGATGACATACCCGTTGCCACCTTCGATTTCCGGCGCCACAACGGGCGGCTGAACGATACCGACGGCACGGATCGTCGCCAACAGCAACGCGTCTGCCTGCGGATTGGACTTTGAGCGCCGTGCCCTGTCGGGATTTTCCTTCAGCGCACGCGGATCGACAAATTTCAGTTCCATGGGGATGCTCCTTCAAGCGGTTACGGACGCGACCTCGCACCCGTCCTTTTCCGTCTTCTTACCGAAGACATCCCCCGGCCCGCGGAGCGGACGGGCCGGTGCAACTGCGGCCGAGCATCCCTGCCCGTCCGGCCAAGCGGGGCTTCCAGCCCTGCGCGGGACGACGTGGCCGGGATCGCGAGCGGCGCGGTTGAGCGCAAGCGTCAGCGGCCTGTCCGATCAGCGAACGAATTTCCCCTCTTTTTCCCCTCCCTTATTTCTGCCTCTGTCGTCAATAACGCGTGCATCGGTCATATTCTGGGAGTTTCATTGCCCGCCCATCCTAACCCTGGTTTGAATTCTGGACAGACGACCATCATATGATGTATAGTTTTACTGCCATCTGATGGAGAAATAGATGCTTGCCACCGCACACATATTTCCGGCGCTTCCAGAGCGACAGGACTTTTCGGCCGAAGCCGATCGGGCGCGGCTGTCGAAAGTGGCGCTGAAGGCCTACAAACGTCTGGTCGAACAATGGGGCCTGACAGGCCAGCAGGCTGCAGCACTCCTAGACGTCTCGACAAGCACCTGGGAGCGACTGAAGCAGGACGGGAAGGAAAAACACCTCAGCCAGGATCAGCTGACTCGGATCTCGGCAATGGTCGGCATCTACAAAGGGCTGCATCTGTTGTTTGCCGACGACATGGCAGACCGCTGGCCGAGACTCGAAAACAAGGCTCCTCTCTTCGCTCGGTCGAGCCCGATTGCATCAATGATGAAGAGCGGCATCCCGCAGATGCTCGAGGTACGCAGATATGTCGACGCGGTCCGTGGGGGATTGTGATTGTCGATTGATGGCGTCCCTGTCGTAACCGAGGCGTTTCCCACAACCGTCCGGCTGGTGACTACCGCACGGCTTCGTGCGGCGGTGCTGGTCCAATTGGTGGACAACGAAGATGAACTCGAACTCCTCGCCGAGATTGAAGGCGCGACCAGCACACGGCTGATTGCGCAGGAGAAGGGGATTTCCGGGCTGGCAGCCAACGAACTCGTCTACGACGTTGCCCATGCACATTTTATCAATGCGTCGTTCGCCTATGCCAAACCGCAGCAGCCGAACCGGTTCAATGGAGCGGATCGCGGAGCCTGGTACGCCGCGCTTGATGTCGAGACCTGCCTCGATGAGGTTGGATACCATTTGTCCAATGCGCTCGCGGACGCAGGCGATTATCACGCCATCGTCGAATATGTAGAGATGTTTTGTAGTCTGGCTGGCGCGTTTCTCGATCTTCGGCAGCAACCGGATCATCCATCGCTCGATCCAGATAAAGCCCGAGCCTATCCCATAGGCAATGCATTAGCCGACAGCGCTCGCGCCAACGGTCTCAACGGCATCATCTATCCTTCTGTTCGACACGAGGGCGGCACCTGCATCGTTGCACTGAGGCCCGCGGCGGTGCAGTCGGTCAGACAGGGAGCGGTCTATCGGATGATATGGAATGGCGACCCCACGCCAATGATCGAAGGACCGTTATGATGGCAAAGCCACGCCATCGTGGCCAACTGGTGTCACTTAGGCCGAGATCGCCTTGACGTCACCCGTACCTTCGATACCTGGAGCGGTGCAGCGCCGGCCCGGCTCACCTTGATCGATGACGAGGGCCGATTGCAACGAACGTGACCCCTCACGGCGAGCTTGAAAACGAAAACAAGCAGTTCCGGAACCAGAACTTATGCCTCGGTTAGCCTAGCCCGAGTTTTTTCTTCAACTCCGCATTTTCTTTGCGAAGACGCTCTGCGAGGAGGATCTTCAGTCGCTTGTTCTCTTCCTCAAGTGCGAGCAGGTCCTTCAGGTCGCCACCCTCTGACGCTGGTGCCGCGGTTTTCTTCCACTGATAATAGGTCTGCTCCGAGATACCGGCTTGCCGCGTGGCGCTTTTGACGCTCTCGCTACGGCGGATCGACTTCTCGATCTGGCCAAGCATCCGAGTGCGCTCCTGCTCGGAGTAGACCTTACGGGCCTTCTTGGCGAGAACAGGAGATGCAGACGCCATGGGTGTGGCGGCTTCTTTCGCAGCTGATCGCTTTGGTTGCGCCTTTGTCTTCTTTGGCCGCGAGACTTTTGTCTTTACTTCATCTGATTTTGCTTTAGCAGGCGCCTCGGCGCTGGACTGCACTGGTTCAGCTTCCTTAGGGTCGGCCATAAGATGCTCCGCTCGCGGTTGATGCCTAGCTTCAACATCAACGGGTATTATACCAGAGTCAATAAGCCGACGGTTTGGCAGCTTCCCCTCTTCGGACCCACTTGTCGCCTCGGCGATAATAGCAGACAGATCGAGATCGCCCCAGATCGAGTGGCTCTGCTTGGGATGGCCGCGCTTCTGCTTGACCTCCACGATGAATGGCCGTGTCTGACGCTTCATAGGTCCTTCCTTGATGGCAAGCGGCTTGCATGACAGGTCGATGTCTCGTGCCGTTTGGCGAATATCCAACAAGCCTTTGTCTCTCGCGGCGAGCTTTACCGGATGAGGCCGCCGTTGAGCAAGCGAGGTTTAAACCTGGTCGTTATCGAACGACTGGCTCTACCTTCTATGCGGCCGCGCGTTCCTCCTGGTCTTCTGCGCTCGCTGCGAGATTGGCCTCAATCGCGCTGAGCTGCTCGCGCTTGTCCGCCAGTTCGCCGGCAAAGCCAAATTCGCCGCCTTGTCGATAACGATAGGAGACAAGGCGTTTCTCGGCATCGGCGAGACGCTGACGATAACGCTTCTGCTCATCCTCGAAACCGACAAGAGCATGCTCAAGTCGGGCAACAGCACCGAGTGGCGTGACCGTCACCGGAAGCTCGATTTCGTGAGTTGCACTGGTACGCAAAAGCACGGTGCTGTAGCGATAGCCATCCTTATCGAAGCGCTCGCCCGAATATTCCAGATCGAAGCCGCCGATCGATGCGATGACACTCTCGCCTTCCTGCTGGAGCTGCACCAGCGTCAGTATCTCTTTCATGAGGGCCCTGCCTGCCGCCTTGCGTTCAGTGTAGGATTTTCCCGTGACGGTCATGGTAAAGGCCTCGCCTGTGGTCGGAACCAGTCGCTCTATGTCCTGGCCAATCTCCACGATGCGCCGGGTCGAATAGTCGATGTCGCGCTCGGCATCTCGGATCTGCCGACGAACGGCATGCTGATCATCCATATGCGCCGCGCGAAGGCGTTCGAGGCGGGCGATATCCGCTTCCAGCCCCGCCTTCTGCATGAGGCGCTGATCGCCCGATGCGATGGCCTTGGCCATGGCGAACTGGCTGGCCTGCCCCTCGCCCATGTCCTCCAGCCGCCGAATGGACGTGTCGCCCGACAGGGCGGCGGCAATGAAACGCGCCTTGCGCTCGTTGTTCTGCCACATGGTCGCGTCGAGCGACCCTTCCGTGGCATAAGCAAAGACATCGACGACATCGTGCTGGTTGCCCTGGCGGACGATGCGACCCTCGCGCTGCTCGATCTGAGAGGGAAGCCAGGGCACGTCAAGATGATGAAGCGCCTTCAACCGGAGCTGCGCGTTGACGCCGGTGCCCATCGTCTCTGAACTGCCGATCAGGAAGCGTACCTTGCCGGCGCGCACGCCGCCGAACAGCCGCTGCTTGGCTTCGGATTTCTTGAAATCTTGCATGAAGGCTATTTCCGATGGCGGCACGCCCATGCGGACCAGCTCGTCGCGGATCCAGCGGTAGGCAGAAAATCCCCGCGTCTTCTCGACGCTGATGGTACCCAGATCAGAGAAAATCATCTGCGCGGCGCCAGGCAACTCGAACGTCTTGCCGTCCGACCGCACATAGGTGCTTTCCGCCGTTTCCCTCCATATCTGGAAGGCGTTCGAGATCAAATTGTTGAGCTTGTTGTCGAGCTCATTGTCGTTATCCGGATCAACGAGACGAAGATCTATAGCGGCGTGACGACCGTCGGTGATGACCGAAAGCAGGATGTCGTCGCCCGGCTCGGGCGGCCGATCGCGTTCCTCGATGGCCTTGATGCGCGCGTCCAGCACCATCTGGTAGCGCTTGAAGGCCTGGGTCGGCTTCGAGGTGACGATCTGGCGCTTACCGGTCGAGACCGCCGGCACCTTGACGTATTGGCGCAAATCTTCCGGCAACACCACGTCCGCAAAGGAGCGGAACATCGCAATCAGCTCGGGGACGTTGACGAAGCTGGCAAAGCGCGAGACCGGCTTGTATTTGCCGGATGGCTGAAGCTCGAGTTCGGTCGTCGTGTCGCCAAAGGTGGACGCCCAGGCATCGAACTCGTGCAGCCCACGCTCCATCAGCGCGGCGTGATCCATCAACCGCTGGACGGTGAACATCTCGCCGAGCGTGTTGGTGATCGGCGTGCCGGAGGCGAGTACAAGCGCCCGGCCCGGGTTCTTCGTCTCAATGAAGCGGGACTTTACATAGAGATCCCAAGCCCGCTGCGAGCCGTTCGGATCGACCCCTTTCAGCGTGCTCATGTTCGTTGCGAAGGAGAGTTTCCGGAACTCCTGTGCTTCGTCGACAATAATCTGGTCGACGCCGATTTCGGCAATGGTAAGAAGATCGTCCTTGCGGGTGGAGAGCGCTTCCAATCGCTCCTGCAGACCTTCCTTCAATCGCTCGAGCCGCTTGCGCGAAACCCGATCCTCGCTCTCGACCTTGGTCAGCAAGGTCTCATAGAGCTCCAGTTCATCATGGATCATCTGCTGCTCGAAGGCGGACGGGATGCCGATGAAGCGGAAGGCCGAATGGGTGATGATGATCGCGTCCCAGGTCGCCGTCGCTGCCCGTGACAGGAAGCGGGCGCGCTTGTCCGTAGTAAAATTCGTCTCGTCGGCAACGAGGATGCGAGCATTCGGATAGAGCGCCAGGAACTCGCGTGCCCCCTGGGCCAGGCAATGGCCGGGAACGACCAGCATTGCCTTGGCGATCAGGCCGAGCCGACGCTGTTCCATGATGGCTGCTGCCATCGTCATCGTCTTGCCGGCCCCGACGGCATGCGCAAGATAAGTCGAGCCTGCCGAGATGATGCGCCAGATGCCGCGTTTCTGGTGGCCATAAAGAGAAAAGGCGCCCGAGGCGCCTGGAAGTTGTAGATGGTCCCCGTTGAATTTTCGAGGGGCAATGTTATTGAAGCGGTCATTATAGACCCGCGCCAGCCGATCGGTCCGATCCGGATCGGACCAGATCCAGTTCTGGAACGCAGTCTTGATCTTCTGGAGCTTTTCCTTGGCCGCCTCAGTGTCGACGACGTTGAGCACGCGCTTTTCGCTGTCGCCGTCTTTCACCGTGTCAAAGATCTGCGGCACGCGGCTGTTGAGCGCATCGGCGATCAGCTCACCGGCATGGCGGCGATCGGTGCCCCATTCCGACGTGCCTGCAGCGAGCCAGCCCAGTTGCCGAGCCTCGACAGTCCAGGAGGCCAGTTCCGCCATGTGGTGGATCTTGATCTCCGCACCCATAGTCTCGTGCACGAAGGCAACGACATCGGCAGCCGGGATCCACGGCGCGCCGAGACGCGCAGTAATATCAGACGGCCGGAGATCGGCCGGCTGGACCTCGATCAATGCCCGCACATTGCGCTCGAACACCGAATCGAGGGAAGCGGCGGCTTCTCCAGCCTTAAGTTTGTCGCGTACCTGGCCGGAGAGATAGGCGTCCGCCGTCTGCCATGCGCCTGTTTCTGGATCACGGAAGATCGCATCGCCCAGATCGGCAATGACGGCATCCACGTCAGCGTGAAGCAACTCGGCGATGTGATCGATGTCGACATGGCCGCGCTCGTTGAGGACGACCGCGAGCGCATCGGCGGTGTTCGTAATGACCGGAGACGCCGGCGGTGAAATCACCCGTTCGGTGAAGATAGGACCGGGCCTGGCGGTGTCGTTTTCGAGATCGTAGTCCTCGATCGAGGCCACCAGCCAGCAATCGGGGTCATCGAGAAACGGCTGGAGGTTCGGCCGGCGATGCGTCTCACGGACGTCGCCCGTCTCGGGGTCTTCCATGATGGAGACAACCGTGGTGTTGATCGGGCCGAACTCACGGATAAAGCCTGACCAGGCGATACGCAGCCTGACAGCCGAGTCCTTCCAGGGCTGGTCGAGTTCCTGGGCCTTCAGCACTGCACGCACGGCATCGCGCACCGGGATCAGTTTTTGAATGATCCGGGCGTGCTTTTCCGGGATGCCACCACCGCCGCGCCCTTTGCGGACCTTGATTGCGACAGGCTCGCCGTCGATGACCTGCATGAGGCCTTTGGCGATATCGACGAAGAAGCTGCCCTCACGCACATGCCGGCTGGACGGCAGATCGACGGGGGTCTGATCGTCTGCGGTCTCCAGTTCAAGATCGATTGGCGTGGGTTCGCCGTCATAGAGGGCGTCCGGAAGAAGATGGACGACAGCGGAAAGCGCTGTGTCCAGATTCTCGTCCGTTCGGGGAAGGCAGGTATAGGTCTCGCCGAACGGACCAGACGTCAGCGCATGTGTTCCCAGCACAAAATCCGGGTGACGGACAAACCATCGATTGACGCGGATGACGCCCTCATCCTGCGTGCCGGCCTGAACCTTCTCGGTGTCGAGCCAGGTCTGGTTGCCTTCGGCTTCTCCGATCTTGCGCTTGCGGAAGAACAGAATATCGACCACCACATCCGTGCCGGCATCGGCGCGGAAACTGCCCTCGGGCAGGCGGATTGCGGCGATCAGGTCGGCCGATTTGGCGATGTGCTCACGGGCGGTACAATCCGCCTTGTCCATGGTGCCGGAGCTGGTGACGAAGGCGGCGAGCGCTCTAGGTTTCAGGAGATCGATCGAGCGCGCGATGAAATAGTCGTGCAGCCGCAGGCCTAGCGACCGATATTTTGGGTCCGAGCGAACAGTGCGATCGGAGAATGGCGGATTGCCAATCGCAAGATCGAAGCTCGACGGCAGGTCGGTGCGGGCGAAGTCGCCGGAGACAATGCGCGTCTGCGGCTGCAGTAGCCGAGCAATGCGAGCCGTTACCCCGTCAAGCTCTATCCCGGTGACATGGGACACGTCACGCAGGACCTCCGGCATCATCGCTGGAAACAGCCCGGTTCCGATGCCTGGCTCCAGCACTCGACCTCCCCGCCATCCGAGACGTTGGAGGCCTGACCAGATCGCCCGGATGATGAAGTCGGGCGTGAAGTGGGCATACTGGGTGCAGCGGGCGAGCGAGGCATAGTCGCTCTCGCCAACGGCATCTTCCAAATCGGTACCGATCTCGTTCCAGCCGTTGCGAAATTCAATCTCTCCGGGACGGCGGAAGACACTGTTGGCGAGGTCGGATGCGCCAAAGCCGGTGAACCGGATCAGGCGCTCCTGCTCTTCGCGTGTTGCCGGCCGCTCATCTGCCTCGATTTCGGCGGAAAGCCGGATCGCGGCGACATTGTCACGCGCGCGTTCCTTCCAGCCGCGTGCTAGGCCACGGTCGTCAGCGAGATAGATATTCGAACCGCGCGGGCGCGCCGACGTTGATGGCGGACGCATGGCTGCCGAACCCAGCATCGCCGGTGTCGGCGACGACGGATCGGGATCATCGCCATCGTCGGGCTCGAAACTGCTTCCGAAGGCTGTGACACCGAAGCCGAGACCAGAGGAAAGCGCGGTGTTGCCGAAAAGATCGATGGTGAAAGGATCGTCATGGGACATGAGAAAGCTCCTTGGATTCCGGGCGAGCGCTATCACACGGACGCCATTGTCGGCCGCGTGAAAGGCTGGCGTTTTTGAAGGGGTTAGCGGGCGATCAGGGACAGCGAGACGTCGCGACGGGTGAGCCGCACGTGCAGATGCGTACAGCGGAGGTTTCGATCGAACAGCGGGATCAATCGCGCGGCGTCGATGAATTCGATACCATCGTCACCGCCGAAATGGCGGCGTTTGTAGTCAAACCAGTCGGGATTACCGACCGGATGGCACTGTTCGGAATAAAGAACCAAGGGCCGGTCACCATCGACGAGCTTGCCGTTGGACATGATGTAGACCCCTTGGTCTCCAACCAGCCAAACGCCGGGGACCTCGCCCTCGCCGGGCTTGAGGCCGTAATAGGGATTGCGGTACCCACTATTGTTGGTGGCATCGGTCTTTCCGCGCTCGATAACCTTGCGAACGGCAAGAATGGGAAACGTGAACATCGCCTTCCCCTCACGCAGCAACAGCTTCGGTAAGATCGCGCAGATGCACCGGCAGTTTCGCCGCGATCTCGAGATCGTTGAGCTGATCGAGAAGCTTCAGCGTGGTGCCTCGACCCCGGCAGTAGACGAGGACGGTGCGCTTACCCTGCTGGTCCTCGGGCCAGGTCTCGCCCGTATAGCCGCGATAATCGTCATGGGTGCTCGACCAGATGTGCTCAAGACGCTCGTCGCGCGTCATCGCGTGCACGGGCCAGGATTCGCGCTCGATGATCGCCGCCTTCATACGGTCGGGCGAGCCTCTGTCGGCAAGATCGCAATAGCCGTGGAAGTACCGGAGCCGGCCATCGATCGTGAGCGATAAGAAGATGCTCGTGATACTGTCGCTCAGGAACTCGCGCATGGCGAACATGTCGCCGCGCATCCACAGCGGCGGCAGCACATTCATCATGTAGTCGTGGGATTCGCGATCGATCTCGAACCATTCCCCGACGAACAAGTCATTATCGTCGTTCTGCCAGCGGTTCGGCCGCTGGGCATGGCGATCAAACATGCGAAACGCCTGCTGACGGTTGGCAATGCCTTGATAAATTTTGCGGATTGGCAAAGCGGGGTTCATGGTCGGGCTCCTTTCAGCCTCGTCAGGCCGGAGCGCGGTTCATCCTCACGATGTCACCGTCATCTTCTGCCTTCATGACCCCTTCCAGCGGCCGCCTCTCGGTCCGGGCGGGTCAAGGGCCGGCGTGAGACGGGCGAAGCTTTACCCTTGACGCGACCGGCGGGTATGCGGCAGCCGGTTGTCCTCATTTTCCTTTTATGTCTCCTCCCCTCCCCACCTCTGCCTTCAGTTCCGCATTCCAGTCTACTTCGTTGGGCCGAAGGCGCTCGAAGCCACATGCGGCGGCGCTCGCGACCTCCTTCAGGCGATCCGCGTATTTATCGCCCTGCGAATTGTTGTCCGTTGCCGCGATCAACAGTGCGCCCGGCCGCGCCGCGAGCGTTCGGATCGCTGATGCCGACGCCGGCGACCAGCCTCCAGCTGTGCTGAGATAGAGGCTGTCTGAACGCTCAATTTCCAAAGCGCCGAGACTCATGGCGTCGATCGCCGCCTCGGTAACGCAAAGGCGCAGCGCCTGTGGCGGACCGAAGCAGAACAGTATCTTCGCTCCCCCCGTTGAGAACCCCCGCCATTCCGGCCCGCGCTCCTCCCATCCCGTAACGGCGCCCTTGCTGTCCCGATGAACGGCCCACATGCTGCCGCGTGGGCCTTCGCGCAGGAGATCGAGCCGGATCGCCGCACGGATGATAGGTTCCGGAATGCAACGCTCGTCATGCAGATAGCGCCAGGTCATTGATCCCGGCCACGGCTTGCGGCGCTTCACCCACCGTTCCGGGATCGAGGCAGACAGCCCGACCTCTCGCGCAGGACGCGCCCAGGTCGGCTCTTGTGCGATGAAGCCGACCAGTGACGCCACATGGTCGAGAACCTCGACGAAGGTCACGCCATCCAAATGTTCGACAAGGCTGAACACGTCACCCTTGGCATCGGATAGCGGATCGAACCATCCCCTGCCCTCATGGATAACGATAATGATATCGTTGTCGCGACGGTATTTGACGGCCTTTCGGGTGCTTTCCTTCAGATCGATCGCAAATCCGGCCTGTTCAAGCACGGCGGCGCATCGCACACGATCTCGCAGTTCTTCCAGTTCGTACTTTTCCATCTTTCTTCCCGACGCGCCTTGCGGCGCCCCTTTCCCTCAATTTTTCTATCCTCGGTCCTTGCGCGACCGCTTCCAGACGCCGCGAAGAGCAAAGGAGGCAAGGGCGTCGCTGGCCACCTGAAAATTTGCACCTTGCGCCCCCACCGCGTGCCAGCCGCGGCGCAGCTTCCCTTGCCACCTGCCGCTCGCAAGCGGCACCTCCGAAAGGAGAAAGCCGGCTCAATGAGCCGGCCCGATGTGGAAGGGATCATATTCGATGAGCGTCTCGACCTCGTCGTCTTCGAGTTCGGCGCTCGGGAGGACGCCGAATTCACCGCCGGACCTGAAGAGCGTGACTGGAACCATGAGGGTGCGGGCAAGCTGGAAGGCGTGGTTCTGTGCGAGAGAAAGATCGTTGGACATCCGAGGGCTCCATCTTCGGAGCGGGCCAATCCCGCTCGATGGCTCCGTCAGTGTCCGGCCTCGGTCGCGATCACCGCGAAAGCGAAGCCGAGCGGCGGCAGCTTGCTAGCCGACCCCTCGCGGGTTGATCGTGGAAGACCCGGGGCCGGACCAGGAAGCCGTCACAGAGAGCGGGATTGGCACGCCTTCGGAGATACCTCGACGCGATGACCGACTTTCAGGTTTGCAGGACCGGCATAGTTCGCTGGTGCCGTTACCTCGAGGTAAGCACACGATCAGCGAGGCATTGGGCGCCCAGCTAGCGGCTCTTAATCGGCTGTCGACGAAACGGCATGAGGATGTTTGAATCGCCACTCGTCGTTCCGAGGCACGAAGTTTTTCCTCAAGTTCCGTCAGGCGGCACAATTACGCGACGATATGTTCATCTTGAACCGCCATCGCAATCGCCTGATTAGTGTTTGATGCACCAAGCTTGACCTTGGCTGAACAAATGTACAACCGCACGGCGCTGATCGACAGGTCCAAATCATAGGCAATCTGCTTCGGCGCCCGCCCGCGCGCGAGGGCTTCCATACATTGAATTTCCCTACGCGATAGCCTGGGCCTCGATGGAAGGGACCGGAGATCGGCGAGTGTCAGGCAGCGGTCATGAAAGAAATGCGCTAGTACGTGGAGATCGCGCAGCAACGGCAGCCGTCGTTGCATCCATTCGCGGTCTGATTCATAGGTGGTGACAGTCACGAGCGATTTTTCGCGGTTGGGACCCCTGATAGGGACGGTCAGCCCATGATTTCCTACACCATAGGATTCAGCCTCGGCGAACAACTTGCGCATTCTCGGGCTGGAACGATCAACGCTGTTCCAATCCAACGGTAGAAAACCACTGGATCCGACCAGAACGATTGGATCGACCCGAAAGTAATCCTGCGCCAAATATCGCTCGACCCATTGCTCTTCATAAGTGACGAGCAGAAGCGGGTTTTTCTCGATCGCTTCGGGGGCAGCGACGAGATGAAAGGCCACGTTGGCCACATCGTACGCATCACGCAACACGCCAACATAGTGGCTCAGCTCCGGAAGTGTCTGGACCTTTGCCAGTTCATCAAGTGCGTCCTCCAATTTCGTCACGTTGCACCTCCGTGCCCATGCATCCGAGGGTGTGCTCGGCGCTTGCGTGATGCCGTCGATTGGAGAAGTGAAGCGTTTCCTGACCTCCCGTTCTTTGATCCTTCCAATTCACGGATCACCCAACGCCATCTTATATTAATGGCGGTCATAGTTGAAGCTTTCAGTCAGCTTCATGTTTCGGGTCCTTGAGTATGTGCTGCCGACGCCGTTCCCTTGACGGACGGCAGGCGCAGAAAATCGACTACCCTCAGGAGCTTTGAAAGACTCGCAACCTATGCACGATCTCCTCGAGTTCGAGGATTTCAGGAGGAGCCTGATTTTCCAAGCAGTAGTTTAGCGATGCCTCGCCGAAATGGTGGAAATTGTCCAGATAGGGGCCGGCCGGTGTTCCCCAATCAAGGTAATCGTACTCCAGACCGCCGCTCTGTCCCCTCAAAGGATGCTGAACCGCCCAATTTGCGCTGAGAAAAGCCGGGCACCCTGTTTGCCGCCGGGCTTCAACAACCGCATCCAAAAGCGTGATGCGGCTGCGGTGGCTCTCCCCGAGGCCAAATAGCAAGGCACATCCACAGGCGATTCCATTCTGTGCTAGTATCTGGAAGACACGGTCGGACCTGGCTTGCCAGCTTCCATTTCTGGATCCGATATTCTTGCTCATTCCCCCAATTTCATCAGGATCGAGCGTTTCCAGCCCTATGAATATATATCGAAGCCCGACGCGGGAAAGGCGAGCGATCTGGTGTTCACGTCGCAAAACCTGATCGACGGTGAACTGAGCGCCAAATACAATCGCCAGAGGTTTCGCCTCAAGTAGTTCGCACAGAGCATCAAGAGCCCGCGGGCTGCCTCCCAACAGGATGGAATCTTCTACGAACGCACTGGCCCCTCGATCCGGGTGATCTTCCTCAATGACGTTTACGGCATCCTCCAACTGACCATATAGTCGCTTTGCTGCGTTGGCGATGTCTCGGAGCCCTCCCGTTACGCCGCTTTTTTCACTGCAGAAATCGCAGTCATAGACACATCCCCGACCGGTATCGCTGAACACATGAGCTGTCATCCGCCCGCCAAAAACGGCAAAGGCAGCGGAAACACCAAAAAGACTGGCGAGCGGGGGTAGTTCGTTGGCATCTATGGGGATCCCCGCGCTAACCACTTCCAGTGAACTTGCGGGCAGGGAAGCGATCCAATCACCGGGGGTCGCTCTATCGAATTCTGCGAAAATTGCCTTGAGATCGTAAGGCGCCCGGTTGTGCCCCAGGATCTCGCCCAGTTCCGCAATGAAAAATTCCCCGTCACCTGAAACAACGACATCAAAAATCGACGGAAGTTGCCCCTCTCGTATTAGTCGTGCCGGCGAAGCACGATGATGCACGACATCTGCCGCCTGCCTGGCTTTGGCATGCCAGAGATAAATCGTTTCCGTCACGTGTCTCCCGCCGAGCACGACGACGATATCGTCTCCGAACATCTCTTTGGCAATCTTAGCGCATTCGATCGCGCCGGGCATGCATAGCGTCATGGCTCCCAGCAGGAGAACGTTAGGTTTCTCACACTCCATCATCTCGATGAAGGCAGGAATATCATCCAACGAATACATAAGGAGGAAATTTGCTCTGACCTTCGAACGTGTCTCGCCAGCCCAATTGCTATTGGCCCAAGCTCCTGTTCTCGACAATGCGCGCGACGCGGCGACTCGACAGGCGTTGAAAAGGCTTGCCGGGTCACTGCTATTCAGTGCGCGTGTGTCCTTCTTTCCATGAATCCAGTCTGGGGGTGCAACCGCAACGACGCGAAGTGCAGGTCGGGATCCCGCATTGGTCGTATTCTTGGACGAGCGGCGGCTCCGACAGAACCGTCGCGACCCGGTCGCTTCGTCGAGAACAGTGGGCCGAGTGAGACTATCTGCAGGATATGGTTGCTGGATGTTGGACATCATGGACCTCGCGCGCGCGGCGCGGAATGCGGCCAACACGTCGATGAAAGCGTTTTTCGAAATTGAAATGCGTGTTGTCGTTGTCGTCAGGCCTTCGCGGCCAACTCGTCGACTGTCGCCGGATTTCGACGTGTCAGGTTCGCCCTCATGCGCTGAAGAGCTGTAGCCTCGACGGTCCATATTCCGACCGCGAGATTACCGTATCCCGGTTTTGCTGTAGCCAATCTTTCTGGCTTCCAGCCGAGACGCGCATACACGCGCTCCATTTGAAATTCGTACAGACCCATGATGCGTTCGATCCCGCTGCTGATGCACAAATCGTGCAACGCAACCAGGAGCCGTATGGAAGTGCGATTGTCGCCTGAATGTACGCAAAACTTTGTGCACTCCCACATATTGGGATCGATGACGTCCACCGGTTCGTCGAAAAACTCGAGGAATTCCCTCTGAATCATTGTCGTGCAGGTCGTGGGCAGTAGCCGGAGCGAACCGCGTACCTCACCAGCATCATCCACGTCGAGAATATAGATTGGATCGAGTTGACGGTCGTAAAAGTCGACCTCAAGGCCGTTTTCAACGCTGACGGGCCATTGTAAACGCTCTTGGAATACGCTCGCTCTGCCCCGGAACATTTGCGTAAAGAGCTCCGGGCAGACCTCACGGTCACTCGTTTTCAATATTTTCATTCGCTGCATCTCCGAAAGTCGGAGAGCAAAAGACCACAAGGGGATTTGCCTCTCAATCTGATGAAATTGCTATATTGAAGGGGCTTCTCCCTCCGGTCTGCTACGGTGTTTACGATCCTTAGGTGAGCGGATGACGCTGTTCGCTCTTGTTAAGCCCGTTTCAGCCAAAAGAGCGGGAAATGTTCCCTGTACCGAAGCTGCGCTGCAAGCACGAAGCCTCGCGGATCCAACCTGGAAGCATTTGCCTTGGCGGCATTGCCATCGCCATTGGCGCGATGATTGACGCTGCGATCGTCATGATCGAGAACGCGCACAAACATCTTGAACGTGCGAGCCCGGACAAGCCCCGCATCCAGGTACTGATCGAGGCGGCCAGCGAGGTCGGACCAGCGCTGTTCTTCAGCCTGCTCATCATCACCGTTTCCTTCCTGCCGATCTTCACGCTTGAGAGCCAGGAGGGCCGCCTGTTTGGCCCGCTCGCCTTCACCAAGACCTTTTCCATGGCGGCGGCCGCACTTCTTTCAGTGACGTTGGTGCCTGCGCTGATGGTCATCTTCGTGCGTGGGAGGATCATCCCGGAGCACAAGAACCCGATCAACAGGCTGCTGATCGGTGTCTATCGTCCGATCATCGCCAGGGTTCTTAACGCAAAGACCTTCACCATTCTGCTCGCGATCGCGGCCCTTGCCGTAACCGTCTGGCCCGCGCGCCAGCTTGGCAGTGAGTTCATGCCGGACCTCGACGAGGGCACGCTGATGTACATGCCGACGACCTTGCCGGGGATTTCGGTCACCAAGGCGGCCGAACTGATGCAGATGCAGGATCGGATCATCAAATCCTTTCCCGAGGTGGAATCCGTCTTCGGCAAAGCGGGCCGTGCGCAGACCGCGACCGATCCCGCACCGACGGAAATGTTCGAAACCATCATCAACCTGAAACCCAAATCGGAATGGCGGCCTGGTGTCACGTCCGAAAGCTTGAAGACAGAGATGGACGCGGCGCTCCAGTTTCCTGGCGTTTCCAATGCCTGGACGATGCCGATCCGCGCCCGCATCGACATGCTGTCGACGGGCATCCGTACCCCGGTAGGCGTCAAGGTCTATGGCACCGATCTCGCCGAAATGGAAAAGGTGGCACGCCAGATCGAGGCGGTGCTGCGGACGGTTCCAGGAACGTCGAGCGCTTATGCCGAGCGGGTGATCGGCGGCTACTATCTCGACATCACTCCTGATCGGGCAGCGCTTGGGCGCTACGGCCTGTCGGTCGGTGCCGTTCAGGACGTGATCTCCATGGCGCTCGGCGCGAAAGTCATCACCTCCACGGTCGAGGGCCGTGAACGCTATGGGGTGGCCATCCGTTATCCGCGAGCGCTCCGCAGTGACCCGAATGCGATCGCCCGAGACGTGCAGGTCGCCCTGCCTGGCGGCGGCTTTGTGCCGCTCGGCGAGGTGGCCAAGGTCGAACTCACGCGCGGTGCAACCTCCATCCGCACGGAGAACGGGCAACTCGCGGTCTACATCTTCGTCGACATCGCTGGCCGCGACCTCGGCGGCTATGTCGAAGCGGCTCAGGCTGCGGTCGGGAGCGAGGTGAAGCTGCCACCAGGTTATTCGGTCGCCTGGAGCGGGCAGTTCGAATATCTTCAGCGAGCGGAAGCACGGCTGAAGATCGTCGTGCCCGTCACGCTCGCGCTGATCTTCCTGCTGCTTTACCTCAATTTCCGCGCGCTCAGCGAGACCCTGATCGTGATGCTGTCGCTGCCTTTCGCGCTCGTCGGCGGCATCTGGCTGATGTGGTGGCTGGGCTTCAACATGTCGGTCGCGGTTGCCGTCGGCTTCATTGCGCTCTCAGGTGTTGCCGCCGAAACCGGGGTCATCATGCTGATCTATCTCGATCACGCCTGGTTGGAGGCCAAAGCAAGGGCTGCGGCGGAGAAACGCGGCCTGACGCAGGACGACCTCCATGCGGCTATCATGGTCGGCGCGGTCGAGCGTGTGCGTCCGAAGATGATGACGGTCGTCGCCATCATGGCAGGCCTGTTGCCGATCCTGTGGAGCACAGGGACAGGATCGGAAGTCATGCAGCGCATCGCCGTGCCGATGATCGGCGGCATGATCTCTTCGGCGGCCCTGACCCTGATCGTGATCCCGGCAGTGTACGGCATCGTCAAGGGGTGGCGGTTACCGGTGATGACTGCAGTCAAGTTAACCGACGAAAACATTAACGTTCCACGACTCTATGCAGCCGCCGAGTGAATGACGCCCAGAAAGATGCGCGGCTGATAATGCTATGACCTTGCAACAAGACTGGTTAAGAATCATCTGGAGTGTGGCAAGAAAGAGGATGCAAGTTTACGCCATGCTGGAATGAACATAGGGACGCACTGTTGATAGCGGCTATATTCTTTACCAAATTTGGCAATCAGTGCCGATTCCTCACGCTGAGCCAATCTAATATACATGCCAAAGATTATGGGAGCCAAAATGATCGTCAGGATCGTTGGCCAGTCGATAATTTCACCGAGAACGATAAGGAAAATTCCTGCATATTGTGGATGTCGTAACAATCTGTACGGTCCACTATCGGTGAATTGACCTTCCGCAAAATGGATTCGCACCCAGCCTTTCACAATGAGTAGAGCACCGACCGTCAAGATCGAATAGCCGATGAGTGTCTCGATCACCGCACCCGTTTCGCCGGCCCCGAGCAGGGCAGACCAGAGATGCCCGCTAGAATGGACAAGGGGAAGCTTTTGGGGAAGGAAACTCGCCAACAGATAGACGGTCAGAGGAAACCCATACATTTCCGCATAAAGTGCGATGATAAAGGCTTGGACGACCCCAGCACCCGCTCGCTCACGCCATCCCGCAGGGGCGAGGAAATGATAAAGGCCCCACGACATCAGTACAATGATCAAGAGCGCATACGGCCAGAATTCTATCCATCCCTGAAGTAACTGGTTCACGTTGTGTTCCTAATGTCGCAAACGCCGTACTGGCGATTGCGCGTGGACAGTTCGGCACCTTGCAATAATTCACTGCACATCAATTACGGTCATCAACCCTCCCCCGCCCTTTTGCTCTACGTTGTTGTTCGTGGTGTGGTGCGGAATGTGGCAGTGTATGAGCCACTTGCCTGGACGTTGTGCCTTCCAGATCACATCATAGCGCTGCCCCGGCCCGACATTGATAGTATCCGCCAGGAAGCGGGCCGAAGCAGGCATCGTTTCGCCATCGCGGGCAACGACCTCGAAGGGTCCACCATGGATGTGCATGGGGTGGATGAAGCCGTTGTTGGTGCCGATGAATCGGACTTTCAGCGTTTCGCCGACCTTCATGTGGATTGTATCGGTCGAGGGATAGGCCTTACCATTAATGGTGAAGTAATTCGGCATGCCGCCGCTCATGGGCATCGATGGATAGGTCAACCCCTCGCGCTTGAGCCATTCCTGTAACTGGATGACGTAATCGTGATCAGCGGCAACTTCGTCGGCCGGATTGGCGGGATCGATGATCAGCGCACCATAGAGGCCAAGCGCCTGCTCCCGGTCGGGCTTGGCATGCGGATGATAAAAATAGGTGCCGTGCTGGGTGGCGGTGAATTCATATGAATAACTTCCACCGGGCTCGATCGGCTTCTGGGTGATCTCGGCTGGCCCATCCATCTGATTGGGCAGGATCATGCCGTGCCAGTGGACCGTCGTTTCCTCCGGCAGCTCGTTGATGACGTTGACGCGGATGCGATCGCCCTGCTTGATGTGGATCCGTGGCCCCGGAATCTGACCATTGTAGGCGTAGGCATCGACGGTGACACCGGGCAGGATCGTCCACTTCACCACTGACGGTTTCAGTTCGAAGACCTTGACGCCGTTTTCCATGCGAAATGGCAATTCCTGGTCACCCTTGGCGTCAAGGCCAAAAGAGGCGGTGACCAGGCGCGGATTGGCCGCCGCCATGTCGCGCATCGCATCGGCTGGTGTATCGCGATCCATGATCATGCCCGGCGGCATGATCGCTCCGCCGACATCGCGGGCGGACAGCGTCATGTTGAGCCAGTTTGCCGGCGCAATCATGCCGATAGCCAGTGCCAGCAGCGAGACCGCCCCCAGTGCGGCCACCTGTGCGGTCGTCGCATCGGAAGACATTTGATGGCCACCGTGGTGCGCCGAGACCTTGTTCGCGTCGTGCGATGCTTGGCCAGCATGCTCTGGCTTGGCTGCCGCCTGGCTTTCCGCAGCGTGGGAGCTGTGCTGTTCGTGCGATGGCTTGCCGGTGCCATGCGTTTCCGTCATCGCGTGCTGATGCCGAGTTGACTGAGCCAACGCCTCCGTTTTCGAACGTTCGGTCATCAGACCGTGCTTGAGGCCGCGCGCGACGAGCCAGACATTGGCCGGATAGGCAAGCGCGAAGCCGGCAATGACACCGATAGACATGACGCCCCAGAACAGCAGTTCTGTCGGTTCCATGGCTCGCATGTCACGGCCCATCATCAGGAAGCTCATGACCAGCGCCATGCCTGCCATCATAAAGTTCATGGAAATAAATTCCGGCAGGAAGCTCTTGCGGACGTTCTCCCAGTAGGTGCCGCCCATCATGGATTTCATGAACAGCGACTGGAAGATGAACAGGCCGAAGGCGAAGCCGGCAAGATATTCGACGATGAGGTCGATCCACATCGGCAGGCCGAGCATCGCGGTGATGACCGCGGCGAGGATGATCCCGGTCGCGTCGCCGGCAACACAATGGATCGTCGAGCCGACGCCCTGCTTCCACAGCGGCTTGGTAAAGTCTTCATGCTCGCCGGGACGCGGTTCCTTGTCGGCGAGCACGTAAAGCAGCAGCCCTAGCGGCCCCATATAGAGGGTGACGAGGATAAAACCCCACTTCATCACCACCGGTTCGGGATTGTTGCGATACTGGTCGATGCCGACATAAAGCGTCGAGGCCGCCGCCAGGACGAACCACACGACGAGGAAATAGTCGACCGGCTGCAAAAGCATTTTTTGTCCCCTCTCTCCGCCGAGGCTTCAACACCAAACGCGGACGTCAGAGAAATGATCCCTGCCGGCCGCGTTTGTTTCTTCCTCAGACAGCCAGCTTTTCGTTGTCGTAGCCGGCCGAACGGATCACATCGCAGATCGCATGCTCGTCGGCGCCGGTTTCCACGGCCACCGTCGACGATCCGAGGTCGACCGTTACACGCGCCGTCGGATCGACGCTTTTCACGGCCTTTTCGATGGTGCCGGCGCAATGGCCGCAGCTCATGTCTGGGACTTTCAGTTTCAACATCACAGCTCTCCTTGGTTGTTGATGGGAGGCTTTATGGGACTTCCCATGATGGTAAGGTCAAGAGCGTCCCGAACTGCGGCGTCGATTTTTTGCGACATTTGCTGCGTATAGAAAAAAGCTCTTGACCTTCCCATCGCTGGAACCTTTATCTATCGCTGCAGCCACCCGGAAAGGGAGTTGCAAAGACAAATGAATGCGATGACGAAGCATGTTTCAGCCGGATCGGTTCCGGTTTCCGCCCCAAAACTCCAGATCGACATCGAAGGCATGACCTGCGCGTCCTGCGTGCGGCGCGTCGAGAAGGCGATCGCCGCCGCGGCAGGTGTCGCCAATGCCTCGGTCAATTTGGCGACCGAACGGGCCGAAGTGACATTTGTCGGCAAGCCGGATCTCGCGCCTGTCCTCGCTGCTATCTCGGATGCCGGCTATATCGCACGTGAGGAGACGATGGAACTCGCCATCGAGGGCATGACCTGCGCCTCGTGCGTGGCGCGCATCGAAAAGGCGCTGAAGGCGGTGCCGGGTGTGATACAAGCGAGCGTCAATCTTGCAACCGAGCGCGCGACCGTTCGTGCCGTCACAGGTGCAGTCGACA
>MKRZ01000135.1:5860-11420 GCA_001897075.1 Mesorhizobium sp. 61-13 | reverse complement strand
GCCCTCGGTATCGCGGCGGTACTGACGCTGCCGGTCTTCATCCTGGAAATGGGCTCGCATCTGGTGCCTGCGTTTCATCATTGGGTGCTGATGACGTTCGGCGACTGGAACTGGCGCATCCAGTTCATATTGACGACGCTGGTGCTGTTCGGGCCCGGCCTGCGCTTCTTCAGCAAGGGCGTTCCGGCCCTGCTCAAGGGTGCGCCTGACATGAACGCGCTCGTCGCGCTGGGGGCAGGCGCGGCTTGGGCCTATTCGCTGGTGGCGACTTTCCTGCCCGGCCTGCTGCCGGAGGGAACCGCCAATGTCTACTACGAGGCGGCGGCCGTGATTGTGACGCTGATCCTGCTCGGCCGTTTCCTTGAAGCGCGCGCCAAGGGACGGACCGGTGAGGCGATAAAGAAGCTGGTGGGGCTGCAAGCCAAGACCGCGCGCATCGTTCGCGATGGCGTCACGCAAGAGGTTTCACTTGCCGAGGTGCGGACGGGCGACCTGGTGGTCGTGCGGCCGGGCGAGAAGATCTCCGTCGACGGCGAGATCGTCGAAGGCTCGTCCTTCGTCGACGAGGCGATGATCACCGGCGAGCCGGTGCCGGTCTCCAAGGGCATTGGCGCCGAAGTCGTCGGTGGCACGATCAACAAGACGGGCAGCTTCACCTTCCGCGCTACCAAGGTCGGTTCCGAGACGCTGCTGGCCCAGATCATCCGCATGGTCGAGGTGGCGCAGGGCGCAAAGCTGCCAATCCAGGCGCTGGTCGACAAGGTGACCGCCTGGTTCGTTCCGGCAGTGATCGCCGCCGCCGTGCTGACGTTCGGCATCTGGCTGATCCTCGGACCGGACCCGGCGCTGTCCTTCGCGCTGGTCAACGCAGTCGCCGTGCTGATCATCGCCTGCCCGTGCGCGATGGGGCTCGCCACGCCGACGTCGATCATGGTCGGCACCGGACGCGCCGCTGAACTCGGCGTGCTGTTCCGCAAGGGCGACGCCTTGCAGACCCTGCGCGACGCCGCCGTCATCGCGCTCGACAAGACCGGCACGCTCACCGAAGGACGCCCCGAACTGACCGATTTCGTGGCCTCCGACAGTTTTGTCGAAGAAGAGGTGCTGAGGCTCGTCGCTTCGGTCGAGGCGCGCTCCGAACATCCGGTCGCCGAGGCGATCGCGCTGGCTGCAAAGCAGCGCGGCCTGACGCTTGCCGCGGTAGCGGACTTCGAGGCCGTTCCCGGCTTCGGTGTGCGGGGAACGGTGGATGGCCACACGGTCGAGGTCGGCGCTGATCGCCTGATGACGAAGCTCGGCCTTGACGTCTCGGCCTTCGCCGCGACGTCGGCGAGTCTCGCCGACGAGGGCAAGACCCCGCTCTATGCCGCCGTAGACGGTCGCCTCGCTGCCATCGTCGCCGTCGCCGACCCGATCAAGGAATCGACGCCCGCCGCGATCCGGGCGCTGCATGCCCTCGGCCTCAAGGTAGCGATGGTGACTGGCGACAACAGGCGTACCGCCGAAGCGATCGGACGGCGCATCGGCATCGACGAGATCGTCGCCGAGGTTTTGCCCGACGGCAAGGTTGAGGCTGTGAAGAAGCTTGGGGCCAACGGTGCCCGCGTCGCGTTCGTCGGTGACGGCATCAATGATGCGCCGGCGCTCGCAGCGGCCGATGTCGGCATCGCCATCGGCACTGGTACCGACATTGCCATCGAAAGCGCCGACGTGGTGCTGATGTCCGGCGACCTCACCGGCGTGGCGAACGCGATCGCGCTGTCGAAGGCTACGATCAGCAACATCAGACAAAACCTGTTCTGGGCCTTTGCCTACAACGCGGCCCTGATCCCTGTGGCGGCCGGCTTGCTCTATCCGGTCAACGGCACTTTGCTGTCGCCGATGCTGGCGGCAGGTGCCATGGCACTGTCCAGCGTCTTCGTGCTCACCAATGCGCTCAGGTTGAAGCGCTTCCGGGCACCGCTCGCGGTCGGCCGGCAGCGTTCTAGTCAGCCTGAGCTTGCACCGGCGGAATGATCCGAAGCCCGCGCCAATTGGGGCGCGGGCATTCCCGCACACGAGAGATACGACCATGATCACGCAAACTGCCCCGTCCGTCGAGATCTACATGACGCCGACCTGTCCTGACTGCCATGCCTTGAAGACCTGGCTGACGAAACTCGACGTGCTGTTCATCGAACATGATCTGACCCGGTCGGAAGTGGCCGAAGAAGCGAAGCGGCGTACCGGCGTGCGTGTCGCCCCGATCACAGTGATCGGAAACGACGTTTTCTACGGCACCTTCCTCGACCAGCGCCCGCGCATCGCAGCAAAGCTCGGTCTGGTGCAGACGGTCTGAGGAGCATGGGATGAACAACGTGTATTTGCCTCAGGCGCGCCGCACGGTCGAAGTCGAGGAACGCCAGACGGTTCTCGGCGCAGCGCGCGGCGCCCGAACCATGGATATCCACGCCGATGTATTCTTCACGCCGGATATCCACCCACACGGCAGGCCTCAGACACAGGAGATTGCTCGTGAACATAGGTGAAGCCGCCGCAGCCTCCGGCGTTTCGGCCAAGATGATCCGCTACTATGAATCGATCGGACTGATTGCGAACGTGTCCCGCACCGACGCCGGTTACCGCGTCTATTCTGACGACGACACTCACACGCTCCGCTTCATTCGCCGTGCACGCGACCTGGGCTTCTCTGTCGAGCAGATGGGCAATCTGCTGGCACTTTGGAGCGACAGGTCGCGCGCCAGTGCCGACGTCAAGCAGATCGCACTTGATCATATCGCCGAACTCGAGCGGAAAATGCGCGAGTTGCGCGACATGACCAGGACGCTCCGGCACTTGGCCGATCACTGCCAGGGCGATGGACGGCCGCATTGCCCTATCATTGAGGACCTCTCTAAAGGCCACGAGGCCCCGCCGCCCAGGCCCAGGCAGACTAAACGCCGCATTAACCCGGCTGGGCACCGGCAGATTTTCTAGGACCTTGGTTCGGCCCGGCAGCATTCGACAGACATAGGAGAACAAGAGATGCAACGACGCACTTTCCTGACGGGTTTGGCCGCACTCGCGGCTACCGGACCAGCCGCCGCCCAAATGAAGATGGACGGCATGCAGCATGACATGCCCGACATGGGCGGACATGCTGGTCACGATATGGGAGCATCGACAAGCGCGACGCCCGTGCTGCCGGAAGGTGAGGCGCTGCGCAATCTCACCCGGCTGGCGAATGAATCGACGGCTCCCGGAACCTTCAGGGCAAAACTGGCGGCTCAGCCGGCCGTGGCGCGTTTTGCCGAAGGGATCGACACGCCGATCCTCGGTTATAACGGCATGAGCCCCGGGCCGCTGATCGAGGTCAACGAGGGCGACAGCGTCGAGATCGAATTCGGCAACAACATTCCCGGCGAGGAAAGCACCATCCACTGGCACGGCATGCCGGTGCCGGCCGACCAGGACGGCAACCCGATGGACGCGGTCACATCGGGTAGCAGCCGGACCTATGCCTTCGACCTGCCGGAAGGCAGCGCTGCACCTTACTGGTATCATCCGCATCCGCACGGCAAGACCGCCGAGCAGGTCTATCGCGGCCTTGCCGGCGTGTTTCTGGTGAAACCGAAGGTCGATCCAATCCCGGTCGAATATGGCGATACGGTTTTGATGTTCACCGATCTGCGTCTCGCGGCGGATGGGACCATACCCGCCAGCACCATGGCCGACATGATGAACGGTCGCGTCGGCGACCATGTGCTGGTCAATGGTCAGAAGAACCCGTCTCTAGCTTTGAAGCTTGGCGAGAAGCGCCGCCTGCGCCTCTACAATGCCACCAATGCGCGCTACCTGCGGCTCACGTTCGAAAATGCAAGCATGGTCGTCGTCGGCACCGACGGCGGCCTGCTGGAGAAGCCGGTTGCCATCGACGAGATTCTGCTTGCACCGGCCGAGCGCGCCGAGCTTGTCGTCACGTTCGAAAAGCCTGGCGCAGCGATCCTGCGCACACTCGACTATGAGCGCGGCTGGATGGGGCCGGGCAAGCCCGAAGATGCAGGGCTGGCGTTGCTCACCGCAAATGTTTCGGAAACGCCGGCAGACCCGGTTCCGCCACTTCCTGAAAAGTTGCGCTCCATAAAACCGCTCGGCACCGCTGCCGTGACTCGACGTTTTGTGTTCACCGAGAAAATGGAAATGGCTACCGGCGGGATGTCCACGGGGTCGCACGACGTGGATATGGGGTCGGGTGGCATGGCGATGAACTCCGACCAGATGAAAATGGAGTTCTTCATCAATGGTGTCGCCTTCGATATGAACAGGGTCGATGTCGTCTCGAAAGTGGGGGATGTCGAGCTATGGGAGGTAGTCAACCAGTCCGACATGGATCATCCCTTCCACGTGCACGGCACGCAGTTCCAGGTGGTCGAACACGAGCGGAACGGCAAAGCGATGAAGCCGGCCTACCTGTCCTGGAAGGACACAGTCAACGTTGTGCAAGGCGAGACCGTGCGTTTGCTGCTGCGTCAAGACTTGCCAGGGCGGCGCATGTATCACTGCCATATCCTGGAACATGAGGATCTTGGCATGATGGGGGTCCTTGACGTGCAGGCATAGCCGAACGTTCGGCATGACTGCATTGGCCATTTACGCAGCGCTGTTCGTCAGCGCCTTCCTGGCAGCGACCGTCCTTCCGGTCTCTTCGGAAGTGGTGCTCGCCGGCCTCGTCGCCACGGGCCAAGGCGACCCAATGCTGCTGCTTGGCGTCGCCACGGTCGGCAACACGCTGGGATCGGCGGTGAACTGGTTGCTGGGGCGCGGTATCGATGCGCTCCGGGACAGGCGCTGGTTTCCGGTGTCCCACGAGCAGTACGACAGGGCGAGCCGGACGTTTCGCCGCTTCGGCGCGTGGACGCTCCTGTTCGCCTGGCTGCCGCTCGTCGGCGATGCTTTCACGCTCGCGGCGGGCGCAGCGCGGATGCACTTTGGCCTGTTCCTGGCTCTCGTCGCGTTGGGCAAGGCGGCGCGGTATACCGTGGTCGTCGCGGCCGGAATTTGGGTGATGGGGTGAACGCCGATGGCGACTTCGGCGCCAACAGTGAGGGGTTTCTATTCTCTTGGCGCGACGTCCGGTCGCCCAAGGGACATGCCGCGCATCACCCCGTCCCGAAGCAATGCCGCATGCGCCAGAGCGGCCAGAACATGAACGCCGACGAGCCCAAGCAGGAGCCAGACGAGCTTTGCATGGAGTACGGCGAAAGCTCGGGCCGAGAGCCCGCCCATCGTCGGGGCCAGCGGCACCGGCAGGCTACCGAACAGCCGCGCGGGAGGCATGAAAGGCATCGGCCGATAGCCCAGCCATCCCGTTATCAGGACGGCAAGGATTGTCACATAAAGGCAGGCGTGAACGAGAGCGCCTGCGAACCGCACGGGTCGCGGTAGCGGCCGGACAGGAACCTTGGTGAAGACGCGCCAGAAAAGCCGCAGAAGGATCATGGCAATGACGGTCACGCCGATCGACATGTGCAGCGGCAACCAGTTCATTGGCGCCATGCCTGGGCCGGCCATCGGCCCGAAG
>MKRZ01000135.1:5177-5701 GCA_001897075.1 Mesorhizobium sp. 61-13 | reverse complement strand
TCTTTTCGTGCTGCTTGGGCTGACCGGCATCTTGGCTTCGCTCGCCGGCTGGCGCCGCTGGGGACGGAGGTGCATCATGGCGTCAGTTCTGTTGCTGGCCGTCTGCGGTTGGAGCCCTCTTGGACCAGCCGCCTTGATGCTGCTTGAGGACCGCTTTCCCCAACCAGTCATCGACAGGCCCGTCGCCGGGATCATCCTTCTTGGCGGAGCCGTCGATACCCATATCAGTAGCGACCGCAATGTTTTGGCGATGAATGAGGCAGGAGAACGGCTGACGGCGACCGTCGATCTCAGCCGACGCTATCCGAACGCGAGGATTTTCCTTTCGGGAGGAGCGAGCCATATCCTGGGCGGCAATGCCAGGATGTCGGAATCCCAGGTGGCGCGCGAAATCCTCGTGTCGCTTGGCGTGCCCGTCCAGCGCATCGAGATGGAGGAACGGTCGCGAAACACCTGCGAGAACGGCACCGAAAGCAAAGCCGCCCTTCAACCGAAGCCAGGTGAGCTTTGGTTGCTTGTGACGT
>MKRZ01000135.1:0-5098 GCA_001897075.1 Mesorhizobium sp. 61-13 | reverse complement strand
CGGGTTACCAAATCCATGGCCGATGGTCTCGCCGCGACCGATCTCGCCGTGCATGAATGGTTCGGCTTACTGGCCTACCGGGCGGCCGGCATGACAGCCGAACTGTTTCCTGCGGCACGTTAGACCGCCGCAATGACATAATGCGCCCGCGCCCGCGCCTGGCGGCGAGGGATCATCTTTTGTCTCGACAAATACCATACCCCCCTATACTACATCGGTCGCCATAGGTCGAACGAGATGTCCCACGCTACAAAAGACAAGAGCAAGCTCCTTGGGCGAATTCGCCGGATTCGAGGCCAGGCCGAAGCTGTGGAGCGGGCGCTGGGGGCGGAAATCGGCTGTGCCGACGTGCTGATGCTCGTAGCCTCGATGCGCGGCGCCATCAACGGCCTGACCGCCGAGTTGATGGAAGACCACATCCGCTACCACGTCGCGGACCCCGACCACGATTCGGACGCGGACAGGGCGAGAGGCGCGGCCGAACTGATTGAAGTCGTCCGCACCTATCTGAAATAGGGGGAACGGACATGGCGAACTCCTTGCGGGACTGGTTCGGCTTCGGCCAGCACGACCATGGGCACGCGCATGACGGTCACGGCCATGACCACCACGGGCTGCACGGCCATACCCACGGGGTCATCGATGCGACCATCGCCACCACCGACCGCGGCATCTGGGCGATCAAATGGTCGTTTGCGATCCTGGCCGTAACCGCGGTCTTGCAAATGGCCGTCGTCGCGCTTTCAGGAAGCGTGGCGCTGCTCGCCGACACCATCCACAATGTCGGCGACGCCACCACGGCAATTCCGCTATGGATCGCGTTCATCCTTGCGCGACGCAAGCCGACGCAGACTTTCACCTACGGTCTCGGGCGCGTCGAGGACCTTGCGGGCATCATCATCGTGCTGATCATCCTGTTCAGCGCCATCGTGGCCGGCTACGAGGCGATCGATCGCCTGATCGATCCGAGGGCGGTGAGCCATCTCAACTGGCTGGCGGCGGCAGGCATCATCGGCTTTCTCGGCAACGAGGCGGTCGCCGTGTTCCGCATCCGCGTCGGCCGCGAGATCAACAGCGCGGCCCTGGTCGCCGACGGCTACCATGCCCGCACCGACGGGCTGACCAGCCTGGCCGTCGTCGTCGGCGCGATCGGCGTCTGGCTTGGCTTTCCGCTTGCCGACCCGATCATCGGCCTGCTGATCACCATCGCCATTTTCGGCATTGTCTGGCAGTCGGCTCGGTCAGTTCTCACGCGGATGCTTGATGGTGTCGAGCCAGGTGTGATGGACGACATCCACCACGCCGCCGCCCATGTGCCGGGTGCGCGCATTGTCGATGCCAAGGCGCGGTGGATCGGCCACAGGTTGCACGCCGATTTGGCTATCAATGTCGACGAGACGTTGCCGCTCTCAGCGGCCAACAAGATCGCAGCCGATCTCGAAGACGAGCTTTTCGAACATATGCCCGCTCTCGCTGCCGCAAATGTTCGATTTGCCATGGGAAAAGTCGGCGATGAGCATGTCCAGGGTCATCCGCACGGTCACCGCTCTTAGAGTGCAGTAACGGCACGGCTGTGCGGCCATGGGAGCCGACGACCTCTCATCCCCTTCGACCGAAATCTCTGACTGACCGATTGAACAAGGACGGTCTCCATGGCAATAACGGTTTGGACGTTGCGAAGGGAATACCACGCTCCCCTGGGAGGGTAAGACGCTGATATTTTCTGAGTCGGTTAAGCACCGGTTAACCGAATCCTGTGTCCCTAAGCAAAGGATTTGGTATAAGCTGACACAATGGTGAGAAACGATTCCTGGACAGTTCGCCGGCTAGTCAATGTAGGCATCGCAATTGCGATGCTGTTTTTGGCCTTTGCCGCCCATCCGCCAGCCCTCGAAGCAGGCGAATTGCCAGTAACGGTTGTGGCTCATGTACATGAGCGACAATCCAACGAAATCAAGCTTTCCTCACACCATGGCCTGCACCATGACCATCATGCTCAAATGACAACGGAAGACGCCCGCAGCCTTTTGGCGGCAGTTGCTACCCCAACGATTTTTACTCTCGAACGAAAAAGGCGCGGCCTAACCGTTTCCCTTGAACGTCCACCGCGTTCCGCTTGGCGCTAATGCACTGAGCGCGTTCTACTGACGCGAGTAAGCGTCAATTGCAATCCGCTCAGTGTTGAACCGTCGGTCGCCAGATCGACATGTCAACCTACGCGGGAATTTCAAAATGTTCATCGCTGCTGCGCGAGCGCGCAAATCAATCCTAAGTAACTTCCAAGCCATTGGATACGAACCCGCCGGACCAGCATGGCGGTCCATTTGTATGGCCATAAAAAGGGACCTGCAAGCACAACGCCTGCGCCCAAATGTTACAGTGCCCCCACGTCGAAATCTGATCAAATACCTGGGCGTGATGCTTAGGGAGACAGGCTCCCTTCGGCAGACCCTATCGTCAATGCTGCATGACGGCACATGGACGTCCAGCGGCGGCTCGTTCAAGCTGGCCGACGTCCTCGCTTTCGATTTTCTACACGAAGCCGAGGAGCGGCTCAAATCCGGACAGACGTTCCGCTACCTTGAGATCGGCGGCGGCTGGGCCGGTTTTAGGACTGAACCTTCGGCAAAGTCCGTGAATGTCGCGGGACTTGCCAAACATTTGGAGCAGCACCTCGGACGCCGGGCCTTTCTGCACATCACGAACCTCACGCCCTGGCATACCGAATTGCCGGAAGGAGTCACCGAACACCCATTTGTCACCGCTGCCGGACTCTCCGCATTGGAGACGCAAGGCGTCCGGCGCGGAACGTTTGACATCATCTATTCGCAGGCTGCCGCATATTTCGAGCCCGATCTCGGGTCGTTTCTAGCCGCTGCATCGAGTTTGCTGCGAGAAGGTGGGGTTCTGATATTCAACTTCCGGCCTGAAGACAGCGGAACCATTTCAGGATGCGCCCGCGCTAGCGGGCTGATCCTGCGCAAATCGATCAATGCAGGCGGGATGAACGGTGTCGTTATCGCCTTTGAAAAGCCCTTGCAGGTCCACAGGGCGATCGAGGCGGAAAGCGCCGCGGCAGTGATCGACTTGTCTCGCGACTGGCGCGAAGAATATCGTCAACAGGCGAGTTGAAGGCTGCAGGCGCCGGAAGATGTGGACAGCATACGCCGGCGCCTGCGATTTGTTAATGGACGAAAATTTGTGGAGCAGATTAATGAACAGGCGAGCTTTCCTTGTCGGCATCGGAATGGTGGCCGCAACACCAGGGCGTTCATTCGCCCAGACATCTGGCGCAGGCGCGATCGAAGCCAGCGTTGCCCAAATCCAGCAAGAGATTGCGGCCAGAGGCGCCGACGGACGGCCGATATCGGTCAACCTGATTGCTGGATTGATAAAATCCGAGCTTAAGGAGCCCGAAAGGCGGATAGCCGCCTACCGAATAGTACAGAACGTCCCCTATAAGCTGACCGCCTGGAAAGGCGATCCGGACAGTCTCTTCAACCTCGGTCAAGGCGACTGCCGTCACAAGGCTGCGGCCTTGCGTGCACTCATGAAAGCTTTGTCAATCCAGGCGCAACATATTCTCATGGTCTTCGACTGGGCCGATCTTCCCATTCCGGCAGCGATCTTGAGCCATTTGGTGGAAACGCGCAGCTTTCACGACACAGTTGAAATTCAGCAGGATGGTTCGAGCCTTCTGGTTGATCCCACTTGGGACCCGGATCTTGCCAAAGCCGGCTTTCCTGTTCTCACTAACTGGAATGGCGTCGATGCCACCCTCCCAATTACTCCGAAGACAACAGTGATCATTCGCCACGGGGACTTTCCTAAAGGAACCGATCTCTATGCGAAATTTGGCATCAGGTGGCCCGAGCGCAAACGCACCCAGGCCTTCAATCGGGCTTTCAACGCCTGGACCGACGAAGTCCGTGCCCGCAAAGATTTCGCCAAGGGATGAGCGCCACGACAATTCTGGTCGGGACAACGATCACGAGGGCCTTTAACGTCAGTGCAACAGGGCGGTGGTCCAAATCCGGCCAGGAGTTTCTTGATACAGTTTCATCGCCCTGCAACCGAGCCGCCAAAGAATGACCGGATTTCGAATGCAAGCCCTCCATAAAGTCGGCACCTGGCCGGCTCGGATCAGCCATGTATCGTCGACCGGCCTTCGGCTGGAGTGAACTAGGAACCGACAATGAATGTTCTAAGATTCAATGACATGCCAATCATAGCAGTCGCAAAGGGAATGACGGTCGCGGTTTTGACTTTCGCTGTTCTTGGAACAGTCTCCGCTCTCTGGAACAATCCGTTTTTTGTTCGAATGACGCCCACGAGCGGATTTGAAACCACTGCGCTTGCCCTCCAGGCAGTGCTCGTAGGCATTTATGTCGCGATCCCGGTTCGCGGCTGCGCGGTGAAACTGGCCGGCGCAGGCGGAATCGCAAACTTCCTCGGCGTCGCCTGCCCCATCTGTAACAAAATCTTGATGCTTATTTTTGGCGCAAATGCACTTCTGACCTATCTTGAACCCGCGCGTCCGTATTTGGCCGCAGGTGGTGTGCTTGTGACCACATGGGCTGTGCTTCTCCGCTGGAATCATTTTCGGGAGTCTTCTCTATGATGATGCCCGTGGCTCGAGGGCACAACCGTGTTGAGACCCGGACCCGGTCTACACACAGGTGTCTCTTGGCAGGTAAACCTAAGAATGCGCCGGTTCCTCGGGAGCAGGAAAAAGTCGGGGTAACGAGTGTCGTGTAGCTGAGGCCTTTTGCAATGTGGGCTGAGCGGCTTTGACGCAATTGAAGATGAACATCCGGGTGGAACTTATTGACGCGAACGGCAAAGGCAGAAGATCGGAAGCGTCGTTCGCGACCAGGTTCGGTTCCAAGCTCTCGGCCTCTCGTTGCACGAAGGGGCGAGCAACACCGGCCGCAGCAAGAATTGACACAGTTTCAGGCCGACCAGGCAGCGAAGATGGGTCGACGGCGCTCGGCTTGCTACATCGGAAACGTCAAATGTCACATCGTTACAGGGCGAGCGCTGTAAAATCGACAGCCGCGAGACCCCGACGATGGTGCGCGTGCACGAAATGCGCGAC
>MKRZ01000134.1:486-9810 GCA_001897075.1 Mesorhizobium sp. 61-13 | reverse complement strand
CGGCGGACGGTGGCCGTCGCAGAAGGTGCGGATGTTGATGATCACCTTCTCGCCCATGTCGATGCGGCCTTCCAGCGTGGCCGAGCCCATATGCGGCAGCAGCACCACCTTGCCCTTAGCCGAGAGCTTGAGCAGCTTCGGATTGAGCGCCGGCTCGTTTTCGTAGACGTCGAGGCCCGCACCGGCGATCTTGCCGCCATCGATCAGCTTCACCAGCGATTCCTCGTCGATCAGGTCGCCGCGCGCGGTGTTGACCAGATAGGCGTTGGGCTGCATCAGCGCCAGCCGCCTGGCCGACAGAAGATGGAAGGTCGCCGGCGTCGAGGGGCAGTTGACCGAGATGATGTCCATGCGGGCCAGCATCTGGTCGAGGCTTTCCCAGTAGGTCGCCTCCAGTTCATCCTCCACCGCCTGCAAAACGCGGTGGCGGTTGTGGTAGTGGATGGAGAGGCCGAAAGCCTTGGCGCGCCGCGCAACCGCGGTGCCGATGCGGCCCATGCCAACGATGCCCAGGCGCTTGCCCCATATGCGGCGGCCCAGCATCCATGTCGGCGACCAGCCGGCCCATTTCTTGCCGTCCGGCAAGATGTTTGCGCCTTCGGTCAGCCGCCTCGGTACGGCGAGGATAAGCGCCATGGTCATGTCGGCAGTGTCTTCCGTCAGCACGCCCGGCGTATTGGTGACGGTTATCCCCCTGGCGGTCGCTGCGGCAACGTCGATCTTCTCGACGCCATTGCCGAAATTCGCGATGAGCTTGAGGTTCTCGCCCGCCTGCGCGATCACGGCCGCGTCGATCGTATCGGTGACCGTCGGCACCAGCACATCGGCCTCCTTGACCGCCGCCACAAGCTCGGGCTGCGTCATCGGCCTGTCCTCGACATTGAGGCGCGCGTCGAAAAGCTCGCGCATGCGCGTCTCCACCGGGTCGGGCAGCTTACGCGTGATCACGACGAGAGGCTTCTTCTTGCCGGCCATATTTCCCTCGATCCCGGATACGTTGAGACCTCTTTAACCAAGACGGGCGAAACTGCAAACCGGTCGCGGCCCGATTGCCTCATGTATCAAGTGGTGCCGTGGAAGACAAAGAAAAAGGGGCAGCAGGGTTACGAACCCTCACCCATTGCAAGGGAACGAAAGTGTCTGGTCTCGTGTCGCTTCGCCTGGCCTTGAGTGCATTGATCGTGGGGAGCAGTTTTGCCGCCCTGCCAGCGTCTGCACAGTCGGCGGCGACGAACGCACAGAATGTGCGGTTGGGACCAAGCGGCTTGCCATTGCCCCGATTCGTCAGCCTGAAGTCGGCGCGCGTCAATTCCCGCGTCGGCCCCGGCGTCAACTATTCGGTCGACTGGATGTACACCAAATCCGGCCTGCCGATGGAAATCATCCAGGAATACGATACCTGGCGGCGCGTGCGCGATGCCGAGGGTTCGGAGGGCTGGATCAACCAGTCCTTGCTGTCGGGCAAGCGCACGGCAATCGTCGCGCCATGGCAGCGCGGCAAGGGCACGCAGATCAACGTCCACGACGCACCCCGCGAAGATGCCGGCGTCGTGGCAATGGTCGAGCCCGGCGTGATCGGCTCGATCAAGTCCTGCGACGGCCAGTGGTGCGAGATGACCCTTGGCGGCCAGACCGGCTGGATCAGCCAGTCGCAGGTCTGGGGCGCCTATCCCGGCGAAAAAGTGAAAGACTGAGCGAGCAGAGGCTTTCCCGTCTCTATTTCAATCACGACCGATTCGGCCCAGATGCGTGTCGCGAAAATCCGTCGGCAGTTTCAATCCATAACCCAGCGCCCGATCGATGCCGATGTGGGCAAGCCATACCAGCCCGATACTGACGCAAAGCGCGCTGCCTGCGAGATGTCCGCCGACCAGCAGAACCAGCGGCCACAAAGTGATGTGGAAGCAGTTGTAGGCGTACGCGCCGACGCGCGGTCCTCTCAGATAGCCTAGCATCGACAAATCGGGGGCAAGGATCAGCAAGGCAAACAGCCACCAGCTCGCGCCTGAAAGCCAATAGCCGGCCACCGCCGCAACAAACAGCGCGATACCCTCAATCCTGAGCAGCGCCGTTGCCATTTGGCGGCTAGCTTCACTTGTTATTTCTTGGCGCAGCCTGACGACGACATCGACGTTGGCGATTTCCATGCCGTCCGGCGGTTCCGGCAGGTTGACCACGCTCACCGGCCCGCTCTCGATATCGAAAATGCGGTTTTCGCCTTCGACATAGAAATGGTGGTGATCCGAGGTGTTGGTGTCGAAATAGGTCTTTGACCCTTCGACAGCCAGGATGCGCAACATCCCGGCTTCGGTAAACTGGTGAAGCGCATTGTAGACGGTTGCCAGCGATACTGGCACGCCCGCCGCCAGCGCTTCCTCGTGCAGTTCCTCAGCCGACAAATGGCGGTCGCCCTTGGCAAACAGCAGGTCGGCCAGTGCAACGCGCTGGCGAGTCGGCCTTAGACCGGCATCTCGAACCCGCTTATCCACAGCGTGCCTTTCGCTTTGCCCCACCGAGTTCATCCGTTCGCAACATTCCGTTTCAACGACCCAAACACGCCCTTATGGGCGAAAAATGGACACCAATGCAAACCAAGCTATCAGAGGAGATATATTCTGTCGCCTGAAAGCGATCAATAGCGCGCATTGACCCGGCTAAAACAGCGCGTTAGAGCCACATCGCTAGATCAGTGCAGGTTTCCGGGCTGAAACGGACTGTGCTACTACACAACAACAAAAGGGTGGCCCGACCGCCCGACTTGAACGGGGATGTGTTGATGGCGGCAGCGAAATCCAGTTACGGCTACGAGGAATTGCTCGCCTGCGCACGCGGCGAGTTGTTCGGTCCGGGAAATGCGCAATTGCCAGCGCCGCCGATGCTGATGTTCGACCGCATCACCGAAATCAGCGAGACCGGCGGCGAGTTCGACAAGGGCTTCATCCGCGCCGAGTTCGACATCAAGCCGGACCTCTGGTTCTTCCCTTGCCATTTCATCGGCAACCCGATCATGCCCGGCTGCCTTGGCCTTGATGCCATGTGGCAATTGACCGGCTTTTTCCTTGGCTGGCTCGGCGAGGTAGGCAAGGGCATGGCTCTCTCCACCGGCGAAGTGAAGTTCAAGGGCATGGTCACGCCTTCGGTCAAGAAGGTCGAATACGGCATCGATTTCAAGCGCGTCATGCGTGGCCGGCTCGTGCTCGGCATTGCCGATGGCTGGCTCAAGGCCGATGGCGAACCTATCTACAAGGCGACCGACCTGAAGGTCGGCCTGTCGAAGCAGGGATCGGCCGCCTGACCGGCGCCGGACAAACTGGAAGGAACCGCCCATGAGACGAGTCGTCGTAACGGGTCTCGGTATCGTGTCGTCGATCGGCAACAATGCCAATGAAGTGCAGGCTTCGCTGCATGACGCGAAATCCGGCATCAGCTTCTCGGACTCCTTTGCCGAACATGGGTTTCGCTGCCAGGTCTGGGGCGCGCCGACTCTCGACCCCACACCATTGATCGACCGCCGCGCGCTGCGGTTCCTGTCGCAAGGTGCTGCGTGGAACCACGTCGCCATGGATCAGGCAATCGTCGATGCCGGTCTCGGCGAAGGCGACATCACCAACGAGCGCACCGGCATCATCATGGGTTCGGGCGGTCCTTCCACCCGCACCATCGTGGAAGCCGCCGAAATCACGCTAAAGAACAACAGCCCCAAGCGCATCGGCCCGTTCGCCGTGCCGAAGGCCATGTCCTCCACCGCTTCGGCAACGCTTGCCACTTGGTTCAAGGTCCACGGCGTCAACTATTCGATTTCCTCGGCCTGCTCGACCTCGGCGCATTGCATCGGCAACGCCTACGAACTGATCCAGTGGGGCAAGCAGGACATGGTGTTCGCAGGCGGCCACGAAGACCTCGACTGGACCATGTCGGACCTGTTCGACGCCATGGGCGCAATGTCCTCCAAATACAACGACAAGGCCTCCAGCGCCTCGCGCGCCTATGACGTCAACCGCGACGGTTTCGTCATCGCCGGCGGTGCGGGCGTGCTGGTCCTTGAAGAACTGGAACATGCCAAGGCGCGCGGCGCTAAGATCTACGCAGAAGTCGTCGGCTATGGCGCGACCTCCGACGGCTACGACATGGTCGCCCCGTCCGGCGAGGGCGCGATCCGCTGCATGCGCCAGGCGCTTTCCACAGTTTCCGGCTCGGTCGACTACATCAACACCCACGGCACTTCGACGCCTGTTGGCGATTCCAAGGAAATGGGTGCGATCCGCGAAGTGTTCGGCGACAAGCTGCCCAACATCACCTCCACCAAGTCCCTCACCGGCCATTCGCTCGGTGCCGCCGGCGTGCAGGAATCGATCTATTCGATCCTGATGATGCAGGGCGGCTTCATCGGCGAAAGCGCCCATATCGAGGAACTCGATCCGGAATTCGAAGGCATGCCGATCGTGCGCAAACGCATCGACAACGCCAAAATAGATACTGTGCTGTCGAACTCATTCGGCTTCGGCGGCACCAACGCCACGTTGGTTTTCCAGCGCTATTCGGCATAGAGGTCACGGCCATGAACGGATTGATGAAAGGCAAGCGCGGGCTTGTCATGGGGGTGGCCAATGACCATTCTATCGCTTGGGGCATCGCCCAGAAGCTTGCCGAGCAAGGCGCGGACCTTGCCTTCACCTATCAGGGCGAAGCCTTCGGCCGCCGCGTCAAGCCACTCGCCGAACAGCTAGGCGCAAAGCTCGTCGTACCGTGCGATGTCGAGGACGGCGCCTCGGTCGCGGCCACTTTCGACGAGCTGGAAAAGGCGTGGGGCGGGCTCGACTTCGTCGTCCACGCCATCGGCTTTTCCGACAAGAACGAGTTGAAGGGCGCTTACGCCGACACCACGCGCGACAACTTCATCCGCACGATGGTCATCTCCTGCTATTCCTTCACCGAAATCGCCCGCAACGCCGCCCGCCTCATGGGCGAAGGCGGCTCGATGATCACGCTGACCTATGCCGGTTCGGTGCGCGTCATGCCGAACTACAACGTCATGGGCGTCGCCAAGGCCGGCCTCGAAGCCAGCGTGCGCTATCTCGCCAACGACTACGGCCCGCGCGGCATTCGCGTGAACGGCATTTCGGCCGGACCGGTTCGCACCCTTGCAGGCGCCGGCATCTCGGATGCGCGCCACATGTTCAGCTACCAGCAGCGCAATTCGCCTCTTCGCCGCAACATCTCGCTCGACGAGGTCGGCAACTCGGCGCTCTACCTGTTGTCGGACCTGTCGTCCGGCGTCACCGGCGAAATCCACTACGTCGATTCCGGCTATCACATCGTCTCGATGCCGACGCTGGAAGAGTTGAAGCGCATGGATAACGGCAAGGAATAATCCGGCCGCCTACCTCCGCGCCAGCAACACCTTGAAGCGGTTGTCGCGGGCAAGTTCGCCTGCGGTCGAGAAGGAGGCGGCAAGCGTCGCCTCATAGGGCAATTGCCGGTTCGCCACCAGCGCCAGCCTTCCGCCGGATTTCAGCGCCTTCGCCGCAGCCTTGATCAGCGCAACGCCGATATCCGGCTCCGCCGCCCTGCCCTGATGGAATGGCGGGTTCATGACGATCCAGTCGTAGCGCCCCTCAACCGGCTCGGCGATCAGGTCCTGCCAGAAGAAGCGCACCTCGCACTCGGCGCGCACATTCTGCTTCGCCGCCTCGATCGCCTCGAAATCCGCCTCGTAAAGGTCAAGCGCCTTCAGGCTCTTCGACCGCGCCGCGACCTCGGCGGCAACATAGCCCCAGCCGGCGCAGAAATCGGCAACGCGGCCCGCAACATCCGCTGGCAGGTTGTCGACCAGCAGCCTTGAGCCTGCATCGATCTTCTCATGCGAAAACATGCCGGGCGCGGTGTGAAAGCGGCCATCGACCAGCACCGGCGCATTGGCCGCGCGCAACTTCTGCGCTGCGTCTTTTTCGGCCGGGCAGCGAAACCAGAACGCCAGCCCATGATATTTCGGAAGCGCATCTTCCAGCGTCACCAGCGTCCCAATGCGCTTGCGCAGCGAGGCGATGCCGTCGTCCTTGGAGCCGGCGACGACGATCAAGCCGCCCGGCGCAACCTTTTCCAGTGCTTCCGCGATCCACAGTTCGTTCTGGCCGCGATGCCGCCCGGCAAGCACCAGCGCCGCGCTGTAGCCTTCGCCCCCGACCCGACACGCAACCTTTTGCCCCGCCGCTTCGAGCGCCCGAAAATACGGTCGCATCCCCTGCACGCAGTGCAACTCCGCCTCGAACCCTGCCGGCAGCCGAAACCCCGGCTCGGCACCCAGAAATAGCACGCGGGCGTCCCTCGCAGACGGTGCCAGCGCATCCGTCTCGAACGGATAAAACAGCGTCTTCAGCGCTTCAGATGCCATGCAGAAACCTTACCCGAACCATTGAGCAGGTGCCCAAAAGAAAACGGGCGCAACCTTCCGGCGCGCCCGCTTTGTCATTCATTCCAAGCCTATCAGGCGGCGTCTTCTTCGCCGTCGGCCTTCTTCTCGCGAACGATTTCCTTGCCGGTCGCCTGATCGACAACCTTCATGGAAAGGCGAACCTTGCCGCGCTCGTCGAAGCCCATCAGCTTGACCCAGACCTTGTCGCCTTCCTTGACCACGTCGGTGGTCTTCTGGACACGCTCGCTGGCGAGCTGCGAGATGTGAACCAGGCCGTCGCGCGGGCCGAAGAAATTGACGAATGCGCCGAAGTCAGCGGTCTTGACGACCGTGCCTTCGTAGATCTCGCCCACTTCCGGCTCAGCCACGATGGTGTGGATCCACTTCTTGGCCGCCTCGATTTCCTTGGCGTTCGAAGACGCGATCTTCACCGTGCCGTCGTCCTCGATGTTGATCTTGGCGCCGGTCTTTTCCACGATCTCGCGGATGACCTTGCCGCCGGAGCCGATCACGTCGCGGATCTTGTCGGTCGGGATGTGCATGACCTCGATGCGCGGCGCAAACTCGCCAAGCTCGGAGCGGGCGCCGGAAAGCGCCTTGGCCATCTCGCCCAGAATGTGCTCGCGCCCACCCTTGGCCTGCTCGAGCGCCACCTTCATGATCTCTTCGGTGATGCCCTCGATCTTGATGTCCATCTGCAGCGAGGTGATGCCGCCGGTGGTGCCGGCCACCTTGAAGTCCATGTCGCCGAGGTGATCTTCATCACCCAGGATGTCGGAGAGAACGGCGAAGCGCTCGCCTTCCTTGATCAGGCCCATGGCGATACCGGCAACGGGCTTTGCCAGCGGCACGCCCGCATCCATCAGCGCCAGCGAGGTGCCGCAAACGGTTGCCATCGAGGACGAGCCGTTGGACTCGGTGATCTCCGAGACAACGCGCAGCGTGTAGGGGAACTGCTCGACGCTCGGCAGCATCGGGCGAATGGCGCGCCAGGCCAGCTTGCCGTGGCCGATTTCGCGGCGGCCCGGCGAACCCATGCGGCCGGTCTCACCAACCGAGTAGGGAGGGAAGTTGTAGTGGAGAAGGAACTTCTCCTTGTACATGCCGGTCAGCGAGTCGACATACTGCTCGTCTTCGCCGGTGCCCAGCGTTGCGACAACCAGCGCCTGCGTCTCGCCGCGGGTGAACAGCGCCGAACCGTGGGTGCGCGGCAGCACGCCAACATCGGAAACGATCTTGCGGACCGTCTTGAGGTCGCGGCCGTCAATGCGCGAGCCGGTGTCGAGAATGTTCCAGCGAACGATCTTGGCCTGCAATTCCTTGAACACGGCCGCAACCTGCTCGGAAGAATACTTGGCGTCCTCGCCTTCGGCCGGCGTGAACGCCGCCTTGACCTTGGACTTCACCGCGTCGACAGCGGCATAACGCGACTGCTTGTCGGTGATCTTGTAGGCTTCGCGCAGCTCGGCTTCGCCGATCTTCAGCATCTCTGCCTCGAGCGCGGAATAATCCGGCGAGGTGAAGTCGCGCGGGTCCTTGGCTGCCACTTCGGCCAGCTTGATGATTGCCTCGATGACCGGCTGGAACGAGCGATGGCCGAACATGACCGCGTCGAGCATGGTCTTTTCGTCGAGTTCCTTGGCTTCCGATTCGACCATCAGCACGGCGTCGGCAGTACCGGCGACAACCAGGTCGAGCTTGGATTCCGGCATCTCGTCGAGGTGCGGGTTCAGCACATACTCGCCGTTGATGTAGCCGACACGGGCGCCGCCGATCGGGCCCATGAACGGAACGCCCGACAAGGTCAGGGCGGCGGAGGTGGCGACGATCGACAGGATGTCCGGATCGTTCTCAAGATCGTGCTGCACAACGGTGACGACAACCTGCGTGTCGTTCTTGTAGCCATCGGCGAAAAGCGGACGGATCGGGCGGTCGATCAGGCGCGAAACCAGCGTTTCCTTTTCGCTCGGACGGCCTTCGCGCTTGAAATAGCCGCCGGGGATCTTGCCGGCTGCGTAGGTCTTTTCCTGGTAGTTGACGGTCAGCGGGAAGAAATCGAAGCCCGGCTTCGGCTCCTTGGCCGAGACAACGGTGGCCAGAACCATGGTTTCGCCGTAGGTGGCGAGAACAGCGCCGTCGGCCTGGCGGGCAATCTTGCCGGTTTCCAGGATGAGCGGACGGCCGCCCCATTCGATTTCGACTTTGTGGTGGTTGAACATGTCTTGTCCTTCATATGCGGAAAGGCCGCGCAGAGTTTACGTGCGCGACTATGCTTTCCTGGCTTCTCTCGGGCAGCCACGGGCAAGACAACGGGGAGCTTGTGAAATCCGGCGCACGCCGGGGCAAGCAACCTGCAATCCTGCCCCATGACCGTCCATGGGCGGCTCCGACGTGGCCCTTTCCTGCGTCGAAACCGGTTGAGCCTGCAATTTCTAACAGGCCCGAATATGCAAGCGGCGGGCTCTCTTTCGAGATCCCGCCGATAGTTTCGTCAGCGACGCAGTTCGAGTTTCTCGATCAGCGTCTGGTAGCGCGCATCATCCTTACGCTTGAGATAGTCAAGCAGGCTGCGGCGCTGGGAGACGAGTGCGAGCAGGCCACGACGGGAGTGGTTGTCCTTCTTGTGACCCTTGAAGTGCTCGGTAAGGTTCTTGATACGCTCGGAGAGGATGGCGACCTGCACTTCCGGGGAACCAGTGTCACCCTTGGCAGTGGCAAACTCGGCCATCAATTCTTGCTTGCGTTCGGCAGTGATCGACATCGTGTTTTTCCTTTGTATGTTTGAGGAAACGGGACGCCTGGAGCCGGGATGTCGTCCAGCAAAGGCCACTCATGACCGCGCTTTCCGGCGCGATGCTGCGGCGCATATAGTGCAATTGCCGGCAAAAAGCCAGCGCCATTTCGCATGGCGG
>MKRZ01000134.1:0-200 GCA_001897075.1 Mesorhizobium sp. 61-13 | reverse complement strand
GCCGATCTTGCCAGACGTGGATCAACCCACCCAACTTTCTATCCACACCCCATACCAACCCCTTGATCCCACTCAGTTCCCGAAAATTCTTTCACCCCACTTATCCACGCCCTCTCAACCTTCCCCCATACTCTGCCCCATCGCTCTTGCGGGAACCGGCTGCGCACCGGGCAACGGTTAGGGCGGCGGTGACCTCCCCC
>MKRZ01000133.1:25027-30043 GCA_001897075.1 Mesorhizobium sp. 61-13 | reverse complement strand
TCCCGCTTCGTCGCCTTCGGCATGACCAAGCGCGTCGGGGTTTCGACCTCGAACGATCCCGGCCTTGCGGCGCTGGTTCAGTCGAAGTCGGACGCCATCTGCTATGTTGCGAAGAGTTCGGAATACCATGTGCGCGTGGCACTTGGCTGCACGCAGGAAGAGAACCTTGAGGCCATCCGCGCTTCGGTTGAGGCAGCCGTTGCGGCCGGCAAGGAGGCGATGGTCGATTGCGAGCATTTCTTTGACGGGTTCAAGACCAATGCCGCCTATACGCTGGCCTGCGCCAAGGCGGCTTATGACGCTGGTGCACGCTGGATCGTGCTATGCGACACCAATGGCGGCACCCAGCCTTCGGAAGTGCGCGAGATCGTCGCCAAGGTGATCGCAGCCGGCATTCCGGGCGACAATCTGGGTATCCACGCCCACAACGATACGGGCCAGGCGGTGGCCAATTCGCTGGCCGCGGTGGAGGCTGGTGTTCGCCAGATCCAGGGCACGCTGAACGGCATCGGCGAGCGCTGCGGCAATGCCAATCTTGTCACCATGATTCCGACTCTGGTGCTGAAGCCTGCATATGCCGAGCGTTTCGAGACCGGGATCACGGCGGAACGGCTGACCGGCTTGTCGCGCCTGTCGCGTGCGTTCGACGAATTGCTGAACCGCGCGCCGGAAGCACAGGCGCCCTATGTCGGCGCTTCCGCCTTTGCCACCAAGGCAGGCATCCACGCCTCGGCGCTCGCCAAGGAACCGAAGACGTACGAGCATGTCGAGCCGGAAAGCGTCGGCAACCGCCGTCGCGTCATGGTCTCGGACCAGGGCGGCAAGGCCAATTTCCTTGCCGAGCTGAAACGGCGCGGCATCGAGGTGGCGCGCGACGACCACCGCCTCGATACGCTGATTGCGCTGGTGAAGGAGCGCGAGGCGGAAGGCTATGCCTATGAAGGGGCCGACGCGAGCTTTGAGCTTTTGGCCCGCCGCACGCTCGGCGCGGTGCCGGAATTCTTCAAGGTGGAAAGCTTTCGCTGCATGGTCGAGCGTCGCTTCGATGCCAACGGCAACATAAAGACGGTGTCGGAAGCCATTGTGAAGATCGAGGTGGAGGGCGAGCCGCGTATGTCGGTGGCCGAGGGGCATGGTCCGGTCAATGCGCTCGATATCGCGCTGCGCAAGGATCTCGGCCGTTATCAGGACGAGATCGCCGATCTTGAACTGGTCGACTACAAAGTGCGTATCCTGAACGGCGGCACCGAGGCGATAACCCGCGTGCTGATAGAATCGCAGGATGGCAGCGGCGGCCGCTGGTGGACGGTCGGCGTTTCCGACAACGTCATAGACGCTTCATTCCAGGCTCTGATGGACTCCATCGTCTTCAAGCTGATGAAGAATCGCGAGCTTGCCGGGCTGGTGGCTGCCGAGTAAAGCGCCGCCAACCGGGTTGAGCCATCGGCGAAAGACCATTGACCCATCAGAACTTTGCGATGGTGCGCGGCCTTCGATAGCTCCATATGGGCTGAATGAATGACGAACCGACGACCCCAGATGACAAGGCCGCGCGACGGGGCTTTCTCTTTGCCCTAAGCGCCTACCTGATGTGGGGCTTTCTGCCCTTCTACATGAAGGCGGTCGCGCACATTCCGGCCATCGAGGTCGTGGCGCACCGGGTCATCTGGTCGTTGCCGATCGCCGGTGCGCTGCTGATCTGGCTTGGCCGCACGGACGACATCAAGCGCGCGGTGCGCACCCCTCGAACGCTGATGATGGGCGGGCTGACGGCTGCACTGATTACCGTGAACTGGTGCGTCTACGTCTGGGCGATCTCTGTCGAGAGGACTCTTGAGACGGCCTTGGGCTACTACATCAATCCGTTGTTCAGCGTGTTCCTGGGCGCGGTGGTACTTGGAGAAAAGCTAAGCCGCATCCAGATTGTCGCCATCGCGCTGGCGGTGGTGGCCGTTCTCGTCCTGACGTGGGAGAACGGCGGCTTGCCGTGGGTATCGATAGTGCTGGCGATGTCATGGGCCTTCTACGCCTTGTTCAAGAAGACGTTGCCCATCGGTCCTGCGCAGGGTTTCTTCCTCGAAGTGCTGATTCTCTCGGTTCCAGCACTGGGCTATGTCGGCTGGCTGCAGGCGACAGGCCAAGGTCACTTCGGCGACCAGAGCGCAACCGACTTGTGGCTGCTTGTCGCCGGCGGTCTCGTCACCGCGATACCGTTGATCCTCTATGCGAATGGCGCAAAGCTGCTCAGACTGTCGACCATCGGCATAATGCAGTACATTGCGCCGACAATCATCTTCATCGTCGCGATATTCGTGTTTCGCGAGCCATTTTCCTTCGAGCGGGCAATAGCCTTCGGGCTGATCTGGATCGCCCTAATCATCTACTCGTGGTCGATGCTCTTTCGTAAGGGAGCCTCTGACCCGATCACATCTTCTCAATAAGCGAGGGGACGCCCTCGGCAGGGCCGTCAGCGACAGAGGCGGCGGCCAGGATCGCGGCAACGATTGCTCCTGCCTCGTTGACCACGACGGGCCGGACCTGATGCGCGGTATGGATAAAGCCTTCGCTTGCCATATGCGCGATCAGCGACAGCATCGGATCCCAGAAGCCCTTGATGTTGCCGAACACCATCGGCTTGCGGTGATGGCCGAGCTGGGCCCAGGTCATGACCTCGACGATTTCCTCAACCGTGCCGATGCCGCCGGGCAACGCCACAAAGGCGTCCGATTCCTCGAACATCTTCTGCTTGCGCTGATGCATGTTGTCGGTGATGACGACCTCGTCCAGCCGGTCGAGCGCCGTCTCGGTCGCTTCCCTGTTCATCAGGAAGCGTGGAATGATGCCGGTGACCTTGCCGCCCGCGCGGATTGCGCCGTCGGCGACCGCTCCCATGATGCCCTTGGTGCCGCCGCCATAGATGAGCCGCAGGCCGGACAGGGCGATCGAACGGCCGAGCACATGGCCCGCTTCGAGATAGGCAGGATCGCGGCCCGGAGATGAGCCGCAATAGACACAAACGGATCGAATCGTGTTCATGAAATGATTGGTGCTAGGGGCGGCGGCGGCGGTCAAGTCCAATGCGGTCTTTTCTTGTCGGTTTCCGCAAAACAGGATAGACCGCGTTAGGTGGCTAAGGGGCAAGAACAATATGGCAATTACACCTTTGAAGGCTTTTCTGTTTGCAGTTGGCGGCTCCGTCGCCGCAGCAGGCGTGGCCTATGTTTCCGGTGCCTTTGACCCCTACCTCAATCCGCCGCCAGCAGACGTTGCATCGCTCTCCCAGCCTGCAACCGACGGGCAAGCGCCGGCTACGACGACTGAAACGCAGCCGCGGCTTCCCGCGGCTGATTCCAACGCCATGGCACCCGCAGCGGACGCCATGAAGCCGGCAGCCCCTGCGGGCGAAGCCGCAACCACGACGCAGCCCGCCCCCGCCGGCGTGGTGGCCCCGACCTTCGATGTCGTGCGCGTCGAGGGCAATGGCTCGGTTGTGATCGCGGGCAATGCGGCCCCGAATGCCAAGGTCGAGATCGTTCATGGTTCCACCGTGCTCGGCGAAACGACTGCGGGCGCGGATGGCGCTTTCGCCATCGTGCTCGACGATCCGCTGAAGCCGGGCGACTACCAGATCGTGTTGCGCTCGACAGCGCCGGACAGCGTGGTTGCAACATCGACGCAGACCGCCGTGGTTTCCGTGCCGGAGCAGGCCGGTGGGCAGGTGCTTGCCATGGTCGAGGAGCCCGGCAAGCCGGCTGAACTCCTGACCGTTCCAAAGCCTGCCGATCAAGCGCAGGCCGAGACCCCGAAGGCCGAGACGCCGCAGGCGCAGCCGGGCGCCACCGAAGCGCCGATCAGCACCGCGCCCGCAACGCCTGACGCAGCCGGCAATGCCGCAGCGACTGAGACCCAGGTGACGCCTGTTCCGGGAGCAAAAATTGTCGTCGAAGCGGTTGAGATCGACGGCAGCAAGGTCTTCGTCGCCGGTCTCGCCGATCCCGGCCGCAAGGTGCGCGCCTATGCCAACGAAATCCTGCTGGGCGATGCGCTGACATCTCCCGATGGCCACTTCCTGATCGAAGCAGCGCGCGACCTGCCGGTTGGCGAATACACGATCCGGGTCGATGGGCTCGACGCCGACGGCACCAAGGTCGTCGTTCGCGCCACCGTGCCGTTCCAGAGGGAGCCGGGTGAATCGATCGCAGCCGTTGCGCCGACCGCACCGGCTACGGCCGAAGCCAAGCCGGCCGAGACTGCTGCCGCAGCACCGGCGACCGCGCCTGCCGCAACCGGCGAGCAGAAGCCGGCAGAAACGGCAGCGGCCGCGACTACTGAAGCGCCGGCAACCACCGTTGCACCGAAGCTCGAGCACGTGAACAGCGCCGTCATCATCCGTCGCGGCGATACGTTGTGGCGCATCTCGCGCCGTGTCTACGGCCATGGCGTTCGCTATTCGACCATCTATCTCGCCAATCAGGAGCAGATCGCCGACCCGGACCGCATCTGGCCGGGGCAGGTGTTCAAGGTGCCTGAGACGTCGAAGGAAGGCGAGACGGCCGACTACAAGGCGATGGGCGACCAGATCACCACGAACCCAACCCAGCAGCAGTAAGCCTGCAAGGGCGGCCGGCCGCCTTATCGGGACGGATTGGATTTTCGCAGAAACGACACTTGCCGGAACGATAATCATCGTATATCGACGATAAACGATGAATATATCCCTCCAAGATGACACGGTGCGGTCTGCCTCGGCGGATGCAATCGCACTTGCGGCCAAGCTGGCGGCGTTGGCGCACCCTGCACGCATCGAAATCCTGAGCCACCTGGCGGCGCACCGGTCGTGCTGTTGCGGCCAGGTGGTCAAGCGGCTCGACCTCGCGCAATCGACGGTGTCGCAGCACCTGAAAATACTGGTCGCGGCAGGCCTTGTTCGCTTCGAGGCGGACGGCCAGCGCTCGCGCTATGCCGTTGACAGGGAGGAGCTTGCCGCGATTTCTGGCGCGCTCGCGACCTTCACCA
>MKRZ01000133.1:17887-24951 GCA_001897075.1 Mesorhizobium sp. 61-13 | reverse complement strand
GACTGTTTCCGCCGATTCCGGCTCCACCCTCAAGACGCTGGTGAACCTTTGGCCCTACATGTGGCCGGCAGACCGCGCCGACCTCAAGGCGCGCGTCATCTGGGCTAGCGTGCTTCTGGTCGCCGCCAAGCTGACGCTGGTGGCCGGACCCTATTTCTTCAAATGGGCGACGGATGCGCTGGCGGGCGATGCCAAGTCTTCGCCGCCGCTACCGGCGTTCCTGCTGGCGCCTGTGATGCTGGTGGTGGCTTACAACATCGTGCGCGTTGTGCAGCTTGCCTTCAACCAGTTGCGGGACGCGCTTTTTGCCCGCGTCGGCCAGCATGCCGTGCGCCAGCTTGCCTATCGCACCTTCGTCCACATGCATCAGTTGTCGCTGCGCTTCCATCTCGAACGGCGCACTGGCGGCCTGTCGCGCATCATCGAACGCGGTACCAAGGGCATCGAGACCATCGTACGCTTCACCGTGTTGAACACCTTGCCGACCGTGCTGGAGTTCGGCCTCACGGCTGGCATCTTCGCCACCGCCTATGGCTGGAAATACGTGGCCGTGGTCGCGGTGACGGTGTGGCTCTACACCTGGTTCACGGTCAGGGCGAGCGATTGGCGCATCGATATCCGCCGCGACATGAACGACAGCGATACCGACGCCAACACCAAGGCGATCGATTCGCTGCTCAACTTCGAAACGGTGAAATATTTCGGCAACGAGGCGATGGAGGCCGAGCGCTTCGACCGGTCGATGGCCCGCTACGAACTTGCCGCAACCCGCATCTGGACATCGCTCGGCTGGCTGAACTTCGGACAGGGCGTCATCTTTGGCATCGGTATGACGGTGGTGATGGCGATGTCGGCGCTGGAAGTGCAGGCCGGAACGCAGACCGTGGGCGACTTTGTCTTCATCAACGCCATGCTGATGCAGCTTTCCATCCCGCTCAATTTCATTGGCTTCATCTACCGCGAAATCCGCCAGGGCCTCACCGACATCGAACAGATGTTCGACCTGCTCGACGTGAAGCAGGAGGTGATCGACAAGCCGGGTGCTACCGACCTGAAAGTCGGGGCAGGGCGGGTCCAATTCCGCGACGTCCATTTCGCCTATGAGGAAAATCGCAAGATCCTGAAGGGCGTGAGCTTCGAGGTGCCGGCAGGCAAGACGGTGGCCATCGTCGGCCCCTCGGGTGCCGGCAAATCGACGATTTCGCGGTTGTTGTTCCGCTTCTACGACATCCAGTCGGGTGCGGTTTTGATCGACGGCCAGGACATTCGCGACGTGACGCAGGAAAGCCTGCGCGCCGCAATCGGCATGGTGCCGCAGGATACCGTGCTGTTCAACGATACCATCGCCTACAACATCCGCTATGGGCGCACCGATGCCGACGAAGAAGACGTCCGCAAGGCTGCCGAACTGGCACAGATCGGGCCGTTCATCGAGCGCCTGCCGGACGGCTACCGCACCATGGTCGGCGAGCGCGGCCTGAAACTGTCTGGCGGTGAAAAGCAGCGCGTCGCGATTGCCCGCACAATCTTGAAAGCGCCGCCGATCCTTATCCTCGACGAGGCGACATCGGCGCTGGACAGCCATACCGAACAGGAAATCCAGGCCGCTCTCGATCTGGTCAGCAAGGGGCGCACCACGATCGTGATCGCACACCGGCTTTCGACGGTGATTTCCGCCGACGAGATCATCGTCTTGAAGGACGGCCAGATCGCTGAGCGCGGCACACACGCTGCGCTGATGCGCGAACACGGCCTTTACGCCTCGATGTGGGATCGCCAGCGCGAGGCGACCGAGGCCGAGGAGAAGCTGCGCATCGCTCGCGAAACCGACGAACTCGGCGTTATCGTCAGGCGGCGCACCTCGGAGGTTTCGCAAGGCTGACCACTGGGGTTGGACGATGGCACGCGGAATACGGTAGTTTCCTGCTTGGGATCGGCTACAGGCTGAATGAGGAGGGCACACCCGATGTACTACGCAATCCTTGCCTACCACGTTGAAGAGATCGTCGAATCATGGTCGCCGGAAGAAGATGCGGCGCTGATGACGGAGCTTCACAAAATCCATGACCGGCTGACGCGCGCACGAACGCTTGGACCTGCGGCGAGACTGAATTCCACGCATGAAGCCTGCACGCTGCGCGGGCCGGGCGAAGGCATGGTGCTCGATGGACCGTTTGCCGAAACCAAGGAACAGTTGCTGGGTTTCTATGTCGTGGATTGCGAAACGCGCGATGCGGCGGTTGCGGCGGCGCGCGAGCTTCGCCGCGCCAACCCCTCAGCCGTCTACGAAATTCGGCCGGTTGCGCTTTATCTGCCTGGTACCGTTCTTGATGCCGGGTCGTGACGAAGGTCAAATCCTTCCGCCGGCGATATAAAACAGCATGCCGGCAAGCGAGCAGGCGGCAAGCGTCGGGATCATTCTGGCGCCGAAGCGGAACGTCGCCAAAATTGCCGCCAGCGTCAGGATGACTGCACGAACCTGTACTGACTGCCAGACGGGCACGTTCACCGCAATTCCATAGCCTTGCCACTTATCGACCTGGCCAAACAGAACGTGCAGCGCGAACCATATGGCAAGGTTCATGATGACGCCCACGACAGCGGCCGTAATGGCCGATAGGGCCCCGGTCAGCGCCTTGTTGCCGCGCAGCACCTCGATGAACGGAGCACCCAGGAAAATCCACAAGAAGCAGGGCACGAACGTCACCCATGTCGTCAGTATGGCCGCAAGTGTTGCCGCCAGCATCGGATCAAGCGCACCAGCATCGCGGTAGGCACCCATGAAGCCGACAAACTGCACGACCTGGATCAGCGGTCCCGGCGTCGTTTCCGCCATGCCGAGGCCGTCCAGCATTTCGCCCGGTTGCAGCCAGTGAAAATTCTCCACGACTTGTTGCGCGACATAGACCAGCGCCGCATAGGCACCGCCGAATGTCACCATTGCCATCTTGCTGAAGAAGACAGCGATCTGGCTGAACACATTGTCGGGCCCGAGAAAGACGAGCAGCAGGGCAACCGGCAGCAGCCACAAGGCCAGGAATATGGCAGATATCCTGAGCGACCAACCCCAGTTGGGGCGTGCGTGGGCGGGCGTGTGCTCGCCCAGCGCCGAATCGGCGTCGGCCAGCACCTTGCCAACACTCTTATGCCCACCGCCGATACGAAACAGGTGCGAGCCTGCGCGTCCGCCAAGAAAGCCGATTAGCCCGGCCGCCAATATGATCAGCGGAAACGGTATTGCGAAGAAGAAGATCGCGATGAAGGCGGCGACCGCAATCGCAATCATCACCGGGTTCCTGAGCGCGCGCTGGCCGATGCGCGCCACGGCCTGGAGCACGATCGCCAAGACCGCCGCCTTGAGGCCGAAGAACAGGCCTTCGACAATGCCGACATTGCCGAAGGCGGCATAGATATAGCTGAGCGCCAGGATGGACAGGAAACCGGGCAGCACGAACAGTGTGCCGGCAACCAGACCGCCCTTTGTCTTGTGCAGCAGCCAACCGATATAGATCGCCAACTGCTGCGCCTCGGGGCCGGGCAAAAGCATGCAGTAGTTCAGCGCATGCAGGAACCTGTTTTCGCCGATCCAGCGCTTCTCGTCGACCAGAATGCGATGCATGACGGCGATCTGCCCGGCAGGTCCGCCGAAGCTCAATGCGGCGACGCGGACCCAGACTTTGAGGGCCTCCGAGAAGGCGATACCGTGCCCGCCGGATGCGTGTCGGTCAGGGCGAAGCGCCGATGCAGAAATCTCGTTCATCTCACGCTCCCGGCTTTGGCTGTAGGCCAATTGTGCGTTTCCTCGGTGGCATCGCGACACCACCTGTAGAACGCGTCATAGAGCGTAAGACCGGCTGCAAGCTGTTCGAGGTCGTCTACATACATGCGCGACAAGCCGAGCGACGCGGCAAGCAGCCCGGGCGCTTCCGGCGCGAGGTCGAGCCTGGCTGTGTCGGCGCCGCGAACGATGGCGGCCAGCCGGAGCAAGGGTTCGGTGGTCAGCCCGAATTCCTCGACCATCACGTCGAAGGTGCACAGTTCGCCGCGGTGGCTCCAGAAAACATCCTCTATGTCGAATGGCTCCGCGTCGAAGCGCTCGCCGACGGCGGAGACTTCCGACGGTGCGACATAGAGAAACACCGCTTCCGGATCGACGAAGCGGCGAATGAGCCAGGGGCAGGCGATCCGGTCGATCTTGGGCCGGGCCCTCGTCACCCAGACAGTATGGCCTTCGCGGTTCCGTCTCGGCAGTTTGGCGAAGGGTACGGTCGGTAGCCCGGCCGAAATCCATGCTTCAAATCCGCCCTCAAGGGAATCAGAGGGAATGCCCCGATGGCGCAGCCAGGCAGCGGTGCCGTGGCTGAGCTTCAATCCTTTGTGACAAATCACGATCGCCGAGCCCCCGACGAACTGCGAGGACCAGTCGAGCACGTCGAGATGGCTGCGGCGCTGCGATCCGGGGATCAGCCTTGGATCGAGGGCGAAATCCTCATCGTTGCGCACGTCGATGAGTGCCGGGCAATGCGGCGTACCGACAAGGCGGGCAAGCTTTTCAACGGAAATGGTGGTTGGAGATGACATGACGCGTCCTTCCGGTTCTCGGGCTTCTGGACGCGATTCTTGGGCCGTAGCCTCATGGGGAGATCGCAATCCCCATGAGACGATTCAATCACGCCGATGAGCGTTGTTGTCAAGCGAATGAGTCTTGTCGGTCCGATTGCCGCGTTGCGGCGCGGGATGGTTTCCGCTAGACAGGCCGCACCTGAAACAGAGCCGGTCCCGACTCGATGCAACTTGCCGATACGATCAGAAACGTATTCGTTCCGATCCATCGCGAAGGCTATCCGTTCATTGCCATTTTCGCGGCGGTAACGCTTGTCGTCGGCTATTTCTCGTCGTTCCTGTTCTGGATCGGCCTGATCCTCACCGCCTGGTGCATCTACTTCTTCCGCGATCCCGAGCGCGTTACGCCTGTCGATGACAGGCTTGTGATCAGCCCTGCGGATGGCGTTGTCTCGGCCGTCGGCCCGGCCGTGCCGCCGCGCGAGCTTGGCCTCGGTGGCGAGGAAATGACACGCATTTCGGTGTTCATGAACGTGTTTTCCTGCCATGTGAACCGCGCCCCCGTGCGTGGCCGCATCAGCCGCATCGAGCATCGTCCGGGTCAATTCCTCAACGCCGAACTCGATAAGGCCAGCACCGAAAACGAGCGCAACGGCCTTGTCATAGACAGCCCCAACGGCACCGTGGCCGCTGTCCAGATCGCAGGTCTGGTCGCGCGCCGTATCGTCTGCTGGGCCGAGAGCGGCACCGCGATTGCGATTGGCGAGCGCTTCGGCCTGATCCGCTTTGGCTCGCGCGTTGACGTGTACCTGCCGGCCGGTGCGGTGCCGCGCGTCGCGATTGGCCAGACGGCGGTGGGTGGGGAGACGGTGATCGCCGAGTTTGGCGGCACGGCATCCGCGCCCCTGGTTCGCGTCTCGTAGTCGGTTCGATGGCACCTCCTTTCAAGAAATTCGAAGCACACGGCGCGGGCGGACCCCGCATTCGTGAAATCCCTTTGCGCATGATGTTTCCCAACCTGGTCACGCTTCTGGCCGTCTGCGCCGGCCTGTCGGGCATCCGCTTCGGCTTCGAAGGCCGCTTTGAACCCGCGGTTGTCATGGTGTTGATCGCAGCGTTCCTCGACGGTGTCGATGGCCGGTTGGCGCGCTTGCTCAAGGCGACGTCCAAGTTCGGCGCGCAGATGGATTCGCTGGCCGACGTGATCAATTTCGGCGTCGCCCCGGCGCTGGTGCTTTATGCCTTCCTGCTCGATCGTGCCGGATCGCCGGGTTGGATCGCGGCACTTCTGTTCGTGATTGCCTGCGGCATGCGGCTGGCGCGCTTCAATGTTCTGGAAGAAGACCACGACCGGCCTGCGTGGCAGAGCGAATATTTCGTCGGCGTGCCGGCTCCCGCTGGTGCGGTCGTTGTGATGCTGCCGCTTTACCTGGCCTTCCTCGGGCTTGAGCCGACGAGATACGCCGCCTTCATCGGTACCGCTTTCACCGTGATCATTGCCTTCCTGCTGGTTAGCAGGCTGCCGGTCTATTCGGGCAAGAGCCTGAAGATTCCGGGCGACCGCATGCTGCTCGTCATCCTCGCGGTGGTGCTCTACATCCTGCTTCTCGTGAGCTATCCTTGGTACACGCTGACCGCCTCGGTAGCCGTCTACCTGCTTTTCCTGCCCTTCAGCGTTCGCGCTTATTCGCGCCGTGCCAAGAAGGAAGGCGAGGCCGAGCTGCCCCCGGACGTGGACGCACGCTCGTCGGAATAACCGGCCTGCGTAGAACCATGGACTTCCCGTTTTAGCTGAATGAAAACAGGCTTCTGTCCCGGTTTTCCGATTCAAGTTCTGAAAGTCGTCGGACCTATGCGGCGGCACTCAGTCCGAGATGTTCGAGTGCCATCCGCCGCGCTGATATGTAGTCGGTCTTGCCCGAGCCGAGGACTGGGATTTCCTTGACCTTGATGATGTCGGCGGGCACTGCGAGTTCGGCAGCACCAGCCTTCTTGCCATATTGCCGCAAAGTCTCTGGCGTCGCATCGGCAGCCGTCGTCACCAGCACTATACGCTCGCCGCGCCGCTTGTCGGGTACTGAAACCGCCGCGTGGTGCTGTTCCGGCCACAGGGACTGAACCAGCATCTCGACAGCCCCGAGAGACACCATCTCGCCGGCCACCTTGGCGAAGCGCTTGGCGCGGCCGCTGATCGTGATGAAACCTTCGCGGTCGACTGAAACGATGTCGCCGGTGTCGTGCCAGCTTTCGGCAACCGGTTGCAGTTCGCCCGGCCGGTCGGCGGTCATGTAGCCCATCATCAGGTTCGGCCCGGTTATCCAGAGGCGGCCACCCTCGGCAATGCCTTCCACCGGTTCAAGTTTCATGCGCATGGCGGGCAGAAGTCGACCGACCGTGCCTTCTCGGCCATGAATGGCGGAGTTGACCGCAACCACGGGTGCGGCTTCGGTCAGGCCATAGCCTTCGACGATTTCGGTCTGGAAACGCTCGCGCCAGACGCG
>MKRZ01000133.1:13271-17873 GCA_001897075.1 Mesorhizobium sp. 61-13 | reverse complement strand
GCCACGACGAAGCGCAGGCTGGAGAAATCGCCGTCCTTGGCGTTACGCGCATAGTTGGCGAGGAAGGTGTCGGTGCCGAACATCACCGTTGGCCGCACCTTGCGGGCGATTTCGGGAATGATCTTGTAGTGCAGCGGCGACGGATAGAGGAACAGCCTGATGCCCGCGACAAGAGGCAGGATGGTGCCGCCCGTCAGCCCGAATGAATGGAACACCGGCAAGACGTTGAGCAGCGTGTCCGCCGGCGAAACGCTGATGCGCGCCTCGGCCTGCATGGCGTTGGCGACGACATTGCGATTGGACAGCACGACAGCCTTGGGCGTTCCCTCGGAGCCGGAGGTAAACAGGATGACGGCCGGCTTCTTCGCGTCCTGAACATGGAGCGGCCTTTGCCACAGGAGTGCTGCGGCAAGTTTCTCAAAGCCGGAAATTTCCGACCTTATGTCCTCCAGCCACAGAAGTTTCGCGCCACCGGCCTCGATAGCCGCGACGATGTCGGCAAGGCCGGCCTTTTCGACGAAGGCGCGCGAGGAAATGACGGTGTGGATCACCGCTGTCCGGACTGCGGCGGTGACGCTCGCCGGCCCGGCTGTATAGTTGATCATCGCCGCGACCTGTCCGGCGGAGGAAAGGCCGAGCAGCGACAGCACGACGCCGTTTGTATTGGGCAGCATGACGCCGACCGGCTCGCCGGGCGCGCTGATCTGCATGAAGCGGCGTCCAAGGACGCGAGCGCCGATCAGAAGCTTGCGATAGGTCAGCGCGCCGCTGACGACGTCCTCGACGATAGGATAGCTGGCGCCAACGCGATGCGCGGCGTCGCGGACGGCCTGGAACAGGCTGCGGTCTGGATTGGTGGCCGCAAAGCGCGCTTCAGCCACCCGGTCGAACAGCGCATTGGCTGAACTGCCTGAAGGGTCGGTCGTCTGCGCGAGCAACTCCGAAACCGACATCGGCTCCAGCACCGAAATGGAAAGGGCAGGAAACCAACGGCGCGGAGCCTTGCTGGGCTCGGTCATTGAGAAGGGCAGGTTGTGCGAGCCGCCAACGAAAATCGGTACGATGCGCGCATCCGATTGCAGCGCGATGCGGGAAATGGCGCGGTAGAGCCTGAACGACTTGACGTCAGGTTCGACGGCTTCGGGCAGATAGACGGCAAGCCGCCCCTTGCCTTTCAGCACGCGCACCAGCCGGCGGCTGACAAACACATGCTCGGCATTGAAGGCAATCGTGCGCGCAAGCTCGCGCCACGGCTCCAGCCAGGGCGACTTGGCGGATATAGGGTCGAGGATATGCAGTGTGTTGTCCGGCAAAAGGGAAAGCATCAGGGCCGGGTCGATGCGCGACTGGTGCGTTACCACATAGATCACCGGCGCATCGGCCTTGCGGGCCACTTTGATGCGGTCGTCGTCGATCCGGTAGGCGAGCTTGAAGGGAACGTAGAGAAGCGCCTGCGTGAGGCTGAGGCCAAGCCGCACTTTCTCGATTATGGCGATCAGCAGCCAGGCGAACAGTACGCCAGCGAGCAACGCCAAGGTCAGGACCATGCGGACATCACTCCCCAAAATGTGCGTGTCCGGCTCTTTCCGGCCGTTTCGGTGCGAAGCGTAACGAAAGTCAGGTCGGCGTCAACCAAAAGGATTAGACGTTTGAAAAGTCTCATATTTCCAGAATCGGCCCGGTCCGGCTGCATCGAAAGAAAAAGCCGGCTTTGAGGCCGGCTTTCAAAGAGGACGGGCAGGGGTTTGGGGGACTTGGGGACGCCCGTCGCACCAACAATGCATCGGCGCGGGAAAGGTTCCGCAAAAAATCAGATTTCCGGCGAAAGCGCGATCGGTGTCCTGCGAGCGCTGCGCCAGTCAAAGCCGGCATGGGCAAACACAGCGGCAAGCACGATCGCGCCGCCGATGAAACTCGCGACGGGCGGTATCTCGGCGAGGAAAAGCCAGGCGAACAGGATCGCGAACGGCACCTCGGCCGAGCCCAGAAGTCCTGCCTCGGCTGCCGGAATGAGCCGGGCACCTTCCGTCCACATGATCGAGGCAAGCGCGAACGATGCCCCGAAGGCGACGAGCAGATTGGCATCGCGCGTCGAAATCGCGAGCGGATCGGTGACGACCCAGCCAAGAGCGAACAGCATGAACGCCGAAACCGCGCCCGCCCAAACCACCGGCGTGTCTCGGAACTTGCGGATCAGCACCATGTAGAGTGCGCTTCCGAGCGTCATCAGCAGCGCCAGCCCGTCGCCGAACGGCCGGCCCGCGCCGATGCCCGACGTGACCATCACCGCGACACCCGTCAACGAGAGCGCAGCCGCCATCATTGTTATTCGGCGCGGATACTCGCGAACGAGCATCCAGCCGAACAGTGCGGCTACGAAAGGCGCGGTGGCGTAGATGATGCCGACATTGGCAACATAGGTGTTCTTGAAGGCGGCAATGAAGGCAATACTGGCGGCAGCCCCGATGGCCGCCATGAGCCAGCCTCGCCAACCGAGGCGCAAGGACGATTTTGGATTGTCCGAGCGCGCGCGGCGGTAAAGCACATAGGCGGTGACCAGCAGGCCGCCGACGAAACCGCGCCAGCAGTTGATGGTCAATGGATCGGCATGGATGGACTTGGTGAGCACGCCGGCAAGTCCGAATACGGCAGCCGAGCCGGCTACCAGGCATATGCCCAGTATATGTTCGGCTGAGGCCCTGCCGTCATGCATCTTCTATCGTCTCCTTGATTGCGCCGGACCCTATCGCACCCGTGCTGACACCCTTGTGTCAGGTGAGGTCCGGCATGACCATCAGCTGGCCGGCCTGCGGAACCGCTCGTTGGCTATGATGATCAGACCGGCGCTGACGATAAGCGCTGCGCCGATGAACACTTCGGTTCTCGGCACGTCGTTCCAGATGATGAAGCCAAGTGCGAAGGCCCATAGAAGCGACGTGTACTCGAACGGGGCGATGATGGAAGCCGCCGCTCGTTTCATGCCTTCGAATAGCAGGAACTGTGCGCTGCCACCAAGCACGCCCACCGCGATCAAAAGCGCCAGGGCTGCCGGATCCGGCGTGCGCCACAGATGCAGCAGCGGCACCCCGGCAATGACGAGAAAAAACGCATTGTTGAGCACGAGCTGGATCAGCGTGCGCTCCTGCAACGCAATTTTGCGCAGCAGGACGATGGCCAGCCCCCAGAAGAAGGCCGCGGTCAACACAAGCAGAACGGGTACCGACAAACCGAGACGCGTGGGATCGCAGGCGACAAACACGCCGGCGAAGCCCAGCAACACGGCTCCCCAGCGGATGACGGGTACCTTCTCGCCAAGCAGGAAAACCGATAGCACGGTCACGATAATCGGGGCGGCGAAATAGATCGTCGTCAGCTCGGCGAGCTGGAGATATTTAGCGGCCGTGTAGTAGCAGAGCCAGGCGACAAGCGTCAGGAAACTGCGCAGCAGCATGGCCTTGACGATCGGCGAGCGGGCCGATTGGCCATAGATTTTTGCGCCGCCAATGATGCCGCAGCCGACCAGCACCGTGACGCTGCGGAAAAATAGGATCTGCCAGACAGTGATTTCAGTGACGAGAAGCTTGATAGCTGCGTCCTGGCTGGAAAATAGCAGGTAGGCCATGCTGGTCAGCAAGATGCCGGCCAGCACGCTTTGACGCGACTCCAGAACGGCGACGTTGGTCATGCGATCTCCCGGCCATCATGTGAATTGCCGGGAAACCGGCTCGTTCAGGCGTGGCCCAAGCTACACGAAGCACATGTCTCGAACTGCTGTGCCAGCGCCGGCCATGCTTTGGCTCAGCGCAATTCGACATTGCTGTGTCGATGAGATGCGATGCGTAGTATCGTGCCCACGAGGGTAGGAGTGACCGATGGACGCCGCCGAACTGAAAGCTATGCAATCGCCGCTCAAGGACGCTTATCGCGAAGACCCTGCGCGGGCGATAATCACCTTGCGGGCCAGGGGCGCGCTCGACGACCAGTCCATTGCTTGCAAGGTGGAGACGGGCAGGGCGCTTGCCGTTGCAGGCCTGCACCCTGCGACCGGTGGCTCGGGTCTCGAACTATGTTCGGGCGACATGCTGCTCGAAGCGCTGGTGGCCTGCGCGGGCGTAACGCTGAAAGCGGTCGCCACGGCTCTGGAATTCCGCCTCGGCGCAGCTACCGTGGAGGCGGAGGGTGATCTCGATTTTCGCGGCACGCTGGGCGTCGCCAAGGATGCGCCGGTGGGCTTTCGCGCCATCAGGCTGGCGTTCCATCTCGACACCGACGAACCGCAGGAACGCATCGACGCGTTGCTGAAGCTGACCGAGCGCTATTGCGTGGTGTTCCAGACGTTGAACACCAAGCCGCAACTCTCAGTCAGCGCCGAGCGCTGATGTCACCCAAGCGGGAGTTGTGATCCGGCCTACTGGGCGGGCTCAGCCGCTGACGGCTCGTCATCGCCGAGGTCGTCGGCATAGGGCGAAGCGCCCGGAATGCATTGGACTGACCAGCCTGCCGGAGCGGGCTGCTTCTGGTATTCGGTGATTGCACCGGTGCACTGGTCGTGCGTGTCGAAAGCTGTCGGCAGCACGACCATCCCGCCTTGCGGCCCGGCCA
>MKRZ01000133.1:8461-13252 GCA_001897075.1 Mesorhizobium sp. 61-13 | reverse complement strand
CCACCACCATGTACCAGACCATAGCTACTGTCGCAGACATCAAAATTCTCGCTTTGCATTCCGGCCGGAGCAGTCGTTTGGCTGCCCGAATGACGTTTTTCCGAACGCACAGGCGGCAGGCCCGGCGCTAGTGAAAAGGGCGGACCGGAGATCGGCCCGCCCGTTAAAAGGTCTGGAATGCAATCATGGCCGCGCCGTGGCGGGTGCGGCTTTGTACAAGGTACTAGTTGGCTGCGAAGCAGTAGAAGAGGCCATCGCCGCCGGTGCCCTTGAGGGCTTCCTGGCTACAGCCGCCGCGCGAGCCGTGCGAGGAGTTCCAGGACTTGGCCGCTGCCGAATCATCAAGGCCCGTGCGGTCGGAGTGCCCCATCAGCGCCACACCCTCGGCACCGCTCAGGGTCCAGTCGCCGCAGGTCTTGTCGGCTACCTTTGTCCCGTCCGGATTGGAGCCGGTCAGGATGTCGTGGCGGTTGGGCGTGTCGCCGCGCCCATTGATGACCTCGCCCTTTTCGTTGAGCGCCGTCTGCTTGGTCAGGTTGTTGGCGTCGCCATGCAGCGAAGCGACGTCGTCCGCGATCTTTTCGCCCTTGGCGTTGAACCACGGGCCGCTGCCGATGCGGTCGCGGGCGTCGGCGTCTTTTGTGGAGAGATAGGCGTGCCACGTCTTGCCGGTTATGCCGGCGGCTTCGGCGAGCGAGGCGCAATGTGCATCCGCGCCGGCAAGGCCGCCAAGATCAGCACCTTTGCCGGAGCCGGCACTTGTGACGAAGAAACTCATCGAGGTGTCCTGGGCGAGTGCCGCGCCACCGGCAGCAAGGGTCAGGGCAGTCACGAGCAGCAGTTTTCGCATGATGGTTGTCCTCCAGCTTGTTGACGGTTGTTACCTGCTGGAAAACGATAGGAGGTGGCAAAATCGTCCACCAATCACGACTTCGTGTGGCTGTAGGACTATTCCGGCATGCGGTAGGCGACCCACCGGTCATGCTTGGCTTGGTAGATCATGCCGGTTTCGGCCAGCGACGGATTGGCGAGATTGACGATGCGGGCCGCGATTTCGGAAGGGTGCGGCAGGGTCATCGGGTTTTCACCCGGCACGGCCTGCGCGCGCATGGCGGTGCGGGTCGCGCCCGGATCGACCGAGTTCACACGCAGCGGCATGTTGCGGGTTTCGTCGGCCCAGGAGCGCCCCAGCGCCTCGACCGCAGCCTTGGAAGCGGCATAGGGTCCCCAGAAAGCTCGCGCCGAATGGGCGGCACCTGACGAGATGAGGATTGCGCGGCCGGCGTCCGACATGCGCAGCAGCGGATCGACCGAACGGATCAGACGCCATGTCGAGGTCACGTTGATGGCCATGACCTTGTCGAAGGTCTTGGCCTCGACATGGCCGAGCGGCGAAATGGTGCCCAGCACACCCGCATTGGCGACCAGAATGTCGAGCTTGCCCCAGCGCTCGTGGATGGCACCGCCGAGCCGGTCGATGCCCTCCATGTCGGCAAGGTCGAGCGGAACAAGCGTCGCTTCACCCTTGCCGGTCTTCCTGTGTTCGGCCTTGATCTCGTCGTCCAGCTCTTCCAGCCCGCCGACCGTTCGTGCGACTGCAATGACGTGCGCGCCTGCTGCGGCCAGATGTTTGGCGATGAAATAGCCGATGCCGCGCGAAGCGCCGGTAACGACGGCGGTGCGGCCGGTGAGATCTGGGGCAGAGGTCATCGTTGTTTCCACTTTGAGCGTGCGCACCAGATAAGATGAATCCGCCCAAGAAGGAACCCTGTGGCGGGTGATCCATTTTGCCCCAGCCCTGCGAAAACCGACGCACGGATGTCGGGACTGGCAGCGCTGGTCCGTCCTAGGACCAGACCAAGTTGGAGAAGGGATCTATGAGCAGAACCGTCGCAATCCTGATCGCAAGGCTGATTTTCGCCGGCATCTTCGCCATGGCCGCCACTTTCAAGTTCGCCGGCATGGCCGATACGGCCGGCTATATCGCCGCCGCCGGCTTTCCATTCCCGCTGTTGCTGGCATGGCTGGCGGCGATCTTTGAAGTGGCGCTTGTGCTGGCGTTCCTGACCGGCGCGTTCTTTTCAGAGGCGTCGCTTCTGGCCGGGGCCTATGTGATATTTCTCGCCTTCGCCTTCCACGGCCCATCGCATTGGGAAGGCAATCAGGCTGAATTCGGCTTCTTCGTCGACCACTTCACCTTCCTGGCCGGACTGTTCTACGCAGCCGTGCACGGCCCCGGCGACAAACTGGCGATGCAGCACGGCCTGATCTGGAAGCGGTAGAGACGAAAAACCGGCAGGTCGAACCGACTACGATCCGCTTGCCGCCAGCAGCGAAAGGGTCCGCACATTGTCGGAGCCTTCAAAGTCGGCCAACCGGGTCGGGTACTCGCCCGTAAAGCATGCGTCGCAGAACTGCGGCTGCTCATTGTTGCGGTTTGCCTCGCCAACGGCGCGGTAAAGCCCTTCGATGGTAAGGAAGCCGAGCGAATCGACGCGGATGAAATCGGCCATTTCCTCGACCGACATGCGGGACGCAAGCAGCTTCGATTTTTCCGGCGTGTCGACGCCGTAGAAGCAGGATGCGCGCGTGGGCGGGGAGGCGATGCGCATATGCACTTCCTTGGCGCCGGCATCGCGCACCATCTGCACGATCTTCTGGCTGGTGGTGCCGCGCACGATGGAATCGTCGACCAGCACGACGCGCTTGCCTTCGATCATCCGGCGATTGGCGTTGTGTTTCAGCTTCACGCCCATGTGGCGGATGGAATCGCCCGGCGAAATGAAGGTGCGCCCGACATAATGGTTGCGGATGATGCCGAGTTCGAACGGCATGTTGGCTTCCTGCGAAAAGCCGATGGCAGCCGGCGTGCCGGAATCCGGCACCGGCACGACAAGGTCCGCTTCCACGGGGTTTTCACGGGCAAGTTCAGCCCCGATGCGCTTGCGCACTTCGTAGACGTTGCGGCCTTCGACCGAGGAGTCCGGCGCGCGAAATAGACATATTCGAAGATGCAGAAGCGCGTCTTTTGCGGCTCGAAGGGGAACAGGCTTTCAACGCCATTGGACGTTACCACCACCATTTCGCCGGGCTTCACGTCGCGCACGAAGCGCGCGCCGATGATGTCGAGCGCGCAGGTTTCGGAGGCGAGGATCCAGGCACCGTCGAGGTCGCCAAGGACCAGCGGGCGGATACCGAGCGGATCGCGGCAGCCGATCATCTTCTTCGATGACAGCGCAACAAGCGAGAAAGCGCCTTCGATCTGGCGCACGGCATCGATGAAGCGGGCGTTGAGATCGCGTTCCTTGCTGGTCGCCACCAGATGCAGGATGGTCTCGGTGTCCGAGGTGGACGAGAAGATCGATCCCTGCTTTTGCAGCACGCGCTGCACGGTCATGGCGTTGGTGAGATTGCCGTTGTGGGCGATGGCAAAGCCGCCGTCCGCCAACTCGGCGAAGAAGGGCTGGATGTTGCGCATGCCGGCACCGCCGGTGGTGGCATAGCGCGTGTGGCCGATGGCGCGGTTACCCTGCAGGCTGTCGATGACGTGCTGCTTGGTGAAGGTGTCGCCGATCAGGCCGACATGGCGCTCGACGTGGAACTGGCTTCCGTCATAGGAAACGATGCCCGCCGCTTCCTGGCCGCGATGCTGGAGCGCATGCAGGCCAAGCGTGACGATAGCCGCGGCATCCTGCCGGCCGAATATGCCGAACACGCCGCATTCGTCGTGGAAATGGTCATCGGCCTCGGCTGAGAGAACGCCTTGTTCGTCTGCCATCAAGCTCAAGCTCCGCTAAAGCCGCCATATAGTCTCATGACGGCGATAGAGCAATGGGAGTCCGTCTAACGGCGACCTTAGTTGTTGGTCGCCGGGGCTTCTTCATCCGGCGGCGCGTCGGCGCCATCTTCCGGCGCGGCTGCACCGTCGCCGTCAACTGCCGGTGCGTCAGTGCCGGGTGTCTCGGCAGCGGGCGGTGCGGCAGTTCCGCTTTCGGGCGTCTGCTGGCCTTGATTGAGGCGCTTCAGGATGGCGTTTTCAGGGTCTTCCGGCAACAGGCTTTCAAGCTTTGCGCCGACCGATTCCAGAAGCGGCCGCGACTTTGCGGCTTCGATCCATGCGGGAGCCTTGTCGCCGGCCAGCCAGTTGAAGAACAAGAGGCCGACAGCGACCACGAGGATGCCGCGCGCTGCGCCGTAAAGGAAGCCAAGCGTGCGGTCGAGCGCTCCGATGCGCGAATCGATGATGAAATCGGCGATCTTCATCGTGATCACCGTGACAACGATCAGCGCGATGATGAACACGACGCCGGCCGCCGCCGCCATGGCGATCTTGTCGTTGTCGATATAGGGCTGAACATAGGGCAGCACGGGCTTGTAGAAGAAGAAGGCCGCTGCCGCCGAAGCTGCCCATGAGGCAATGGACAGCACTTCGCGAGAAAAGCCGCGAACCATCGCCAACATCGCCGAAACCAGCGTGAAGCCGACGAGAATTCCGTCAAGCAGCGTAATCGGCATGGTCATCGCCCCACTTCATGAGCCGCATCATTCGTCTTCGTTGGCACGGCTGCGGCGGGAGCCGGCGATGCGCGCCACCAGATCGGCAAGCTCGGTTGGTCGAAAAGCACCGGCCCCAATCCCTCCGGTGATCTCCTCGCTGCCCTTTGAGCTTGCCAAGGGCAGGACCGCGCTTCCAAAACCCAGCTTTTCGGCTTCCTTAAGGCGCTGCTGCGCATGCGCAACCGGCCTTATTGCACCCGAAAGGCTGATTTCGCCGAAATAGACGCAATCGGC
>MKRZ01000133.1:6511-8374 GCA_001897075.1 Mesorhizobium sp. 61-13 | reverse complement strand
GCCGGCAACGTTGAGATAGACGTCGTGCTGCGAAAAACGCACGCCGCAATGCGCTTCCAGCACCGCCAGGACCATGGAAAGCCGCGCGCCGTCCCAGCCGACCACGGCGCGTCGTGGCGTGCCGAGAGAGGAGGGCGCGACCAGCGCCTGGATTTCGACAAGCACCGGACGGGTGCCCTCCATGCCGGCAAAGACCGCAGCGCCGGGCGATTTGGCATGCCTCTCGCCGAGAAAAAGTTCGGATGGGTTGGCCACTTCGCGCAGGCCCTTGTCCGACATCTCGAACACGCCGATCTCGTCGGTTGGACCGAAACGGTTCTTTACCGTGCGCAGGATGCGATAGTGGTGGCCGCCTTCGCCTTCGAAGTACAGCACGCCGTCGACCATGTGCTCGACCACGCGCGGGCCGGCGATCTGGCCTTCCTTGGTGACGTGGCCGACCAGAACGATGGCTGCGCCCGTCGATTTGGCATAGCGGATCATCGCCTGCGCCGCCGCGCGGACCTGCGTGACGGTGCCGGGTGCCGATTCGGCAAGGTCGGTCCACAAGGTCTGGATCGAATCGAGGATGACGAGGTCGGGCCGCTTGCCGTCGGCTATGGTGGCGAGGATGTCCTCGACATTGGTTTCTGCGGCGAGCTCGACCGAGGTGTTGGCGACGCCGAGACGCTGGGCGCGCAGCCTGATCTGGGCGACGGCTTCTTCGCCCGAGACATAGACGATGCGGTGGCCGCGATTGGCCAAAGCCGCTGCCGCCTGCGTCAGAAGCGTCGATTTGCCGATGCCGGGGTCGCCGCCGACCAGAAGTGCCGATCCACGCACGAAGCCGCCGCCGGTGGCGCGGTCGAGTTCGCCGATGCCGGAGACGATGCGCGGTGCATCCTCGATCTCGCCCGACAGCGTGGTGAGCACGACGGCGCGGCCCTTGCGGGCATTCTTCGCCGATGCCGGCCCGGAGCCGATGCCGCCGCTGGTGCCCTCCTCGACGAGCGTGTTCCACTCGCCGCAAGCGTCGCACTTGCCGGCCCAGCGCTGATGCACCGAACCGCAGTTCTGGCAGATGAATTGAACGCGAGACTTAGCCATGTGAGGGGCTTACTCGAACCTCTCCGGCAGATGGCTGTCCTCGGCAAGGTCGAAGAACCGGGTAAATTCGCCCTGGAAGCCGAGGCCGACCGTACCGGTCGGGCCGTGGCGCTGCTTGGCGATGATGACTTCGGCCTTGCCGCGCGCCTCGTTCATCTCGTTTTCCCACTTGATGTAGTCTTCGGAGCCGAGTTTCGGTTCCTTGTTCTTGAGATAATATTCCTCACGGAACACGAACATCACCACGTCGGCGTCCTGCTCGATCGAGCCGGATTCGCGCAGGTCCGAGAGTTGCGGGCGCTTGTCGTCGCGCGTTTCGACCTGTCTGGAAAGCTGCGACAGTGCGATGATCGGCACCGACAGTTCCTTGGCCAATGCCTTGAGACCCGTGGTGATCTCGGTCACTTCCTGCACGCGGCCCTGGCTCGCCTTGGCGGATGAGCCCTGCATGAGTTGGATATAGTCGATGACGATGACGTCGAGGCCGCGCTGGCGCTTCAGCCGACGCGCCCGCGCCGCGAGCTGCGCGATCGAGATACCGCCCGTCTGGTCGATGAACAGCGGCAGTTTCTGCATCGTCTGCGAGCAGGCAACGAGCTTTTCGAAGTCGAGTTCGCTGATTTCGCCGCGGCGGATTTTCGACGACGGAATTTCCGTCTGCTCGGAAATGATACGTGTTGCGAGCTGTTCCGACGACATTTCCAGCGAGAAGAAGCCGACCACGCCGCCATTGGCGGCCTTGAACGAGCCGTCCGCCTGCTGGGCCGGCACATAGGC
>MKRZ01000133.1:0-6340 GCA_001897075.1 Mesorhizobium sp. 61-13 | reverse complement strand
CTTTCGAAGCCGCCGTCGTAGCGCCCGGTTTCAGCCAGTTCGAACAACCGCCGCTCGGCGTCCTCGATCTGGTCGGACGGCGACATGTCGACCGGCGCGTCATAGGCGATGTTGACCATGTCCTCGCCGACCGTGATCAGCGCGCGGCGCGTGGCGAGATCGTAGATGGCGCGGCCATAATCGGCGGCATTGATGACGGTGACGGCCTCGGCGGCGAGGCGCGCAAGGTAGTGCGCGACCGTCATGTCGCCGACTTTCTCGTCAGCCGGCAGGAAGGTCTTGATCGTCACCGGGTTGGCCATCTTGCCCATGCGGATCAATTCGGCCGAAACCTCGAAGATCTTGCGGTGCAGCGGTTCGTAGAAATGCGAGGCCTTGAGGAAGTCCGAGACGCGGTAGAAGGCATCGTTGTTGACGAGGATGGCGCCGAGCAGCGCCTGCTCGGCCTCCATGTTGTTGGGCGCCTCGCGGTAGAGCGGTGTTTCAGGTGCTCCGAATTTGCGCGCTGCCTCAGCCATGATTCCCTCTGGTAATTACCCGGCTCCTCGATAACAGAACGGCAGAATGGGGTGCTGACATATCTGCATCACCACCGATCGAACGGCTTTTCGTACCCGCGATTCACAGCCAGACGGCTCCGGTGGAAAGAATCCGCATTGACTCGAATCGAGTCCGGGATTTTCTAGAACAAAACAGGAATAAACGACCGCGTCAATCGGCGAGCATATCGCCCCAATCCGCGCGGCGTGCCCGCTTGAAAGCGTCGCCGTCGCGCTTGGTGAACAGGCGTTGGCTCGCTCGCCCATCTGTTTTGCAAAGTTTGAGGTCCACCTTGCCGGAGCCGGCTTTCGGCGGCGCAAGCATGCGCGATCCTGTCTGGGCGATCTTTTGTCGGGTGGCGGCAAGATAGATGAATTTCTCGTCCTCCCACGGCACTTCGGCGTCCTTGGCCAGCCTGTGCAGTCGCGAGCGCGCCACCCGCCGCGCGAAATGGCACCAGTCCGGCGCAACAAGTGGGCAGGGCTGCTGATGAGGGCAAGGGGCGAGCACATGCGCGCCTGCCGCAATCAGTTGTGCCCGCGCGGCCATGATCCGCTGCCATCCGGCCGGCGTGCCGGGTTCGACCAGAAGCAGCGTGTCGGTGCTCAACTGCCAGAGCTTCTCTATCAGGCTTGGCAGCGAAGAGGGCACGATTTCGTCCAGCACATAGGCGGCTGTGACAAGTTCGGCAGGCCGCAATTCGGCTAGGTCGATGGTCGCATCGCCGCTTTTCCAGTCCACCGGGACTGAAAATCCACCGGCCAGCCTTTCGCCGATGCGCCGGGCGGCGGCGCTTGCCTCCAGCAGGGTTGCGCGCTGAAGCTCCGGCCACGCGTCGGCAACCGCCCAAAGCACGGTTCCGGGGCCGGCGCCGATGTCGAGCAGGCTAGCCGGCGTCCAGTCCGGCCTTGCTTCATCGATGGCGTCGAGGCTGGCGCGTACTGCCGCATAGGTCGCGGGCAGGCGGGTTGCGAGATAGGCCTTCACCGCGAGGTCTACGGCCATGTGGAGGCGACCGTCGCGAGTTTCGGCGCGATAGCGGTCGGACAACGTCCTCGCCGCCGTCTTCAACTCAGCCAGAGAGGTATTCTCAAGCAGGCCGTCGACGGCATGCTTGAGTTGCGACGGCAATTCCACGATCAGGCCCCTCGCGGAGCGAAAAGGATGACCGAGGCTCCAGCAACGCATATCAGCGCACCGATGAGGTCCCAGCGATCGGGACGAATGCCTTCGGCGAGCCACAGCCATCCAAGCGAAGCGGCTATGTAGATGCCGCCATAGGCAGCATAGGTGCGGCCGGCGGCATCGCTGTCCACTAGGGTCAACAACCATGCGAAAAGGATGAGCGAGACCAGGCCCGGCGCCAGCCACAGCGCCGACTTGTCCAGCCGCCACCATGCCCAGAACGCGAAGCATCCGGCAATTTCCGCCAATGCCGCGGCGGCGTATAGAACATAGGTCATCGGCGGGTTCTCGACAGCGACAGCATCCTATTCGCCGCAATCCGCGCTTTTGACAAGCCGCGGCGCGGATCAACGATCCGCTGCCGCCTTGTCGGCTATTTGCCGCCGGAGACCCTGCGGTTACGGTTTGACTTGGGGGAGGCCTTGGCCTTGGTTCCCGGCTTGTCCTGCGCAACTTCCTTGCCATGCGCCATCTCGTGCATCTCCAGCGTCTTTTCACATTTGGAGATGTAGTCGCGCGTCATTGGCAATACGTCGTTCTTGCGGGTCAACTGGACCTGGAAATTGACCAGGTCCTGCCATCTGAACGAGGCTTCCGATCCGCACAGGTAGAATTCCCACATGCGGCAGAAGCGTTCGTCGTAGATCTGCTTGACCTTGTCGCGGTTGGCGAGGAACCGTTCGCGCCAGTGTTTCAGCGTTTCCGCGTAGTGCAGCCGCAGGATTTCGACGTCGGTGACCGCAAGCCCCGATTTCTCGATGGCCGGCATCATTTCAGACAGCGCAGGAATATAGCCGCCCGGGAAGATGTGCTTGCGGATGAAGGCGTTCGTGGTGGTGGGCGGCGCGGTACGGCCGATGGTGTGCAGGAGCATCACCCCGTCCGGCTTCAAAAGGGTCGCGCACTTGTCGAAGAAGGTCTGGTACTGGTTGATGCCGACATGCTCGAACATGCCGACCGAAACGATGCGGTCGAAGCGTTCCGACAGGTCGCGATAGTCGCGGATTTCGAAATGCACGTTGCGGTCGAGCCCCGCCGCCTGTGCCCGGTCCGTCGCCACCTGATGCTGCTCGTGGGAGAGCGTGACGCCGAGCACCTCGGATTCGAAGGTCTTGGCGATGTAGAGCCCAAGTCCGCCCCAGCCGCAGCCGATATCCAGCACGCTCTGGCCGGGCTTGATGCGCAGCTTCGCGGCGATGTGGCGCTTCTTGGCCAGTTGCGCCTCTTCCAGCGTCATGTCCGGCCGCTCGAAATAGGCGCAGGAATACTGCATGTCGTCGTCGAGGAAGAGTTTGTAGAGCGCGCCCGAGAGATCGTAGTGATGCTCGACGTTCTTCTTCGAGCGCCGGGTCGTATTGAGCTGCTGCAAGGGCCGGAACGCCAGACGCGCCGAATTGAGCAGCTTGCCCCAGCTTGAATCGGTCCACGAAATACCGAGGTTCTCGTAGATCAGGTGAAGGAAGCTCAACACGTCGCCTTCGACGAAGTCGAGTTCCTGTTCCATGAAGGCTTCGGGGATGGCAAGCGACGGGTGCAGCGCAATCGCGCGCTCGGCTCGCTTGGTATGGATGACCATGTGCACCTTGTCGCCGGTGCCGTCGCCATATGTTCTGGTGGCGCCGTTCGGTCCGGTGACCGTCAGATTGCCGGTGTGGATGGCCTTGTCGATAATCCGTTGCAAAAGAATATTCATGGCTCGCCCTCGATCAGACAGCGCTGCTGCCCGATCTTGCGCGAAAATCACTGCTTTGAAAAGTTGTTTCCTGGCATAAAAAAACCCGGGCGCGAGCCCGGGTCTTTGGTCCAGATCAAAAAGTCTTGATCGTGGATCAGGCTTCCTCGCCCTCGAACTCGGCGTTCGGGTCGAAGAAATTCTCCGGACGGGCATTGTCGTTGATGTCGTCGCCGTAGATTGCCTCGGCGGTGGTCAGCTCTTCGCCCTGTGCCTGCCGGTCAGCTTCGTCGGCCGAACGTGCGATGTTGAGGGTGATGGTGACCTCGACTTCCGGATGCAGCGAAATCGCCACGTTGGTCAGGCCGATGGTCTTGATCGGGTGGTTCAGCTCAACCTGGTTGCGGGCAACGGTGAAGCCTTCGGCCGTCAACAGGTCGGCGATGTCGCGGGTCGAAACCGAACCGTACAGCAGGCCGGTTTCACCAGCCGAGCGAACGATCACGAAGCTCTTGCCGTCGAGCTTGTCGGAGACCGACTGGGCTTCCGACTTGCGCTCGAGGTTACGGGCCTCGAGCTGGGCGCGCTGGCCTTCGAACTTCTTCTTGTTGGCTTCGTTGGCGCGCAGGGCCTTGCCCTTGGGCAGAAGGAAATTGCGGGCAAAACCGTCCTTGACCTTGACGGTGTCGCCCATCTGGCCGAGGCGCGAGACGCGTTCGAGAAGGATGACTTCCATGTTCTTGTCCTTTCATGCCCAAAAGGGCGTGTTCGAATAGGAAAGGCAGGAAGCTCTGTGGGCGCTTTCGCGCCTTTTTCGCTGTCCTGCCCCTCTGCGGCAGTTAGAGACGGCAAGCCGGTCTCAACTCGGAATTCTCAAGCTTCCAGCCATATCCGTCATGGGTGGAAGGGAACGGGCGGCTGGCCGCCCGTTCCGAATGGTTTTAGCGAACCACGTAAGGCAGCAGGCCGAGGAAGCGGGCGCGCTTGATCGCCTGGGCGAGTTCACGCTGCTTCTTCTGGCTGACGGCGGTGATGCGCGAAGGCACGATCTTGCCGCGCTCGGAAATGTAGCGCTGCAAAAGACGCACGTCCTTGTAGTCGATCTTGGGCGCATTGGCGCCGGAGAACGGGCAGGTCTTGCGGCGGCGGTGGAAGGGGCGCCGGGTCGGGATCTGGTTGATGTCGACCATTATTCTGCACCTCCTTCAAAGCTGCGCGGGGCGCGCGGAGCACGCTCGCCGCCACCATCGCGGTCGAACGAGCGGGCCGGGCGGTCGCCACGGTCACGGTCGCCGAAGCCCCGCGACGGACGGTCGCCGCGGTCGCCGAAGCTGCCGCGCTCGGAACGCTCTTCGCGCTTCTGCATCATCGCCGAAACGCCTTCTTCGTGCTTGTCGACCTTTACGGTCATGAAGCGCAGGACGTCTTCGGACAGACCCATCTGACGCTCCATTTCGTTGAGCGCTGCCGGAGGGCAGGTGAGGTCCATAAGCGTGTAGTATGCCTTCCGGTTCTTCTTGACCCGGTAGGTGAGGGACTTCAGTCCCCAGTTCTCGACCCGACCAATCGAGCCGCCGCCTGCGGTGATGACGCCCTTGAAACGTTCAACGAGCTCATCGACCTGCTGCTGCGACAGATCCTGCCGGGCAAGAAACACATGTTCGTAAAGAGCCATTTGTCTTGCCTTTCTTCGTTTCTCTCCCGGACCCCGGCGGCTAAAGCCTCTGCAACTTCTCTTGACCCGTTGAAACGGGGAAGAAAGGAGCATTTCGAGACGGTCGAGAGCGGAGACACGGGAGGCAAAAGCGCTTCTGGCTTCCTGTCGCAGGTTCAAATAAACCTACGGCCCTCCGTTCAGCCCCCAGCCAGGACCGGCAGATTGCGGGCGTCTATACAGGAAACTGGCCGGATGACAAGCCTCGGACGCCGATCTTGGCCCGTCCGGCCCGAATTCTCAGGCATGTCAGTCTAAAGAAGGGGTTCCGAAGGAGCAAACGGGCCGGTTCCAACATTGCCCGCCTGCATCGTCGCTCTGTAAGGTATCGGCGCTGTCCGGCTCTCCGCAAGAGGTTGCGCAGGGCGGCTTTTGCGATCCGCAGTGCAGGCCAGATTTGATCTGGAACGGCACGCACCGATACCGATGGAATGACTGAAATGACCCCCTTAACCTTCGCAACAACGCCTTTCGTCGTTTTCGAGGCTGGTGCGTCGAAGCGCCTCGGCAAGCTTGCGGGCAAGAAGCTTGGCCGGCGCGTGCTGCTCGTCACCGATCCTGGCCTGCGCAAGCTCGGCCTTTGCGACAGCGCCATCCGTTCGCTGGAAGGGGAGGGCGCGGAAGTAACCGTTTTCGACGCGGTCGAGGCCGATCCGTCGCTGGCGACGCTCAACAAGGCGGTCGAGGCAGGCCGCGCGGCGTCGATCAGCGGCGTTGTCGGCTTCGGAGGTGGCTCGTCGCTCGACGTCGCCAAGCTCACGGCATTGCTGGTCGGCTCGGGCGAAGCGCTCGATGAAGCCTGGGGCGTTGCCAATGCCAAGGGGCCGCGCCTGCCGCTGGCGCTTGTCCCCACCACTGCCGGCACCGGCTCGGAGGTCACGCCGGTTTCCATCATCACCGTGGGCGAAGAGGAAAAGCGCGGCGTGTCTTCCCCGGTCATCCTGCCGGATATCGCGGTGCTGGACGCTGAACTGACGCTCGGCCTGCCGCCGGCGATCACTGCTGCAACGGGCGTTGACGCCATGGTGCATGCGATCGAATCCTACGCTTCGACCAATGCCAACAACAACCCGCTTTCGAAGATGCTGGCCCGGCAGGCGCTGCAATTGCTGGGTGCAAACATCGAAACTGCTGTCACCAATGGCAACGACATCGCTGCCCGTGGCGCCATGCTCCTGGGTTCGATGCTGGCCGGGCAGGCCTTCGCCAACTCGCCGGTCGCTGCCGTG
>MKRZ01000132.1 GCA_001897075.1 Mesorhizobium sp. 61-13 | reverse complement strand
GCACGCATTTCCGGCTGCCGCCGGCGGCGCGGCGCGAGAACGACCGCGAGCGCAACAAGGATCATATCCGGACGCGCATCGAGGCCGGGCCGCCGCCCGGCTTGCTCGCCTTTGAGGATGGCAAGGCAGTCGGCTGGATGCAGATCGGCCCACGCGCTGACGTGCCTGAGTGGAACAATGCTGGCAGGGGTTCCGCGCCGATGGAGGAGTCCGATGCCTCTGATCCCGAGGTTTGGGCGATTTCGTGCTTCTTCCTTCGCTCCAAGGCGCGCGGGAAAGGCCTCACGCACCAGCTTGTCCAAGGCGGCGTCGAGTTTGCGCGCGACAACGGCGCGCGCTTTCTGGAAGCGTGCCCGATGGATCTTTCGCGCGATTCGCGTTCCATCGGCCTGTTTGTCGGTTCGACACGGGTCTTCGAAAAGGTAGGCTTCCAACGCATGGTCGAGCGCAAGGCAGGGCGGCCGCTCGTCCGGCTGGTGCTGTAGCGCTTGTGGCCGTTCTGCCAGCGCAGGCCTGTCAGGGATTGAAGCTGGCGGTCCCTTCCAGTGCTGCGGTCAGCATTTTTTCGTATCGGCCGCGCGGCACGTCGATGGCGCCGAAGCGTTTCAGGTGCTCGGTCGTAAACTGCGTGTCCAACAGTGCGAAACCGCGCTGGTTCAGGCGCTCCACCAGTTGGACGAGGCAGATTTTCGAGGCGTCGGTTTCTTTCGAGAACATGCTTTCGCCGAAGAAAACCCGGCCAAGCGACACACCATAGAGGCCGCCGACAAGTTGCCCGTCACGCCAGGCTTCGACTGAATGGCAGTGCCCCATCCTGTGCAGTTGCACATAGGCTTCGCGAATCGGGCCGTTGATCCAGGTCGAAGCGCGCTCTTCGCGTTTTTCCGCGCAGGCGTCGATCACGGCCTCGAGGTCGAAATCAAAGCGGATGTCGAACACATTCCTGCGGATGGCCTTGGTCAGGCTTTTGGGAACATGAAACGCGTCCAGCGGGATGATGCCGCGCGTTTCGGGCCGCACCCAGAACACTTCCGGGTCCGTGGCGCTTTCCGCCATCGGAAACACACCGGAAGCGTAAGCCTTCAACAGAAGGTCGGTCGGTATTCGAAAACCCGGGGCAAAGGGTCGGGTCATCTTGGCTTCTAGTC
>MKRZ01000131.1 GCA_001897075.1 Mesorhizobium sp. 61-13 | reverse complement strand
TCCAGCGGCACCTTGGCGAACCGCCCTTCAGTTCATAGACGAAGTCGCGAAATGAGAGGTGCGCCTGCAAGTCCTGCAGGTGGGCGACGGCTTTTTGTCCGCCCTGCTGCACCTGTTCCATGAAGTCAAAACGGAAATGCCCGATCACGTCGGCGGGGTCGATGCCGGTCACATCGCGGTAGTTTTCCGAAAGCCAGGAAAAGCGAAGATCGGCGTCGGTCTCCCAAAACCAGTCCCCGGCGAGGTCAGCCATTTCATGAAGGGCTTGCGCGGAATGCGCGGCAGAAGCCTTGGCCGCAACCTCGCCTGCAAGAAGCTCTCTTTCAGCGCCCCCGGCGCCGGCCTCCCCCGCGGTCTCCATCGCAATCCAGTCCAAAAGCAAATCGGTTTCGGACAAGCCCCCTCGTCCGCACCCGGAATTTGGATGATAAGACTTAATGATCCGCTAACCTTAACGCGTACGAACGCAGATAGGCCCCAATCGCCGGAAAAACGTCATCGTAGGCTTACTGAAAACCTCCGATTGCCAGCCTGCCACCCGTCGCGCTATCAGTGCGGCAAATGACTGTTGCGGCGCGCATAATGATCTGCCTTTTCTCAGGCCTCCTGCTTGCGGGCGGCGGCTGCGCGCGCACGTCGGACGGCACCGTCATCATCCCCAGGCACCTCGACACCCGCCTCATGTGGGACAAGGGGCCTTCCTCCACCCAGACGCCTCCGGTCGCAAGCGGCGCCAACGTCTTTCCGGTGGTGGCTCAGCCGCGCCGGTTTTCGACAAGCAGGACCCAGGCCGGCACGCCGGCGGCAAACGAAAACACGGTAGCCTGCGGAACGGCGCAGCAATCCGGTCAACGCGTGCGCGTCGTCTGCCAGTAGGGCGCCCGTCCTAGCCTGTCCTAGAGTGTAGCCGCGCCCTTTTTCGGCTCTTCGGCGCCGAGCTTGTCCAGCGCGAATCTCACCAGGCGCAGGTCTTCCTGCCATCCATCGTCATCGGCCATGGCACTCTCCGACGCGGCCCTTTGCAAGGCGCGCGCCTCGGACT
>MKRZ01000130.1 GCA_001897075.1 Mesorhizobium sp. 61-13 | reverse complement strand
CGCTGTTGAACACTTCAAGCCCGAGCAACCGCTCGCGCGCCTGATCGATCTGCTCGGGCGAGTATTGCGCGCCGCGCTTCAGGCCGGTCATGTATTCGGTAAATTCGCGATCGACCTGCTCGGTGCCCTCGACAGTCGTGTTGCCGAAGCCGGCAACCGGGCCGGCAGCGACGGTCAATGTCACGTCGAGCGTCGTGGTCTTGTGGTCGGCCACGATCTCGCGGTCGGTGATCTGCGCAAGAGGCCGGCCCTCTTCCTTCAATGCACGCACGATCAGGCCCTCGGCCTTGAGGATCGCGCCGGAGCTGGCGTCGCCGCCCGCGATCAGGCCGAAGTCGGCACTGGCAAGACCCGCCGCATCGCCTTTCAGGACGATGTCGCCAAGCGTGAATTTCGGACCGGGCGTAACGTCGATGACAACAGGGATCGGCTGCGGCCCCTTGAATTCGGCATCCGGCGGCAGGTCGTCAATCGGCTGGCCGGCGATGGTGACATTGACGACGCCCTCGTAGCGGGCATCGGAATAAAGCGCCGCCACCAGTTGCTCGCGGTCGCCGCGCGCCTTGGTCAGCAAGCCGAGCGAACCGGACACGGGCCTGTCTTCGTCGCTCTTCAGCGCCGAGGCCGCTTCCAGTTTCTTGATGAGATCCTTGTCGGCATCCGGCGCGTTGATGGTGACGGAGTAGCGCATCGGGTCGACAATGTCGGCATCGTCGTCCTCGGACGATCCCCACAACTTGATGCCGAACAGTTCGAAGGCGGCTGCAGGTTGTATCTGAGGTAGCAAAACCGCCGAGCCAAGCAGCGCGAGCACAAGCGCGCGCGTAAGCCGCAGCTTCGCTTCCCGCCCTCCTGCTCTGAACGCAATACTCTTCAGCATCACCCCTGTTTAACGCACAAAGTTAAAATTCGACTGAAGTTTCACGCATTTCGTAAAGCGGCCACAATCCACTTGTCTGAAATGAGAAGACGTTGGAATTCACTCCTTCTGTCCCTTTGCAAGAATGCGTGACTTCAATTTAAGGCTGCATAGCGGCGATCGGTCCAGAATGAAACCGTTACATAACGGCACATGGCCGTCGCCAGATTGACAAGCATGAGCGAAATTTGAAACCTGCCGGCATGGCAGAAGCATCTGGAGGGAATGCGATGACAATGCGCGCTGCTCGTGGTTTGCCCGTCCTCATTCTCCTCTTCCTCGCTCTGACGGGAGCAGCATTCGCCGCCGAAACCCGGCGCATCGTCACCACCCAGAATTCCGACTATTTCGGCTTCGACCTGCGCTCGGAACAGAACGTGACGCTCGACCAGTGCCAAAGCACCTGCCTTGGCGACCCGGCCTGCCGCGCCTTCACCTATAACAACAAGGCGAAGTGGTGCTTCCTGAAGTCCGACTTCAACGCCTTGAAGCCTTTCAACGGCGCAACCGCAGGCAAGGTAGTGGTTGCCGACAGCGACCCCGACATCGGCGCGCCGCCCGCGCTTTCCTTCTTCCCGGCGTGGATGGCCGATCAGGCCGACCAGTACCGCAACAGGCTGACCGGCCCGAACTATCCCAAGCCCGGCGACGGCTTGGGCGAGCTGATCAACCAGGCCGAGCAGTCGGCGCTGACCGGCGACAGCCGCGGCGCCATGCAGAAATATGAAGCCGCCGTTTCGGCTATGCCCAACGATGGCAAGCTCTGGCTTGAACTGGCGCGCGCAACGCTTGCGACCCAGCCAACCGACAGCCAGGAAACCGCAAACCTGCAAGCGAACGCGACGTCGGCCGCGCTCAACGCCTACAAATTGCTGCGCACGCAAACGACGCGCGCCGATGCGCTGGCGCAGATTGCCGCCGGCCTTGACCGCCGCGACCTCTACCGCCCGGCCCTGCAAGCCTATGAGGCAAGCCTTGCCTTGCTGAACTCGGCGTCCGTTCGCGCCGGCTACGAGGATCTCAAGGCGCGCAAGGGGTTCCGCATCATCGAACACAGCGTCGATGCCGACACCAGCGCGCCGCGCATCTGCGCGCAGTTTTCCGAGGATTTGGTCAAGACCGGCCTTGACTACACGCAGTTCGTGCGCGTGGACGGTGGGCCGCCCAAGGGCATCGAAGCCAAAGATCGCCAGATTTGCGTCGAAGGCCTCGAACACGGCCAGCATTATGAGGTTTCGTTCCGCTCCGGCCTGCCGGCAGCCGTCGGCGAGGTCATCGCTTCGCCGGTTGTGCTGTCGATCTATGTGCAGGACCGTGCGCCTTCGGCCCGCTTTACCGGCGACAGTTTCGTGCTGCCGGCCGGTGCGCGGCGCGGCATCCCGATGGTCAGCGTCAACATGGCCGCCGCCGACATGAAGCTCTATCGCATCGGCGACCGCGCGCTAACCCAGCTTCTTTCCGGTTACCAGTTCCTGCGGCAACTGGATGGCTACGATATCTCAAGCATCGCCGACCAGATGGGCGCGCCCGTGTGGGAAGGCCAGCTCGAAATCGCCAACGACCTCAACAAGGAAGTCACGACCTCCTTCCCCGTGGACGAGGCGCTGCCGCAGCGCAAGCCGGGCGTTTATGTGCTGACCGCGCAGCCGGTGGATGACCACAGCGACGAATGGAATTCGCGCGCGACGCAATGGTTCGTCGTCTCCGACATCGGCCTTTCAACCTATACCGGACAGGACGGCCTGAGCGTGTTTGCCCGCTCGCTTGGCAGCGCCAAGCCGCTCGCCGGCGCCGAACTGACGCTGCTTGCCCGCAACAATGAAATCCTTGGCACCGCGACCACCGATGCGGACGGCCGCGCAGTGTTCAACCCCGGCCTGACACGCGGCGAAGGCAGCATGGTTCCAGCCGTGCTGATGGCCAAGCAGGGTGACCAGGATTTCGTTTTCCTCGACATGGCGCGAGCCGGCTTCGACCTGTCCGACCGTGGCGTGGCGGGCCGTGCGGCACCCGGCGCACTGGACGTCTATGCCTGGACCGAGCGCGGCATCTACCGCGTCGGCGAAACGGTGCATGTATCGGCGCTTGCCCGCGACGACACGGCAAAGGCCGTGGACAACCTGCCGCTGACCTTTATCTTCACCCGCCCCGACGGCGTCGAGGACAGGCGGATCATCAGCGACGGCGCGACCGCCGGCGGCCATGCGGTCGAGCTTGCGCTTGAAGCCAACGCCATGCGCGGCACCTGGTCGGTTGCGATCCACACCGACCCCAAGCAGGCTGCGGTCGCCAGCCAGATGTTTCTGGTCGAGGACTTCGTGCCCGATCGCATCGAGTTCGACTTGACCGCCGACAAGACGGAAATCGCTGCCGGCGAGACCGCCAACGTGACCGTTGACGGACGATTCCTGTATGGAGCGCCGGCAGCAGGCCTTGCCATCGAAGGCGAGCGCACGCTTTCGACCACGCGCGAATGGGACCGTTTCAAGGGCTTCGTGTTCGGCCTTGCCGACGAGCAGGCCGGCGAACCTTCGGTGACGCCGCTGGCCGACCTGCCGCTGGTGGGCGACGACGGCAAGGCGATCTTCCCCGTGGCGGTCGATCAACTGCCTTCGACGACGCAACTGGTCAACGCCAAGGTGACGGCGCGCATGCGCGAGACCGGAGGGCGGGCTGTCGAGCGGTCGCTGACGCTCAACATTCGCCCGCAAGGCGAAATGATCGGCATCCGACCCGACTTTGCCGAAGTGCCGCAAGGCGGAACGGCGAAGTTCAGCCTGATCGCTGTTGATGAGGTCGGTCAGCGCAAGGCATTGGCAGGCGCGAACTGGTCGCTGGTCAAGGTCGAGCGGAACTATCAATGGTACCGTTCCGGCAATTCGTGGAACTATGAACCGGTGACCTTCACCAAGGCGGTTGCCGACGGCACGCTCGATATCGCCGCCGACAAGGAAGGCACGGTGTCACTGCCAGTGGACTGGGGCCGCTACCGGCTTGAAGTGGATTCGCCAGACCCGGACGGCCCGGCGACGAGCTATGAGTTCGATGCCGGCTGGTATGTCGAAGCAAGCTCGACGGAAACGCCTGACGGGCTGGAAATTGCGCTCGACAAGGACAGCTACGCGGCAGGCGACGTGGCCAAGCTCAAGGTCTCGCCGCACTTCGCCGGTGAGCTTCTGGTGGCGATCGGCGCGGACCGGCTGGTAAAGACGGTGACGGCGTCGATCCCGGCTGAGGGTGGTACGGTCGATATTCCGGTCGGCGAAGACTTGGGCGCTGGCGCCTATGTCACGGCGACGCTGTTCAGGCCCGGTGACGCACAGGAAACACGAATGCCTGCTCGCGCCATCGGTGTGAAGTGGCTGTCGATCGACCCCGGCGCAAAGAAACTGGCGGTGACGCTGACGCCGCCCGAAAAGACCGAGCCGCGCCAAGTACTTTCGATCCCGGTGCAGGTGACCGGCGCGGAAGCCGGCAGCAAGGCCTATGTGACGGTTGCGGCGGTCGATCTCGGCATTCTCAACCTGACCAACTACCAGGTTCCCGATCCGGAGGACTGGTTCTTTGGCCAGCGCATGCTGGGGCTGGAGATGCGCGACCTCTATGGCCGCCTGATCGACGGCTCGCTCGGCGCGATGGGCCGCCTGCGCACCGGCGGCGACGGAGCCGCTATGCAATCGCAAGGCAGCCCTCCGACCGAACAACTGGTGGCCTTCTTCTCGGGCATCGTTGAACTGGACGCCGAGGGCAAGGCCAACGTCGCCTTCGACATCCCACAGTTCAACGGAACCGTGCGGGTGATGACGGTTGCCTGGACCAAGGATGCGGTCGGCCATGCGACAAGCGACGTGATCGTGCGCGATCCGGTGGTGATCACAGCCGGCCTGCCGCGCTTCCTCGCGCCGGGCGATGCGGCGACGATGCGGCTCGATTTCGCCAATACGGATGGTCCGGCAGGCGACTATGCGCTCAACATCACCACGACCGGCGACATCACCATCGGCGACGACGCGGTGCCGCAGAAGCTGACGATGGAACCGGGCAAGCGCCAGACGCTGACCGTGCCGCTGATCGCGGTCGAGCCGGGTGACGCCTCGGTGACGGTGAGCCTTTCCCATGCCGATGGCCCGGCCATCGAGCAGACGCTGTATCTGCCTGTAAGGCCCTCGCAACTGCCGGTGACGACGCGCATGGTGGTCGATCTCGGACCCGGCAAATCGCTGCGAGTCGACAAGGAACTGCTGTCGGCAAGCCTGTTGCAAGGCGCATCGGTCAGCGTCGGCGTCTCGCAATCGTCGGCGCTCGACGTACCCTCGCTGCTTTTGGCGCTCGACCGCTATCCCTATGGCTGCGCCGAACAGACGACGAGCCGGGCGCTGCCCTTGCTCTATGTCAGCGAAATGTCGAAGGGCTACGGCATGGCGGTGGACAAGGACCTGCATGAGCGAGTGCAGCAGGCGATCGGCCGCGTGCTTAACTACCAGGCTTCCGCCGGCAGCTTCGGCCTGTGGGGACCGGGTTCGGGCGACTTGTGGCTCGACGCCTATGTAACCGACTTCCTGACCCGCGCCCGCGAACAGGGTTATGTCGTGCCGGCACAGGCATTGAGCCAGGCGTTGAACAATTTGCAGAACTCGCTCGGCTACGATCAGGACGTAGAGGATCGCGGCACCGATATCGCCTATGCGCTCTACGTGCTGGCGCGCAACAAGAAGGCTTCCATCGGCGACCTGCGCTATTATGCCGATACGCAGCTTGAATCCTTCACCAGCCCGATGGCGGTGGCGCAGCTTGGCGCGGCGCTCGCACTTTATGGCGATGCGCAACGCTCGGAGGCGACGTTCGAGGCAGCGCTCAATCTGGCCGACGACACCACCGAATTCGACTATTACCGCGCCGACTACGCCTCGCCGCTGCGCGACGGAGCCGCGATGCTGGCGCTGGCGGCGGAAAGCAAGCCGACGCCTGCGGTGGTGCCGCAACTGGTGAAGCTGGTGGCCAAGGAACGCGAGGCGGCGCGCTGGACGAGCACGCAGGACAACGCCTGGATGCTGCTGGCCGCCCGCGCATTGAAGGATGGCAACGATACCATTTCGCTCAGCGTCGATGGCGCTGCCCACAAGGGCGCCTATTCGAACGAGATTGCCGGTGGCGATCTTGTCCAGAACCCGCTGACCATCGCCAACACCGGCAAGACGCCGCTGGAAGCCGTGGTGACGACGGTGGCGGCACCTAGCCAGCCACTGCCGGCGGGAGGCGACGGCTTTACCATCGAGCGCACCTATTACCGCCTCGACGGCACAGAAGCCAATGTGACGGAAGCCGAGCAGAACGAACGCTACGTGGTGGTGCTGAAGGTGCGCGAACTGAACGACTGGCCGTCGCGCGTTTTGGTGACGGACCTGTTGCCTGCAGGCTTCGAGATCGACAATCCGAGCCTTGTCTCAAGCGCGCAACTGTCCAACTTCGGCTGGCTTGGCCAGACCGAGGCGGCGCATCTCGAATTCCGCAACGACCGCTTCGTCGCCGCGTTCGATCCGAACCAAAACGACGGCGGCCGTGACATGACGTTGGCCTATGTCGTGCGTGCGGTGACGCCCGGCGTCTATGCCCACCCGGCGGCAAGCGTGGAGGACATGTACCGGCCGCAATATTCGGCCCGCACCGCCACCGGCATGATGGAGGTGAAGGCGCAGTAGTCAGATGACCCGTCTCCGCAAACTTGCAATCGGGACAGCCGGCGGGGCCGTATTGGTCGCGCTTGGCTCGGTTGGCCTCTGGCAACTCGACCGCGCCTACCCTCCCCCACTGCCGGAGAAGCTGACGGTGTCCGCCGAAGTGCTTGACCGCGACGGCCAGTTGCTGCGCGCCTTCGCAACAGCGGACGGCTATTGGCGGCTCGCTACCGGCATCGACAAGGTCGACAAGGCCTTCATCGACATGCTCGTTGCCTATGAGGACAAGCGCTTCTGGGACCACAGCGGCGTCGATGTGCTGGCGCTTGGGCGCGCGGCGCTGCAGTTTGCCGGCAATGGCCGCATCGTTTCCGGCGGTTCGACGCTGTCGATGCAACTGGCTCGCCTGATCGAGCCGCGCGAAAGCCGCAGCATATGGGCAAAGCTGCGCCAGATCGCGCGTGCGGTGCAGATCGAGCGGCGACTTTCGAAGCGCGAGATATTGGAGCGCTACCTGACGCTGGCGCCTTATGGCGGCAATCTGGAAGGCGTGCGCGCGGCATCGCTGGCCTACTTCGGCAAGGAGCCGAAGCGCCTGACCGTATCGGAAGCAGCCCTGCTCGTCGCGCTGCCGCAATTGCCGGAGAAGCGCCGTCCCGACCGAAACGCCAAGACGGCGCAAACGGCCCGCGACCGGGTGCTGGCGCGCATGGTATCGGCCAACATGCTTGGCGAACGCGAGGCCGCGCGCGCGGCGCTGGAAGACGTGCCAACGACACGGCGCGACCTGCCCGCATTGGCCGCCCATGCCAGCTTTGCCGCCCTGCGGATCGCAAAGCCGGGTGTGCCGCCCCAGCTCACGATCCGCAAGAGCGTCCAGCAAGGGCTGGAAGCCGTGGCGCGCGAGGCGGCAATCCGGCTCGGCCCGAAACTGTCGGTGGCGATGGTGCTGGCCGATTCCCGCACCGGCGACATTCTGGGCGAAGTCGGGTCGTCGTCTTTCACGGATTCCGGGCGGTCCGGCTGGATCGACATGACCCGCACCTTGCGCTCGCCGGGTTCGACCCTGAAGCCGTTCATCTATGGCCTCGCCTTCGAACAAGGGCTGGTGGCGCAGGAAACGCTGATCGAGGATAGCCCGGCCGATTTCGGTGGCTATCGGCCCAAGAATTTCGATATGGGTTACCAAGGCGATGTCAGCGTGCGCCAGGCCCTGCAACTGTCGCTGAACGTGCCGGCGGTGCGCATATTGGATGCGGTGGGTCCGGCACGGTTGACGGCGCGCTTCCGCCAAGCGGGCGCAAATGCCGTGCTGCCGCCCAATGAAGCGCCAGGGCTGGCCA
>MKRZ01000129.1:12664-20212 GCA_001897075.1 Mesorhizobium sp. 61-13 | reverse complement strand
CAGTGTTTTGAAGGCTAATGGACGCAACCTGGCGCGGGGTTGCGCCGTTCTCGTCGTCGCAGCAGCGGCGTCCGGATGCAGTTCGCAGGTCGCGCGCTTCTCCGATGGTCTGGATGGCATCACCACCGCCTCCACGACGGACCAGCGCCCGGTTTTCGCCGACCAGAACAATCAGCAATATCCCGGCGACAATGTCGCTCAGCCGGCACCTATGACCGGCGGCGGTTACACTTCCGGGGCGGTCGGGCGTACCGCGCTGCAGCCGGTTTCCGGGCAGCCTCTGCCGCCGGTGGCCCAGGCGCAACCTTCCCAGCCCGCTCCGGCTCCCATGCAGACGGCGTCGGCTCCAGCGCCGAGGCTCGACCAGACCACCACCGGCACCGTGAAGCCGGTCAGGCAGGCGGCCGAAAAGCCGTTCAAGGCGGCTCAGCCCGACGCCCGTCTCGCCGACCAGAAAGCGCCTGAGCCAGCCAAGCAGCAGTCGCAGACGGTCGCGGTCCTGCCGCAGCAGCCCAAGGTCAAGGATGGCAAGGCGCCCGCATCGGTCGATGCGTCGACCGCCAACGATCCCAATATGAAAAAGGTGGCGGCTGCGCCCGCTTCCGGAACCTACGTCGTGCAGCAGGGCGACACGCTGTCGTCCATCGCCCGCAAGACCGGCGTCAGCGTAACGGCCCTCAAGCAGGCCAACGGCATGCAGGACGGTCTGATCCGCGTCGGCCAGAAGCTTTCGCTCTCCGGTGCAGGCACTCCCGCCGCAACGACCACGGTCGCCGCTGCAAAGCCGGTTGCGCTCGATCCGGTCAAGACCGCTTCGACCCCGCCTGCAGCGCCGGCAACGCAGACGCTTGCCACCTATACGCCGCCCAAGAAGGCCGACAAGGTCATCCAGCAGGCGCAGGACGACGGAGCAGCCGCACCTGATTCGACCGGCATCGGCAAGATGCGCTGGCCAGTCCGGGGCAGGGTGATTTCAGGCTTCGGTGGTGGCCAGGGCGGCGACGGCATCGACATCTCCGTACCGAAGGGCACGCCGATCAAGGCTGCCGAGAACGGCGTCGTCATCTATGCCGGCAACGGCTTGAAGGAATTCGGCAACACGGTGCTGGTGCGCCACGACAACGGCCTTGTCACCGTCTACGGCAATGCCAGCGAACTGTCGGTGACCCGCGGCCAGAAGGTCAAGCGCGGAGACGACATCGCCCTTTCGGGCATGAGCGGCAACGCGACATCGCCGAAGCTGCACTTCGAGATCCGCAAGAACTCCGCGCCGGTCGATCCCTCGACCTATCTCGAATAGGCCGCAGCAGAAAACACGGCGATCCATTGATTGCCCGCTCCGTCAGGAGCGGGCATTTCAGTTTTAGCCGTTGAGCGATTTGCCCAGCCGTCCTGCAAGGTCCTGCGTGAATTGCCACGCCACGCGGCCCGAACGGCTGCCGCGCGTTGTCGCCCATTCGAGCGCCTCGGCGCGCAGCGTTTCCGGCTCCACATCCAGTCCGTAGTGGCGGGCATAGCCATTGACCATGTCAAGGTAGTCGTCCTGCGAGCATTTGTGGAAGCCGAGCCACAGGCCGAAACGGTCAGACAGCGAGACCTTTTCCTCCACCGCTTCCGACGGGTTGATGGCGGTGGAGCGCTCATTGTCGATCATGTCGCGCGGCAGAAGATGCCGGCGGTTCGACGTCGCATAGAAAATGACGTTGTGGGGCCGGCCTTCGACGCCGCCTTCAAGCGCTGCCTTCAACGATTTGTAGGACGTGTCGTCGTGGTCGAATGAGAGGTCGTCGCAAAACAGGATGAAGCGATAGGTCGAAGCCTTGAGGATCGATAGCAGCATCGGCAGCGTGTCGATGTCCTCGCGGTGTATTTCGATCAGCTTCAACGGACGCTCGAACTTGCCGGATGCGTTGATAGCGGCGTGCGATGCCTTCACCAGCGACGACTTGCCCATGCCGCGCGCACCCCACAGCAACACGTTGTTGGCCGGGAAGCCGGAGGCGAAGCGTTCGGTGTTCTCCACAAGTATGTCGCGCACCCGGTCAACGCCCCGGATCAGGTCGATCTCCACCCGGTTGACGCTATGGACAGGCTCGAGGAAGCCGGGATTTGCCTGCCACACGAAACAGTCGGCTGCGGCGAGGTCGGTCTTGGGGGGCCGCACCGGCGCCAGTTGGTTGATCGCTGCGATCAACAGATCGAGTTTGGTGTTCAGGGCGTCGATAGGGTCGGTCATTTCGTTGCTTGATCTTTCGCTTTGCTGGCGCATGAGCGTCTAACATGCGTCAACGGACTGGAAAAGCGCCGGATTCGGCATCGGGTGCGGTTGCAATGGCCGCTTTACCGACTATATTCCGGCCAAATTTCAGGCCGGATAACGGCTTTCCTCGCGGCTCAGGAGCTTTTGATGTTCGTTACCCCGGCATACGCCCAAGGCGTGGGCGCTTCTCCCGACATGTTTATCAGCATACTGCCGTTCGTTCTGATTTTCGTGGTAATGTACTTCCTCATCATCCGCCCGCAGCGCACGCAGATGAAGAAGCGCGCCGAGATGCTGACCGCGATCCGCCGCGGCGATACCGTCGTCACCGGCGGCGGCTTCGTCGGCAAGGTCACCAAGGTCATCGACGACAACGAACTGGAAGTCGATCTCGGTGGAATGAAAGTCACCGCACTGCGCGCGACCATTTCCGAGGTACGCGTCAAGGGCGAACCGGTGGCGAACCAGAACGCCAAGAAATAACCGTATTGCAGGCGGATTGCCGCCTGCTCGCCAACAGGTTCTCGACACATGCTGTATTTTTCGCGCTGGAAGACGATTTCGATCTGGGCCGTCGTCCTGCTGGGCGTTTTGTTCTCTTTGCCCAACATGTATCCGCAGAGCCTGTTGTCAGCCATGCCCAACTGGCTGCCGAAAAAGCAGATGACGCTTGGCCTCGATCTTCAGGGCGGGTCGCACATCCTGCTCAAGATCGACACCAATGATCTTATCAAGGCCCAGCTTGAAAGCGCGCGCGACGAGATCCGGAATCAATTGCGTGACGCAAAGGTCGGCTATACCGGCCTGACCGGCAGCGGCAGGGTGGTTCAGGTCCGCATCCGCGACACAGGCCAGGTAGATGCGGCCAAGGAAGCGCTGAAAACGCTGACGCAGCCCGTGTCGTCCAGCATGTTCGGCAGCGGCAGCGTCACCGAAATGGCCATGGACGAGCCGGAACCCGGCCTGCTCCGCTTCACCATCACGGACGAAGGCGTGCGTTACCGTTCGTCAACGGCGCTCAGCCAGTCCATCGAAGTCGTCGGCCGCCGTGTCAACGAGCTCGGCACGACCGAGCCGATCGTCCAGCGCCAGGGCGATGACCGCATTCTGGTCCAGGTGCCGGGCTTGCAGGATCCGCAGCGCCTCAAGGATATTCTCGGCCAGACCGCCAAGCTGACCTTCCAGATGGTCGACCAGTCGGTGCCGGTTCAGGAGGCGATCGAAGGTCGCCCGCCGGCAGGCTCGACGGTGATGTATTCCAAGGATGATCCGCCGGTTCCCTATCTGATCGAAAACCGCGTGATCGTGTCGGGTGAAAACCTCGTCGACGCACAGGCAACCTTCGATTCCCGCACCAACGAGCCTGTCGTTTCGTTCCGCTTCGATTCCAAGGGTGCGGCGCGTTTCGGCCAGGCCACCCAGCAGAACACTGGCAAGCTGTTTGCCATCATTCTCGACAACCAGGTCATATCGGCGCCGCGTATCAACGAGCCGATCCTTGGCGGTTCGGGCCAGATTTCCGGCAGCTTCACGCCGCAGAGCGCCAATGACCTTGCGGTCCTGCTTCGCGCGGGTGCGCTGCCTGCCAATCTGACCATCGTTGAAGAGCGTACCGTCGGCCCGAGCCTTGGTGCCGACTCCATCAGCGCCGGCAAGCTCGCCTCGGCCATCGGCGCCATTCTCGTGGTCGGCTGCATGCTGCTTGTCTACGGCAAGCTCGGCTTGATCGCCAATATTGCTCTGGCGGCGAACGTCGGGCTTATCGTGGCTGTTTTGACCATGCTCGGGGCGACGCTGACGCTGCCCGGCATTGCCGGTATCGTGCTGACAATGGGTATGGCGGTCGATTCGAACGTCATCATTTTCGAACGCGTACGTGAGGAGCGAGCGCAGGGGCGCTCGATCGTCCAGTCCTTCGACCAAGGCTTCAAACAGGCCTTGGCGACAGTCGTTGACGCCAACATGACGACCTTCATCGTCGCGGTCATCCTGTTCTATATGGGAACCGGTCCGGTCAAGGGCTTTGCCGTCACGCTCGGCATCGGCATCATCACCACCGTCTTCACGGCCTTTACGCTGACGCGTTGGCTGGTTGCCTTCTGGGTCAGGCGTAACAAGCCAACCGAGTTCCCCAAGGGTCTGGTCCACTATCTGCCGCTGGAGCCGTCCTTCCCGTTCATGCGCTACCGCAACATCGGCTTCGCGGTGTCGGGGCTTCTGTCGCTCGCCGTCATCGGCATGATGTTTGTCACCGACTTCAACTATGGCGTCGACTTCCGTGGCGGCTCCATGATCGAAATGCAGGCCAAGTCCCGCGTTGCCGATGCTGCTGACGTGCGTTCCAGATTGGAGGAGCTCAATGTCGGTGATGTGCAGGTCCAGGAATTCGGCAATGAGGGCGACCTCATGGTCCGTGTCGGGGCGCAGGAAGCGGGTGACAACGCCGAGCAATCGACCGTCGACAAGGTCAGGTCGGAGTTTCAAAACGACTACGACTTCCGGCGCGTCGAAATCGTCGGCCCAACTGTATCCAGCGAGCTTGCAACCACGGGCTTGATCGGTGTCGTGTTGTCCATGGTCGCGCTGCTGATCTACGTCTGGTTCCGCTTCGAGTGGCAGTTCGGCGTCGGCGCGATTGTTTCCACGGCGCACGACGTCATCATGATCGTCGGCGTCTATGTGGCGCTGGGGCTTGAATTCAATCTCTCAAGCGTTGCCGCGATCCTTACCGTTATCGGTTATTCGATCAACGATACCGTCGTCATCTACGACCGCATCCGAGAAATGCTGCGCAAGTACAAGAAAATGCCGATCGAAGACATCATCAACATCGCGTTGAACCATACGATGTCGCGCACGATCTTGACTGGCTTGACGGTCTTGCTGGCCCTGTTTGCGCTGTATTTCTACGGCGGCGAGGTCATCTCGTCCTTCGTCTTCGCCATCATCATCGGCGTTTTCGTCGGCACTTACTCGTCAGTGTTTATCGCCGGACCGATGCTGATCCTGTTCAAGCTTCGGCCTGAGACGTTCGGCGAGGAGACAGGGTCAAAGAAGAACAAGCTCTCTGCTCCCGCTCCGGCGTCGAAGGCCTGACCGGCTTTGTCCGGGCCGGGGTCGCATTGAGCGTCGATCGAAATGGCACGGGGCATTGTCATTCGCGAAGCACACTTCCCGGGCCGTGCGCCAATTGAGGCGTACGGCAATGGGGGCTTCCGCTTCGCCGATATGTCCCACCGTGGTTCGATCCTTTGCCTGCCGTCGGGAATCTATGGATGGGAGCCTGCCGACCGGCAGGCGCTGACCAGCGAGGATTTCGGCAAGCTCTTTGCCGAGGCGGCGCAGGTCGAGATACTGCTCGTCGGCATGGGTGCAGATTTGCGGCCTTTGCCCGCGCAGTTGCGGGCATCGCTGAAGCAGGCGGGCATTTCGTCCGATCCAATGTCCACGGGGGCTGCCGTGCGGACTTATAACGTCCTGCTCGCCGAGGATCGCGCCGTGGCTGCCGCGCTCATTGCGGTAGACTGACCTGTTATGGGCGGGACCTCACAGTTCATCATGGATACGGTGCGCCGCGCCGATCATGACCGTCACCTCTCCGTCCTCTATGCGCCGCAGGATAAGCGGGACGCGCTGTTTGCCCTTTATGCCTTCAACGCCGAAATCGCCACGGTGCGAGACCGCATACGCGAGGCCCTGCCGGGCGAGGTTCGCTTGCAGTGGTGGCGCGATACGCTCGGCGCGCCGGCTGGCGAGACCGAGACGGGCCAGCCGATAGCCGATGCGTTGAAGCCGGCGATCAGCCAGTATTCCCTGCCGCTGTCCGCCTTCGACAATTATCTGGAAGCGCGCATCTTCGATCTCTACAACGATCCGATGCCGTCGCGCACGGATCTGGAAGGCTATTGCGGCGAGACCGCCTCGGCCCTGATCCAGCTTGCCGCCATGGTTCTCGATCCGGCGGAAGCGCCGCGCTTTGCGGAACTGGCGGGCAGGGCAGGCTGCGCACAAGCGATGGTCGGTCTGCTCCTGTTGCTGCCTATCCATCGGGCGCGAGGCCAGTGTTATGTTCCAGCCGACATCCTGACCGCGGTCGGTTCCTCACCGCAGGAATTTCTGTCCGGCGACGGCGGGCAGGGCGCGCTTAATGCCATCGATGCCATGATCGCGCTGGCGCACGAGCATCTGGCGGCGTTTGAGAGCACGGCTGCAACCTTGCCTGCCTCGCTACGTCCCGCTTTCCTGCCGCTCGCGCTGACAGGAGCGTTGCTTGGAAAGATGTCGGGCAATCAGCGCGCCTTGATGACAGGCGGCATCAAGCTTTCGCTCGCCCGTCGCCATTGGCTGCTGTGGCGGCGCGCCATGCATGGCTGGTAGATAGCGGAAGGTTACTCTGCCGCTTCGGCAGTTGCGGCAAGGCCGAGCCACTGGCGGCAGTCGGCCAATGCGCGCGAAGTCATGGCGCGCTTCTTGGCAACGGTCTTTTCCTTGCCGCGCAACCGCTTGCCATCGACCTTCGGTGCTTCCATCGGCGGAAACAGGCCGAAATTGACGTTCATCGGCTGGAACGAGCGCTTGCCCGGTTCGTCCTCCGAGACGATATGGCCGCCGGTGATGTGGTTGAGCAGCGCGCCGAACGCGGTCGTTACCGGCGGAGCCGAGATCGGTTGGCCCAACCGCTCGGCTGCCGCGAAGCGCCCAGCCAGCAGGCCGACGGCCGCGCTTTCGACATAGCCCTCGCAGCCGGTAATCTGGCCGGCGAAGCGCAAGCCCTTGCGGCTCTTCAGTTGCAGCGAGCCGTCAAGCAGCGTCGGCGAATTGATGTAAGTGTTGCGGTGCAGTCCGCCCAGCCGCGCGAACTCCGCGTTCTCAAGACCCGGAATGGTGCGGAAGATGCGAACTTGTTCGGCGTGCTTCAATTTGGTCTGGAAACCGACCATGTTGTAGAGCGTGCCCAGCGCATTGTCCTGCCGCAACTGCACCACGGCGTAAGCCTTCACCGTCGGGTTGTGGGCGTTGGTCAGGCCCATCGGCTTCATCGGGCCATGACGCAGCGTTTCCGGGCCGCGTTCCGACATCACCTCGATCGGCAGGCAGCCATCGAAATAGGGCGTGCCTTCCCATTGCTTGAACTCGGTCTTGCCGCCGTCGAGCAGCGCCTGCACGAAGGCGTCATACTGCGCCTTGTCCATCGGGCAGTTGATGTAATCCTTGCCCGTACCGCCCGGTCCGACCTTGTCGTAGCGGGACTGGAACCATGCCACGTCCATGTCGACCGTATCGAAATG
>MKRZ01000129.1:12138-12571 GCA_001897075.1 Mesorhizobium sp. 61-13 | reverse complement strand
TCCCAATCTTGCGGCGGCAGGCCGGCGACTTCCTCGCGCACGATCGTCACCAGCGGATGTGCCTCAAGCTTTGCCGTCACGGCTTGCGAGAAGCCATCGCGGTCCACGGCCAGCGCACCGCCTGCCGGCACCTGATGCGCATCGCCGGAGGAAATGATCAGCGAGCCCGCCAGCCTCATTTCGGCGTGAAGCAGGCCAACGGCGTTGGTTTCGGCATCGTCGGAGCGGAATGAGTTGGAACAGACAAGCTCCGCAAGGCCCTCGGTCTTGTGGGCGTCGGTGCCGCGCACGGGGCGCATCTCGTGCAGCACCACCGGCACGCCCGCCTGCGCGACCTGCCAGGCTGCTTCCGATCCGGCCAAACCGCCGCCGATGATGTGAACGGGCTTCATGCTCATGCGCGTCGCAATAGTCCTTTGCCTTGCCGAATGCA
>MKRZ01000129.1:6941-12044 GCA_001897075.1 Mesorhizobium sp. 61-13 | reverse complement strand
GCCTTGGGAGGAGGAGCGGCTGACCTTATTTGCCAGGTCGGGGAGGAGGTCGATCCCGGCAAAATTCCTTGGTTAGAGCGCCTTGCGGGCGATGGTCTTGATCTCGTCACGCATGATGCCGAGATCTGCAAGCTGGCGGTTCGACAAGCGACCCAGTTCATTGACCGTGTCGCGGTAAGCGCGCCAGTTACGGTAGTTGCGGATCAGGTTCATTGTCTTCATTCCAGAAATTCGTTCGGGCCGGATGAGGCCCGATTAGATCAGACCGACTTGCGCGCGACGAAGTGGATGTCGCTGCGGCTGATGCCGAGATCGTTCAGTTCACGGTTGGTCAGGCGGTTCAGCTCGGAAACGGTTTCCCGGTAGCGGCGCCAGTTGCGGTAGTTGCGGATCAGGTTCATGGTATTGCTCGTTTCGTCTTTGTTGCGGATCATTTCCGTCGTTCTGTACGAGGCATAGATAGGCCGACCCATATCGATTTAAAAGAGACGCCTGTGCATGGCAGCATTGCAAATTGTGCATTGCAACATTTCGCCGCAATCATGCCTCTGACACAAAACTGCCAGAATCGAAAAAGTTCCTAACGTCAATGGTTTGAACCACCCACTTAACAATACGACTGATTTTGTGGAAAAAGGCGCATGGCGAGCCATTCGACGAAGGTAAAGCAGGACATCGCAAGGTGGCTCGAGGCTGGCCTCATCGACGGCATGACCGCCGATGCGCTCGCCCGTGACGTCGAGGCCAATGAGCGCCGTTCGCTGAGCTTCGGCTCCATCCTCGCAATGATGGCGGCGCTGCTGCTCGGGGCGGCCATCCTGATCTTCGTCGCGGCAAACTGGGAAGCCATACCTCGCCTTGCCAGGGTCGGCGCGCTGTTTGCCATCATCCTGGGCGGCTATGTCGGCGGCGCCTTCGTCAAGGCGCGCGGCTACAGCGCCATCGGCGAGGCGCTGTGGATCGTTGCTGCCGCAGCCTTCGGCGGATCGATCGCGCTGATCGGCCAGATGTACCACTTCTCCGGCGACGAATCCGCGGCAATGCTGACCTGGTGTGCCGGCACGGCGCTCGCGGCGCTTGCCTTGCGTTCGGGGCCGCTCACGGTGGCAGCCGTCGGCATTGCCGATGCATGGCTGGCCATGAAGCTCGTCGGCGGCTTCCGGCTGTTCAGCAGCGGCGAGATTCCCCATCTCTTCGTCGTCATCGCCGCCGGCCTGTTCGCCGTCTCCTACTGGACCCGCAGCTATGCGGCGCGCCACTTGCTCGTGCTGTCGCTCATCTTCTACGTTGTCGGACTGGCCGTAGACGACAATCTCCTCGTCGTCGCCGTCCTGCTTGCGCTGGTGTCCGCGGCCGCCTTTGCCGCTGCCGTCATTGCGCCCGCCGCCACCGACGCAATCGTCAAGCTCGGCGGGCGGCTTCCCTTGCATGGCCTGATCGGGTTCCTCACCGGTATGGCGCTTGTCCAGTTCCAGCTTGCGGACACAGGCGGCTTCGCCATCGCCGCGGCCGTCACTTTGGCCGGCATTGCCGCGGCAATCGTTTTGGCCGGCAGGCAAAGCCGGGGCCTCAGATGGCTCGCCTATCTCGGTTTCGCCTTCGAGCTTTGCCTCATCTATGCGGTGACGATGGAAACCATGCTGGGCACGGCGGGCTTCTTCCTGCTTGCCGCGCTCGTCCTCGGCGTTCTCGCCTTTGCCATCATCCGCATTGAAAGGCGCATGTCCCATCCTGTGGACGGGGAGGCAGCGTCGTGAAGAACGGCAGAGCACTCATCTTCTCCGCACTGGCGCTTGCGCTGGTGCAGATCGGCTTCCTGAGCTGGATGATTGCGGGCCGCGCTGCCGTACTGCGCGACGGGCAGGAAGTACTGCTCAAGGTCGAGCCGGTCGATCCGCGCGATCTTCTGCGTGGCGATTATATCTATCTCAGCTATGACATTTCCCGCATCCCGGTGAAGCTCATCGCAGACATTCCGGCAGGCAAGCAGACCAATGACGAAGGGCAGATCACCGTTCGGCTGAAGAAGGGCGCCGATGGCTATTGGCGCGCCGCTTCCGCCTGGCTGGCACAGCCTACATCACCCGCCGGTGCCGATGAGGTGGATATCGTCGGCCACATCTCTGCGGGCTGGACCTTGAGCGGCGACACCACCATCGCGCCAGACTATGGCATTGAGCGTTTCTATCTGCCGGAAGGCGAGGGCCTTGCCATCGAACGCGATATGCGTGTGAGGCCGTTCGGCATCCGTGCCGCCGTCTCTAAGGATGGCGTGCCGCAGATCAAGGCCCTCATGGACGGCGACCAGATGCTGTTCGAAGAGCCGTTGTACTAGCGCGCAGCTCAGGCAGCGAAATACGTCAAGTAGAGCATCCCCGAACCCGCAGGGTTCGCAAGGGCGACTGCCCGTCGGCCGTCAGGCCGCCCCGTCGGAGGCGTGAGCGAAGCGAACTGCCGTGAGACAGAAAATTGGTGCGGATGAAGGGACTCGAACCCCCACGCCTTTCGGCACTGGAACCTAAATCCAGGGCGTCTACCAATTCCGCCACATCCGCACGACGAAGCGCAATTCCCATGTAGTCATCATTCTGTCAATGTCGAGGTCAAGATGACCGCGCCGACGCGCGAAGATGGTTGAAAATTGGGCTCGCCTGTGACAAAAGGCGGGTCGAATGTGACGGGACGCGACGATCCGCTTCTGAAAGATGTGAAAAGAAGTAGGAAAAACAAGGGCTTATTCACATTTTGGAGCGTAATTGGTTGATTTGCCGCCTTGCGGTGATTTCATTCATGCCCGCACCGTAAGCCACCCCCGGCAAAAATGTACCGGCAGGCTGTAAACGGCAGAAGCCCGTTGGCAGCCTTATTGGTGAAAACAAAGGTTTGATGATGCAGGTCACCGAAACGCTCAACTCCGGCCTCAAGCGCGAAATCAAAGTGGTCGTGCCGGCAACAGACATGGAAGCCAAGTTGGCTGCCCGGTTGTCAGATGCCAGGGGCAAGGTCCGCATCAACGGCTTCCGCCCCGGCAAGGTTCCGGTCCAGCACCTGCGCAAGGTCTACGGCAAGTCGTTCATGGCCGAAGTGGTCAACGAGATCCTGAACGAGTCGCGCACCATCATCACCGGCCGTGGCGAAAAGGCTGCCATGCAGCCTGAAGTCATCATGACCGAAGACGAGAAGGAAGCCGAAAAGATCCTCGCCGGCGGCGCGGATTTCGAATTCCGCCTCAACTATGAAGTGATCCCGGCGATCGAGATCAAGGATTTCACCGACATCAAGGTTACGCGCCCCGTTTACGACGTGCCGGAAGCCGAGATCGACGAGCAGGTCAAGCGGGTAGCGGAATCGGCGCGCACCTTCGAGCCGAAGACCGGCAAGGCCGCTGAAGGCGACCGCGTCACCATCGACTATGTCGGCAAGATCGATGGCGAAGCGTTTGGCGGCGGTGCAGGCAACGACCAGCCTCTGGTGCTCGGCTCCAAGGAGTTCATCCCCGGCTTCGAAGACCAGCTCATCGGCGCCAAGGCAGGCGACGAGAAGCAGGTCGTCGTCACGTTCCCCGAGAATTACCAGGCAGCTCATCTGGCCGGCAAGGAAGCCACCTTCGACGTCACCGTCAAGGAAGTGGCCAAGCCCGGCGACCTCGAGGTCAATGACGAGACCGCCAAGGCCCTCGGCCTTGAATCGCTTGAGCGCCTGAAGGAAATCGTGCGTGGCCAGATCGAGAGCCAGTTCGGCTCGATGACGCGCCAGAAGGTCAAGCGTCAGCTTCTTGACCAGCTCGATTCCTCCTACACTTTTGAATCCCCCTCGAAGCTCGTCGAGGCCGAGTTCACCAATATCTGGAACCAGGTCAATCGTGACCTCCAGGCCGCTGGTCGCACCTTCGCCGATGAAGAGACCACGGAAGAAGAGGCAACCGCCGAATACAGGCGCCTTGCAGAGCGCCGCGTGCGCCTTGGCCTCGTGCTGGCCGAGATCGGCGAGAAGGCCGGCGTCGTCGTTTCCGACGATGAGTTGCAGCGTGGCCTGTTCGAGCAGGTGCGCCGCTTCCCGGCAAACCAGCAGCAGGAAGTTTTCGAGTTCTACCGCAGCAATCCGGAAGCGCTGAACACGCTCCGCGCGCCGATGTTCGAGGAAAAGGTGGTCGACCACCTGCTTGGCCAGATTTCCGTCACCGACAAGAAGGTGAGCAAGGATGAGCTGATGGCCGAGGACGACGAGGACGACGCCAAGGCCAAGCCAGCCAAGAAGGCTGCATCCAAGAAGGCCAAGGACGAGGCTGCCGGCGAAGCCGAAGAGCCGAAGAAAAAGGCGGCTCCGAAGAAGAAAGCCGCCAAGGACGCCGAGTAATCGGATTTCCAAATCGTTAAGAAGGCCGCCTCAGGGCGGCCTTTTTCGTTGTCAGGCCGTCAACATTGTTCTGATAGAACTTCGCACATACCTATCGCGAAGTGCGATGTCTCGCTGGGGAGAGCTGGATTGGGTAGGGCTGTGGTGATGTGGCGGGCCTTCGCCGCTGTCCTGCTTTTTGCAGGCGGTGGCATTGCCGACGCTCAAGCGGATGATGACCGCTGGCGGTTCTCCAACATGGACGACGGGCTGGTCACGGCCTCGCTCGCCGCCGTCAACAAGCTGACCAACAACAGCGGCACGCTGAGCTACAGCCCTGTCTTGACCATAGCTTGCCGCACAGGCGGCGATCCGCAATGGAGCGAGTGGCTGCGTCTCAACGATACGGCGTCCGGTTCAACGGTCACCGTATCCGTTGCCATCGGAGACAGTCAGGCGATTGACGAGCGCTGGGTGATTTCACGCCGTGGCAAGGTCCTTGTCAAAAGCGGCCCGCAGGCGGTAGGCCGCCTCGTGCCCGCCGACAGGCTGGCCTTGTCGTGGCGGTTTGGCCTGTTGTCCGGGCGCGGTGAAGCCGACTTCGACCTTGCAGGCATTGGCGAGGTGGTGGGGCAGTTGGCCGAAGCCTGCCAGACGAGCCAGCCGGAATAGAGATGGAAACTAGCTAGGCGGCGAACTGGGCCCGGTTCGCGCAGAAATAAGCGATAATCTGGGAAAGGTCGGGTTCGGCGACCATGCGTTCGGCTT
>MKRZ01000129.1:0-6772 GCA_001897075.1 Mesorhizobium sp. 61-13 | reverse complement strand
CTGCCGGTCAAACCTGCTTCTTCTCCGGCCTCGCGCGCGGCTGCGTTGCATAGCGGCTCACGCGCCTCGGGCCAGCCCTTCGGCAGCACCCAGCGACCGGTATCGCGACTGGTGATGAGCATGATTTCGAGGGTGCCGTCCTGTTCGCGCCACGGCAGCGCGGCAACCTGCAAACGTAAGGGAACGGTGCCGAAGAGCTTGCGAACTCGGTCAGCCAGATGTTCGTGCGATTGAGGCCCCATCAACATGCGAAAACAGTGCCAAAAAACAGGAATCGTTTGCCGTCTCATAAAGACTACGGCTAATTGCGTGTAATAAAAGTAAAAATTTTGCGACGTTTGGAAAAGCCCGCCACGAAACAGCAAAAAGGCGGCCTTCGCCGCCTTTCGAAGTATGCGCGATTGCTGCGCGGTGAAGTTCGGATTAGAGCCGCCAATACAACGATGAAACGCTCTAACCGGCGTGATCGTCCGCAATCGGCTTCTGGTAGGTGAAGCCCATATCCCACGGGAAATAGATCCAGGTGTCCTGGCTCACCTCGGTCACGAAGGTATCGACAAGTGGCCGGCCTTTGGGCTTGGCGTAAACGGTCGCGAAATGCGCCTTGGGCAGCATTGCGCGCACAACACCTGCTGTTTTGCCGGTGTCGGTCAGGTCGTCGATGATGAGTATGTTCTCGCCATCGTTCTCCATAAGGGGCGGGCTGATCTCTTTCAGGACCTGCAATTGCCCTTGAGAGGTGTAGTCGTGATAGGAGGCGACACACACCGTCTCGATGATGCGGATGCCAAGTTCGCGTGAAATGATTGCCGCCGGCACCAGCCCGCCGCGCGTGATGCAGACGATCGCCTTCCATTGCGCGTTCACGCCTGCCAGCCGCCAGGCAAGCGCGCGCGCGTCTCGGTGGAACTGATCCCAGGAGACCGGGAAGGCTTTTTCAGGCAGGGACATTGATGGTGCACTCCGCAGCGCGCCTCGGCACGCAGTTCATTGGGATGCGGGCGGAATTAGCCGGAAATCGATAGGCTTGGCAAGGTCGCAAAAGGATTGAGAGGCGTCAGTCAGCGTGACAGGAACGCCGCCACCGGGATCGAGCGCAATACGCTGCGCGTTACGCCGCCGAAAAGCAGCTCGCGCAGCCATGAATGGCTGTATGCGCCGAGCACGAGCAGGTCTGCTCCGCTCGCTGCCAGACGCTCCTGTATGATCTCCTCGACGGCTGTGCCGTTGGATTTCTGGATCGAGACGCGAACGGAAACATCGTGCCGCGACAACGCCGCCGCTATTTCCGCGCCCGCCGCATGGGCGTCATGTTCGGGCACGTCGGGTGGGTCGATCACCAGCACGTCCGTTCTCTCGGCTTCGGTCATGAACGGGATGGCATCGAACGCAGCGCGCGCCGCCTCCTTTGAGCCGTTCCATGCCAGCAAGATGCGCTTGAAGCTGGTGACGAGCGCGCCGGAATGCGGCACCACCAGAACCGGCCGGCCGGCCTCATAGACCAGCGTGTCGACGTCGGCACCCTCGTCGCCATCTATGTCGCGCTGGGCGGCAATCACCAGGTCTGCCGAGCGGACGCTTGCTATGCCGGTCAGCGCGCTGTCGCCGGAGAAGCTTTCGAGGCTGCGCCATTCGTAAGAAAGCTCCGCCTCTTCCGTACGCTTGATGAAAGCCTCGTGCAGCTTGCGGGTGCGCTCCCTGTTCATCTCGGCCGATACCTGGATGAATTCCGTGTCGGGAAATCCGGTTGCCGACGTGTAGGGAACGGGCACGGCCTCGGCATGGATGCCGACCAGATGGCCCTGGAAGCGGCTTGCCAGCGGAATGGCGCAATCAAGCACGCGCTCCGCGTCGTGTTCGCTTTGAAGAACGGCGACGATTGTCTTGAAACGCATGTCCGGGCCTCCTCTTGGCGTCGTTGCCGACACGGCTGACAGGAAACGCGGCAAGGGCGAGCCAGGTTCCGGCTCGCAGGCTGCCGTCAGCCGGCCTTGGAAAAACCTGCGACCATATTTTCGACCTCCACGCGCGCCGCGTCCAGTGCTTCTTGCGAACGCGCGCGCACCACCAGCTCGGTCCAGAACTTGCCTTCGCCAAACTTCGGATAGGAACCGATGATGGTCTCGGGGTGTCGTTTCTGGATATCGCCCAGCGGCCCGCCGATCAGGCCCTCGCCATGCGGGCACTGCACCGTTGCCGACAGCATCTTCGTCCCGGTCTTCAGTGTCGGCATGACATTGTCGAGCATCGCCTGGAAAATCGACGGCACGCCAGCCATCACATGCACGTTACCAATGCGGAAACCGGGCGCCATCGAAACGGGATTGTCGATATGGCTCGCGCCGCGCGGCATGCGCGCCATGCGCTTGCGCGCCTCGGTGAACTCGACGCCGCGCTTCTTGTAGTTGTCCTCCATCATCGCATAGGCCTTGGCGTCGTGTTCGCACGGCACGCCGAACGCCTTGGAGATCGAATCGGCGGTGATGTCGTCATGCGTCGGGCCGATCCCGCCGGTGGTGAAGACATAGGTGTAGCGCGCGCGCACGGCATTCACCGCCGCGACGATCTCGTCTTCCTCGTCTGGAACGATGCGCACTTCCTTCAGGTCGATGCCGACCGCCGTCATGATGTCGGCGAGGTGGCCGATGTTCTTGTCCTTGGTGCGGCCCGAGAGGATTTCATCGCCGATGACAAGCATCGCGGCGGTAACGATTTCTGACATGGCAGGCTCCGGGCAGAAGGCGGGACGCCTGTCACATAGCGCGAGCCCCGGCTGATCGCAAAGATATTATATTAGTGAACGATCTGTCTGCATCTGGGTATCTTTCGATGAACAGCCATTCGCCTAGATAAGCGATGACGGGCACGGCCCGAAACGCGGAATTCTTTGGAGATCGAAATGGCTAAGGTACTTGTTCTTTATTATTCGAGCTGGGGCCACATGGAGCAGATGGCCAAGGCCGCTGCCGAGGGCGCTCGCGAAGCCGGTGCGGACGTGACCATCAAGCGCGTTCCCGAACTGGTGCCGCTGGAAGTCGCCAAGGCCGCCTATTACAAGCTCGACCAGGAAGCGGAAATCGCTACCCCGGCCGAACTCGAGAACTACGACGCCATCATCATCGGCTCGGCCACCCGCTACGGCGCGGTCGCAGCCCAGATGAAGAACTTCCTCGACCAGACCGGCCCGCTGTGGGCACGCGGCGCGCTGCTCAACAAGGTCGGCTCGGTCATGGTTTCGACCGCCACCCAGCATGGCGGCGCCGAGCTCGCGCTCATCACCACGCAGGCCGCGCTCCAGCATCACGGCATGGTCATCGTGCCGTTGTCCTATGCCTACCAGGGCCAGATGGGCAACGACGTCGTGCGCGGCGGTGCCCCTTACGGTATGACCACCACCAGCGACGGTGACGGTTCGCGCCAGCCTTCGGCGCAGGAGCTCGAAGGCGCGCACTTCCAGGGCAAGCGCGTGGCCGAGATCGCCGAGAGACTGCATGGCGCGTCCAGCACCCAGATCAAGGAAGCTGCCGAGTAAGGCGCGGCACTTCCGCCAAGACAAAGTCAAAGAAAAACCCCCGGTCGAGGCCGGGGGTTTTTTGCATTCGGAATTTCTTTAAGTTCAGCCGACGACTTCGGTGTCGGAGAACCAGTAGCGGATTTCCTGAGCGGCGGTTTCGGGTGCATCCGAGCCGTGCACGGAGTTTTCGCCGATCGACAGCGCATGAACCTTGCGGATGGTGCCTTCAGCGGCCTGGGCCGGGTTGGTCGCGCCCATCACTTCGCGGTTCTTGGCAATGGCGTTCTCGCCTTCCAGAACCTGGACGATGGTCGGGGCGGACGACATGAACTCCACCAGTTCGCCGAAGAAGGGGCGATCCTTGTGCACCGCGTAGAAGCCCTCGGCCTCGCGGCGGCTCATCCACACGCGACGCGATGCGACGACGCGCAGGCCGGCATCTTCCAGCATCTTGGTGATGGCGCCGGTCAGGTTGCGCCGGGTAGCGTCCGGCTTGATCATCGAAAAGGTGCGTTCGAGCGCCATTTGGTCGTCCTTGTGATTTTGGATTGATTGGTGGCGGCTCTATACAGGCCGCCCGCACCCTTGCCAAGGGGAGCCGCGATGCCTACGGGTTGCTGGACGCCGTCATCGCGGCGGGCATATGCGGCGGGAAGATAGATGAAACGACACTTCATGATGTTTGCGGCCTACAACCAGTGGGCCAACAGCCGCATCTATGATGCTGCCGCCGATCTCAGCGAAGACGAGTTCAGCCGCGACACCGGCGCTTTCTTCGGCTCGCTCATGGGCACGCTCAACCATATCCTCGTCGCCGACCGCATCTGGATGAAGCGCTTCACCGGCGAGGGCGATGCCCCCGCCAAGCTGGACACCATCCTCCACAAGACGCTTGCGCCACTTCGCGCCGCGCGCGAGGCGGAAGACAAACGCATTGTCGATTGGGTCGAGAGCCTGTCGGACAAGGCGCTGGCCGGTCGCTTTTCCTACATGACCGTCACCGACATGCGCACCATCTCGCAGCGCCTGTCGCCGGCGCTCGGCCATTTGTTCAACCACCAGACCCATCACCGCGGGCAGGCGCACATGATCCTGACCGTGCTTGGCCGCCCTTCGGTGTCGCTCGATCTCATCTATTTCCAGCGTACGGAAGAGGGCAGGGCGTTCGCCTGAGCCGCCGTCTCGAAAGGCTTTGATGCCGGCAGGGCTTGCACTTCGCCTCAGGCTCGGCCAAAAGCGCGGCCATGCTGACCATCAACGATCTTTCGCTGCGCATTGCCGGGCGCCTGCTTCTCGACCACGCCTCGCTGGCCCTGCCGGCCGGCGCGAAGGCGGGGCTCGTCGGCCGCAACGGCACCGGCAAGACAACTCTGTTCAAGGCCATCACCGGCGACTTCCCGTCCGAGACCGGCTCCATCGACCTGCCGCGCAACACCCGCATCGGCCAAGTCGCGCAGGAAGCGCCCGGCACCGAAGAACCGCTGATCGAGATCGTGCTGAAGGCCGACAAGGAACGCGCAGCGCTTCTGGAGGAAGAAAAGACCGCGACCGATCCCAATCGCATCGCCGAAATCCATATCCGTCTGGCCGACATCGATGCGCATTCGGCAGAGTCGCGCGCCGCCACCATTCTCGCCGGCCTCGGCTTTGACGATGAGGCCCAGCGGCGTCCGGCTTCGTCGTTTTCCGGCGGCTGGCGCATGCGTGTCGCGCTGGCGGCGGTGCTGTTTTCTGAGCCTGATCTTCTGCTGCTCGACGAGCCTACCAACTATCTCGATCTCGAAGGCACGCTGTGGCTGGAGAACTATGTCGCGAAATATCCGCACACGGTTCTGCTCATCTCGCACGACCGCGACCTGTTGAACCGCGCCGTCAACTCCATCGTCCACCTCGACCAGAAGAAGCTGACCTTCTGGCGCGGCGGCTACGACCAGTTCGAACGGCAGTGGACCGAGCAGCGCGAGCTGCAGGAAAAGGGTCGCGTCAAGCAGGAAGCCGCCCGCAAGCACCTGCAATCCTTCGTCGACCGTTTCCGCGCCAAGGCCTCCAAGGCGCGTCAGGCGCAGTCGCGCATCAAGGCGCTGGAAAAGATGAAGCCGATTGCGGCGCTGGTCGATGACAGCGTGCGCCCGTTTTCGTTCCCCGAACCGGTCAAGACGGTTGCGTCGCCCATCGTCGCGCTGTCTGGCGTCAATGTCGGCTACCAGCCGGGTTCGCCGATTTTGAAGAAGATGACGCTGCGCATCGATGCCGATGACCGCATTGCCCTGCTCGGCGCCAACGGCAACGGCAAGTCTACCTTTGCCAAGCTGCTTTCAGGTCGCCTGAAGGCTGAAGCCGGCACCGTGACCGTTGCACCCGGCCTCAAGGTCGCGATCTTCGCCCAGCACCAGTTGGACGATCTTCGTCCGGACGAAAACGCCTATGAGCATGTGCGCCGGCTGATGCCGGAAGCGCCGGAATCGAAGGTGAGGGCGCGTGTCGCCCAATTCGGCCTCGCCACCGAAAAGATGAACACGGTGGCGAAGGACCTGTCCGGCGGCGAAAAGGCGCGGCTTCTCATGGGGCTTGCCGCCTTCGACGGGCCAAACCTGTTCATCCTCGACGAACCGACCAACCACCTCGACATCGATTCGCGCGAGGCGCTGGTCCACGCGCTGAACGAGTTCCCGGGCGCGGTCATCGTCATCTCGCACGACCGTCACTTGCTGGAAGCTACCGTCGATCGCCTCTGGCTGGTCAAGGAAGGCACCGTCAATCCCTATGACGGCGATCTTGACGACTACAAGACGCTGGTCACCGGCGTTTCCGCCAACAGTCGCGAACGGCGCGAAGCCGAAAAGGCGTCCAAGGCAGACAAGCGTCGCGAAGCTGCCGCCCGCCGCGCGGCGTTCGAGCCGCTGGCCAAGGAAATCCGCGCCACCGAGGCGCTGATGGACCGCCTGCGCAAGCGCGTCGATGCCATTGAGGACCAGCTTGCCGATCCGGCGCTTTACGAGAAAGACCCGGTTGGCGCGACACGGCTTGCCAAGGAGCGGTCAGACCTCACCGGCCAGCTTGGCCGCCACGAGGAAAAGTGGCTGGAAATGTCTGCCGAATATGAAGAAGGCATCGCCGAGTAGGGATTGCCTTCCTCTCCCCGTTCACGGGGAGAGGATGCCGGCAGGCAGGTGAGGGGCTGCGCCTACTTTGCCGAACTGTGGACAAATCCATCCACACTCGTCGCCCAACCCCTTGATCCCACTCACTTCCGTAAAA
>MKRZ01000128.1 GCA_001897075.1 Mesorhizobium sp. 61-13 | reverse complement strand
TGATGCATGAAGGGCCGCTTGCACGCGTTCCCGGCTCTCGGCTACGGCCTTGTCCGGCAACCCCACGATGGACATGCCGACCTTGCCGGGTGCCACCATGACCTGAACATCGACTGGAACGGCCTCAATCCCCTGAAAGGCCACTGTGCGAACGCGTGAAACCATTATGCCCCCGAAACGCCCTGTACCTGTAAAATGGCAGGTGTTCCTGACGCCTCACCTATGAGCTAATCACAGCCGTCCGATCAAATCAAGAACATTTAGGGAACAATCTAAAGCATAGGCTGCAATTCGGTTGCGCAGAGTTGCACAAGCGGAACAAAGCCGGCCGGTGGTTGTCAGCGCTTTGCTTCGACTGCATCCCAGAACAACGCCGCGATGTCGGACCCGCCGAAGCGTTTGACTTCACGGATGCCGGTCGGAGAGGTGACGTTGATCTCGGTCATGTAGTCGCCGATGACGTCGATGCCTACGAGGATGAAGCCGCGGCCTCTCAGGGAGGGCCCGATCGCCTCGCAAATCTCGCGCTCACGCTTGGTAAGGTCTGTCTTCTCGGCCCGGCCGCCGACATGCATGTTCGAGCGCGATTCCGATTCAGCCGGCACACGGTTCACAGCGCCGACCGGTTCACCGTCGATCAGGATGATGCGCTTGTCGCCGGCGCGCACTTCCTTCAGGTAGCGCTGCACGATGAACGGCTCGCGAAACAATTGCGAGAACATTTCAAGCAGCGATGCGAGGTTGCGATCCGCCTCGTGCAAATGGAAAACTCCGGCGCCGCCATTGCCATAGAGTGGCTTGACGATGATGTCGCCAAACTCCTTGCGGAAGGCCGCGACTTCCTTCGGATCCTTGGTGATCAGGGTTTCCGGCATCAAGTCCGCAAACTCGGTGACGAAGATTTTTTCCGGACTGTTGCGCACCCATGCCGGGTCGTTGACCACCAGCGTCTTCGGGTGAATGCGTTCCAATATGTGCGTGGTCGTGATGTAGTTCATGTCGAAGGGTGGGTCCTGCCTCAACAAGACCACGTCCATCTCCGACAGGTCAGTGCGCACGGGATCGCCAAGCGAATAGTGGTTGCCCTTCTCGTCGCGCACCTGCATTTCCTCGACACGAGCAAACACCTTGCCGTTCGCGAGCGTCAGCCGGTCAGGCGTGTAGTGGTAGAGCGTGTGGCCGCGCCGCTGTGCCTCGAGGGACAAGGCAAAGGTCGTATCGCCGGCAATCGACACGGTGGAGATATGGTCCATCTGGACGGCGATCTTGAGCGGCATTGACAGGCTCTCCGAAGTCACGACGCGTGTCATATACGAGACTTGCCGCACCCTGCCAATGCGGTTGCCGAAGCCTCTTCCAGTAGTTCGTGAAAGAGTTTGGGCTCAAGCACCACGATCGAAGGAAATCATTCCCCCAAGATACGTTTCCTAAAGGGTTTGATGCCACTGTGGGCCATACTTTGCGTTAGAACAGGAAAACCGATGCAAACGCCGTTTAGCACCGGGCAAATAAGCAGGGACGGCAGCGACCTGGCCTTCACCGATGCGTTGACCGGGCTGGGCAATCATCGCCGTTTTTTCGACAAGGTGGATCGGTTGATCAGCGACCGGGCCGACGATCCGGCGCCTTTTGCAATCGGTATCCTCGATCTCGACGGCTTCAAGCCGATCAATGACCTTTTCGGCCACAAGGCTGGCGACGACATCCTTGCGCAGGTGGCGATGCGCCTGCGCGCCTCGATGGACAGCTATTCGACGGTCTGCCGCATCGGTGCCGATGAATTCGCCTTCCTCTACCCCATGGTGTTCAGCGAGGAAGCTGCTGCCGAGCGCGCACGCATGCTGATCGAGATACTATCAGCGCCATACGATGTCGGCGAACGCACCGCGCGGCTTTCCGCGTCGACCGGATGCTCGCTGTTTTATTCCGGCGACGAAACGACTGAAATCCTGGTCAACAAGGCCGAAACCGCTCTCTATCACGCCAAGCGTTCAGGGCGCGGGAAGGTCGTTGTCTATACGCGCGAGATGGAAGAAGCCGCCAAGCGGGTAACCCGTATCGAGCAGGCGCTCCGGCGCGCCGTTTCGGGCGGCGAGGTTGAACCGCACTTCCAGCCCATCGTCGATCTCGGCACGCGCCGCACCATCGGGTTTGAAACGCTGGCAAGGTGGACCGACCGCGATCTTGGACCTGTCTCTCCGGTCGTCTTTATCCCCATTGCCGAGGAGCGCGGCATCATCGGGCCGCTCTCGCAACTGGTGCTGCGCAAGGCGACCGAAGCTGCAAGGAACTGGCCGAAGGATTTGTTCCTGTCCTTCAACCTGTCGCCTTCCCAACTGGTGGACCAGAACACCGGCCTGCACATACTTTCCATCCTCGACCGGACAGGATTCGATCCGCGTCGGCTTGAGATCGAAATCACCGAAACCGGCTTGATGAACGATCCGGCGTCAGCAGAGAAGATTGTCGAGGATCTGCGCCGGGTTGGTATCCGCGTGGCGCTCGACGATTTCGGCACCGGGCAATCGTCGCTGGGACGCTTGCGTGAATTCCATTTCGACAAGTTGAAGATCGACCGGGCCTTCGTTTCCTCGATCCTGGAAGACCGCCCTTCCGAACATATCATCCGCGCAATCCTGGCCATGTGCGAAGGGCTCGGCATGGATGTTGTCGCGGAAGGAATTGAGGAAGAAGCGCAGGCCGACCGGCTTGTCGAGTTCGGCTGCGGTGGCGGCCAAGGCTTCCTGTTTGGCAGGCCAGTCGACGCAGATGCGACGCTGGGCTACCTGCGTGACCAGTTCCGTGGCGCACAGCGCGCCGGCAGCATCTAGGTTTTCCACACTCCAATTCCTTTTTGTCTGACAAAAGCGCAAATAGCCGATATTTGCGCTTGCCGATGTCTGCTTGACGGATAGGATGCGCCGCCGATGAGGATGAAACCGGCGGAAGGGTCTCGCACATGATGCCATCGGCGCGTTTCGCCGATCTCGAAGGTGCCTCCGTGCTCATCACGGGCGGCGGCTCTGGTATTGGTGCCAAGCTCACCGAAGGCTTTGCCCTGCAGGGTGCCAAGGTGGCATTTATCGACATTGCCGATGGGCCGAGCCTGGCGCTATGCGATGAACTTCAGCGCTCAACCGGCGCTCGTCCGCTCTACCTGAAGGCAGATCTTCGCGATGTCGAAGCATTACGGGGCGCGGCGGCGAAGGCCGCGTCAGTGCATGGGCCGGTCACAGTACTCGTGAACAACGCCGCCAACGATGTCCGACATGCTGCGGAAGAGGTCACGCTTGCGCAATGGGACGACAACCAGGCGATCAATCTCAGGCCGCATTTCTTTGCCGTGCAGGCCGTGCTTGACGGGATGCTGAAGGCCGGCCACGGCAGCATCGTCAATTTCACCTCGACATCGTTCATGCTGAACATCGGCGACATGCCGGCCTATACGGCGGCCAAGGCTGGCATCATCGGCCTGACCAAGGCGCTGGCCGGGCGCTACGGCAAGAACAATATCCGGGTCAACGCCATCGCTCCGGGCTGGGTCATCACCGAGCGCCAGCGCGAATTGTGGGTGACGGAAGACAAGCTCGACGCCCATATCGCCCGTCAGTCCATTCCAAGGATGATGCTTGCCGACGACATGGTGGGTCCTTGCCTCTTCCTGGCTTCCGACGCTTCGGCCATGCTGACCGCACAAACATTGATCGTTGATGGAGGCATGCTGTGATCGGCGCTCCTTCCGTTGCAGCAGTCGATTGGGGCACGACGCGGCTTCGTGTCTGGCTGCTTGATGCGGGCGGCAATGTTCTTGGCGAGCGGCGTGGCGATGACGGTCTTATCACTGCTCGCGAAAAAGGCTTTGCGGCGGTGTTGGAACACCATCTCGCCGAGCTCGGTGCTCCACTGGCGCTGCCCGTTGTGATGTGCGGCATGGCGGGGTCGCGGCAAGGCTGGGTCGAGGCGCCTTACGTCGACACACCGGCGCCGATCACGGCAATCCTCGAAGGCGCGGTGCGCGTTGCCGGAACGGCTCGCGACATCCGCATCGTGCCGGGTCTTGCCCAACGGACAGCCGGGTTTCCGGATGTCATGCGCGGGGAAGAAACGCAACTGGCCGGCGCGGGGTTGTCCACTTCAGGACGACATCTGGTCTGCATGCCTGGCACCCATTCCAAATGGGTCGAGGTGGAGGACGGCGTGGTGGCCAGCTTCGGGACGTGGCCGACCGGTGAGCTTTATTCGGTGCTCGGCGCACACTCCATCCTGCGCCATTCGCTGGGTGAAAACCCGGCATCGGTTGCCGCCGACGGGCCCTTCTTCCGCGATTGGTGTTTGTCCGCCCTCAATGAGGGTGGCGATATCACATCCAGCTTGTTTGCAATCCGCGCCGCTGGGCTGCTGCATGACCTAAAAGCCGGTGATGCCGCCGCTTGCTTGTCCGGTCTGCTAATTGGTGGTGAGATTGCGTCCGCTCGTCGCCGCTACCGGCACACGAGCGCGCCGGTTGTGCTGATCGTCTCAGGTTCGCTGGGTAAGCTCTATGCGGCCGCGCTTCGCATTGCCGGCATTCGGGTCACCGAAATCGACGCCGACCTGGCGGTACGCTCCGGGCTGTTCGAGGCAGCGCGGCAAAATGGAATGATTGCTTCCAAAGGAGCCACTGCATGACGCAGACCGCACCGTTTCCATCCCTGAAGCGTGGTCTGGTCGCCATTCTGCGCGGCCTAAGGCCCGAGGAGGCGATTGAAGTCGGTCGCGTCGTTTATGAGGCCGGCATCCATGCGATCGAAGTGCCGCTGAACTCGCCCGATCCATTCGCATCGATCTCCAGCCTGGTTTCCGCGCTGCCTGAAACCGCGTTGGTGGGAGCGGGAACAGTGCTGACCGCAACGGATGTCGATGGCCTTGCCAAGGCCGGTGGACGTCTTCTGGTCAGCCCCAACATCGACGCCGCCGTCATGGGCCGCGCCGCGTATCACGGCATGGTGACGATGCCCGGCGTGTTCAGCCCAACGGAGGCTTTCCAGGCTATCAGGCTCGGTGCTTCCGCCCTGAAATTCTTCCCTGCCAACGTGCTTGGTGCGACGGGCATTGCAGCCATGCGGGCGGTGCTTCCGCGCGATGTGAATGTCGGCGCCGTGGGTGGGGTTTCGGAAAAGGATTTTCCTGCCTATTTGGCGGCTGGGGTTTCCGTGTTTGGGCTTGGCTCCAGCCTGTTCAAGCCCGGCCTGCGGCCCGACGAGGTGGGCGAACGGGCACGCGCGGCGGCGGCCGGCTGGGACGCGGCAACAAGAGCTGCATGATGGAGCATGTCGACGCGTCCATCCTTTCCGACCATGTGTGCCAGCTTGGCGAAGGCCCGACCTATGACCCGCACAGCGACACCTTGTTCGGGTTCGATATCGTCAATGGCAGCCTGATCGAACAGGCATTGTCCGGTGGCCCCGCCAAAGTTCACGCGCTCGGCCAGATGGCCAGCGCGCTTGCCATCATCGACCAAGGCCGGCAGTTGATCGCCACCGAGACCGGCCTTTACGTTCGCGAGACCGCAACCGGCAAGCTGACGCTGCATATGCCGCTCGAGGCCGACAATGCCGTGACCCGCTCCAACGATGCACGCGTGCATCCAAGTGGCGCGTTTTGGGTCAGCACCATGGGCAAGAAGGCTGAGACGGGAGCCGGCGCTATCTACTGGTTCTTCAAGGGAGAGTTGCGAACGCTGTTTTCTGGTCTGTCCATCCCGAACTCGATTGCCTTCTCGGCTGACGGAGCTGTCGCATATTTCACCGATTCCGCGACCGGCTTCATAATGCGGACAGCCTGCGATCCCGTTACCGGTTTGCCGGTCGGTGAGCCGATGGTTTTTGCTGACCGAGGCGATGGAACCGGCGACCATGATGGCTCGGTCGTGGACCTCGACGGCACGCTGTGGAATGCCCGTTGGGGGGAGGGCCGCATTACAGCCTACGGGCAGGATGGCAAATTGCTGCGCTCCATTGCTACGCCAGTTGGGCAACCGACTTGCCCAGCGTTCGTCGGCAAAAATGCCGATCGGCTGGCCGTGACCTCGGCATGGGCGGGGCTCGATGAGCACCAGCACGCCTCGCAGCCTGATGCCGGCAAGACCTTCCTGCTCGACTTGCCTGTACGTGGCCGTTTCGAACCTCATATCCTGATCTGAATTTTGTTGAAGCGGCGTCGATGCCGTGTCGGTTTCCTCGCAAACACGCATCGTCGGGGATGCCAGATTGGGAGGCAGTTTCGAAAGCCTTCCAGGATCATTTGCCATGCCCGCTGCCACACTTTTCCTTGTCTATGAACCCGAGGCTGCGTGTGTGAAGCGGTTGCTTGGCGAGGGGTTCGACAAAGCGCATGCTGCAGAGATTTCTTCCTATCTGGCGCAGTCAACCGATCTTGTCGGGGAATTCGACGACATTGCCAAAGCCTGCGATGCGCTTGGGCTGAACTTCCGCCCCGTCGAGCTTGACGACGCCTCCGTTGCCTTGGCCGGGCAGGACGCGGAGCGGACTTTGGTCTGGACGCTGACCGATGGCATTGCCTATTACCGAGGCGGTGCAGCGCCCGCGTTGGCGCGCCTCAACGGCTTGCGAACCATCGGCGCGGACGACTCACTTTTCGCGCTATGCCAGGACAAGTTCCGCTCCGGCGCAGTGCTCGGCGCGCTTGGCTTGCCCGTGCCGCTGGCCGGCCTGGCCCGCAACGGCGAGTGGCTGGTCGAACCGCCGCCCTCCGCCAGCGGCTGGTTTGTGAAACCTAACCGTCTCGGTGCAAAGATTGGCATCTGGTCGGATTCCCACTGCCAGGATATCGCCAGTGCGCTTGAGATTAGCCGGCGTATTTTCAGTGCCTATCGGGACGATACGCTGGTTCAGCCCTATGTGCCGGGCCGAAATGTCAGGGCTAGCTTCCTGGGGTTGGACCTGAATACCGGAGTCGAAGCTCTCGGCATTTCGTTTGTCGATTCCGGCGCGGATTTCCAGACAATGAGCGACAGCCTCGCACTCTACGGGGAAACCGGCGACGCCGCGAAAACCCAAGGTACATATGTCGAGCCGTTGCTTGAAGCGGTTATCGAGAGCCAATCCAATGCCGATCGCAAGATACGGCAACTGGCCAGCAAGCTGATGCAATGCCTTGGTCTGCGCGACGTCTTCTCGATCGACCTGCGCGTGGAGGCCGACGACACCTTGCACCTCATTGAATTCGAAGTGTGCCCGGGCCTTCCCTGCTTCGATTTCCGCTCCTACTGCCGTAGCCAATGGCATTTGAGCTTGCCCGAAGCGATTGCCAAAACGGCAGCAAATCGCCTGATCGATAGCGGTTCGAAACCGATCTGAACCCAGCCGAACGCAGTTCGCAAAATGCCCGTTGCCGCGCCGAAAACGGACGGATATGGTTGAAGGAAATCGAGGTAGTGGCTCCGCGTTACCACACCTCGAAGCCACTTCTGATCGGCCAACAACAACAGGGAACACGAACATGATGATGGATAAGATTGCGCTTCGCTCTCGTCTGTGGCTGGCCGGTGCGGCCATGTCGGCGGTACTCGTTGGAGCCATGCCGGCCTTCGCAGTCACGCCTGCCGATACGCTGGTCGAAGGTTTTGCAATTGACGACATCATCACCATGGATCCCGGCGAAGCTTTCGAGCTTTCGACCGCAGAGGTGACCGGAAACACGTACGATCTTCTCGTCCGTCTCGACCTGGCCGACACGTCTCAGGTCAAGGGTGATCTGGCCGAAAGCTGGACTGTTTCCGACGACGGGCTGACCTATACTTTCAAGCTGAAGCCCGGCATGAAATTCGCCTCCGGCAATCCGATTACTGCCGACGACGTCGCATGGTCGTTCGAGCGGGCCGTTAAGCTCGACAAGAGCCCGGCTTTCATCTTGTCACAGTTCGGTTTGACAGGGGACAATGTCGCCGAAAAGGCCAAGGCTGCCGACGAGACCACCTTTGTCTTCACCGTGGACAAGGCCTATGCACCGAGCTTCGTGCTCAACTGCCTGTCGGCGACGGTTGCTTCGGTGGTCGACAAGAAGACCGTTCTCGAGCACGTCAAGCCGGTGACGCCAAGCGACGACTACAAGTTCGACAACGACTTCGGCAACGACTGGCTGAAGACCAACTCAGCCGGTTCCGGCGCCTACAAGCTGCGCGAATGGCGCGCCAACGAAGCCGTCGTCATGGAGCGCAACGACAACTACCACGGCGACAAGGCCAAGCTCGCCCGCGTCATCTATCGTCATATGAAGGAAAGCTCCGGCCAGCGTCTGGCGCTGGAGGCGGGTGATATCGACGTGGCCCGCAACCTCGAGCCGAACGATCTCGAGGCAGTCGCCAAGAATACCGATCTGAAGACGACCAGTGCGCCGAAAGGCACCGTCTACTACATCAGCCTCAACCAGAAGAACCCGAACCTTGCCAAGCCCGAGGTGCGGCAGGCATTCAAATATCTGGTCGACTACGATGCGATCGGTTCTACCCTGATCAAGGGCATTGGTGAAATCCATCAGTCGTTCCTGCCAAAGGGCGATCTGGGCGCTGTCGATGAAAACCCGTTCAAACTGGACGTGGCCAAGGCCAAGGAACTGCTCGAAAAGGCCGGGCTGAAGGACGGTTTCAACGTCACGATGGATGTGCGCAACACGCAGCCTGTGACGGGTATTGCCGAGTCGATCCAGCAGACCGTTGGCCAGGCAGGCATCAAACTTGAGATCATCCCCGGTGACGGCAAGCAGACGCTGACCAAATACCGGGCTCGCAACCACGACATCTATATCGGCCAGTGGGGGCAGGACTATTTCGATCCCAATTCGAACGCCCAAACCTTCGCCAGCAACCCCGACAATTCGGACGAGGGCAAGAGCAAGACGCTGGCATGGCGCAATGCCTGGGATGTGCCGGAATTGACCAAGAAGACTGAGGCGGCGCTGCTCGAAAAGGACTCGGCCAAGCGAGCCGACCTGTACAAGGAACTGCAGAAGACGATCCTTGACGAGGGTCCGTTTGTCGTCATCTTCCAGCAGACCGAAGTTGCCGGCCTGAGGGCCAACCTCAAGGATTTCAAACTCGGGCCGAGCTTCGACACCAACTTCGTCGGTCAGATCTCGAAGGAATAGCGAAAAGGACGCTTCGCGTGAGCGTGGCCGAACTTGAAGCGACGGCGCGTCGACGGCGCGCCGTTACCATTGGGGCGTCGATTGGCCGCTTTCTCATCATTGCTGCGACGACCTATCTCGGTCTGCTCGCGGTGACGTTCTTTATCGGTCGCGTTATCCCTATCGATCCCGTTCTGGCTGTGCTGGGTGACCGGGCGCCGTCGAACGTGGTCGAGCGGGTGCGGCGTGAAATGGGTCTCGACCTGCCGCTGATCCAGCAATTCTACATCTATCTGAAAAGCGCCCTGAGCGGCGATTTTGGCACGTCCGTGCTCACGACCAACCCTGTCATGACGGACATACGCCGGGTCTTTCCGGCGACCATCGAGTTAGCGACGTTGGGAACGATCATCGGCTCGATCATGGGCATTCCGCTTGGTGTGCTGGCGGCGGTCAAACGCGGCAGCCTCATCGACCAGATCGTGCGCATCATCGGCCTTGTCGGCTATTCTGTGCCGATCTTCTGGCTCGGCCTGCTTGGACTGGTGCTGTTTTATGCGCAATTGCAGTGGGTAGCCTACCCCGGGCGCATCGATATCGTTTTCGAATACACATTCTCGCCAATCACCGGCTTTTATCTGCTCGACGCGGCATGGCAGGGCCAGTGGGACGTGTTCTGGGATTTGTTGCGTCACATTATCCTGCCGGCCTCGCTGCTCGGCTATTTCTCGCTGGCCTACATCAGCCGCATGACCCGCTCCTTCATGTTGAACGAGCTGTCACAGGAATACATCGTCGCGGCGCGGGCCAAGGGCCTGTCTGAAACACGCATCATCTGGGGGCACGCGCTGCGCAATGCCGCGGTCCCGATGGTGACCGTCATCGCCTTGTCCTACGCCGGCCTTCTGGAAGGTTCGGTGCTGACCGAAACAGTGTTCTCCTGGCCGGGCATCGGCCTCTACATCACCAATTCGCTCCAGAATGCCGACATGAATGCGGTGCTCGGAGGCACCATCGTCATTGGCTCGGTCTTCATCGGCATCAACCTGCTTTCGGATCTGCTCTACCGCATGCTCGATCCAAGGACGAAGGACGAATGAGCACCGTTGCCGAAACACGACGCGAGTGGCTCTTGTCGGAGCGTCCGGCTTCGCGCATGCAGGCCCGGCTCGGACGCGCCTATGTCACTTGGCGACGGTTCTCGGCCAACCGGCTGGCTATGGTGGGCCTGTTCATCATCGTGGCGCTCATTGTCGTTGCGGCGCTGGCAGATGTGCTGGCTCCGTATTCGCCGACCATCGGTGATTTGAAGAATGCACGGTTGCTGCCGCCCAGTGCGCAGCATTGGTTCGGCACCGACGATCTTGGCCGCGATATCCTTTCGCGCATCATCCATGGGTCGCGCTGGACATTGTTCGTGGTGGTGCTGGTTGCGATCATTGCTGCGCCGATCGGGCTTTTGGTCGGAACGGTGGCAGGATATGCCGGCGGCTGGATCGATGCCGTCCTGATGCGCATTACCGACATCTTCCTTGCCTTCCCGAAGCTTGTTCTGGCGCTGGCCTTCGTTGCCGCCCTTGGTCCCGGCATCGAAAATGCGGTTCTGGCGATTGCCGTCACCTCCTGGCCGCCTTATGCGCGCATCGCCCGTGCGGAGACGCTGACCGTGCGCAATTCCGATTACATCAAGGCGGTGCAACTGATGGGCGCTTCGCCTCTGCGCATCGTGTTGCGCCACATCATGCCGATGTGCATTTCTTCGCTCATAGTCAGGGTCACGCTCGACATGGCCGGCATCATCCTGACTGCCGCTGGCCTGGGCTTTCTTGGCCTTGGCGCGCAGCCGCCCTTGCCGGAATGGGGTGCCATGATCGCCTCCGGGCGCCGATTCATTCTCGACCAATGGTGGGTGGCAGGCGCTCCCGGTTTTGCGATCCTGATCGTGAGCCTGGGCTTCAACCTTTTGGGCGACGGCCTGCGCGACGCGCTCGATCCAAGGAGCGGCGACCAATGAGTGCGCTCCTCGAGGTTGAAGACCTGCGCGTGACCTTCCCGACCCGAACCGGCGTTGTCGAAGCGGTGCGCGGCGTCTCGTTCTCGCTCGGGCGGGAGCGGCTGGGCATCGTCGGTGAATCGGGATCGGGCAAATCGCAGACCGGCCGGGCCATCATGGGCCTGACCCCGCCACAGGCACGCGTCTCTGCGGCCAAGCTCTCTTTCGACGGTCTCGACCTGATGTCGTTGCCCGGGAAGCAGCGGCGCGCCCTGCGCGGCAATCGCATCGCCATGATCCTGCAGGATCCGAAATATTCGCTCGATCCCGTCATGACCATAGGGCGGCAGATCATGGAGACCTTGCGCACGCATGAGAAGGTAGGCAAGACCGAAGCGCGGGAGCGCACGCTCCAGATGTTGGAAGCGGTCCAGATCCGCGATCCAAAGCGCGTCTTCGACCTGCATCCGCATGAAGTTTCGGGCGGCATGGGCCAGCGCGCGATGATCGCCATGATGCTCATTGCAGAACCGGAACTGATGATAGCCGACGAGCCGACTTCGGCGCTCGACGTCACCGTGCAGCTTGATGTCCTCAACATTCTCGACCGGCTCGTTGCCGACCGCGGCATGGGCCTGATCTTCATCTCGCATGACCTGCGCCTGGTGTCATCCTTCTGCGACCGGGTCATCGTCATGTATGCCGGCAAAGTTGTCGAGGAACTGAAAGCCTCCGACCTTGGCCGCGCCGAACATCCATACACCCGCGGTCTGCTCGACTGTATGCCGAGGATTGACGCCGACCGTCACCCATTGCCGGTGCTGGATCGCAAGCCGGAGTGGGCGGCATGACCTCCATGCTGCGCGTCGATCAACTGAACGTGGTGTTCGACCGCTTCCAGGCTTTGCGCGGCGTCAGTCTGGACGTTGGCCAAGGAGAGTCTTTCGGACTGGTTGGAGAATCGGGCTCCGGCAAATCGACGCTGCTGCGCGCCATTGCCGGTCTTGTTCCGGTTGCGTCTGGCACGATTGCCGTTGGCGGCCAGAAGCTCGGCAAAAAGCGCGACAAGGCGTTCTACCGCAAGGTGCAGATGGTGTTCCAGGACCCCTACGGTTCCCTGCATCCGCGCCAGACGGTCGACCGCCTGCTGCAGGAGCCGCTCGCCATCCACGGCTTCTCTGATGGTGAGCAACGCATCCGGCGGGCGCTGGACGAGGTCGGCCTCGGCTCCGGCTTCCGCTTCCGCTATTCGCATCAATTGTCAGGCGGCCAACGCCAGCGCGTGGCGATTGCGCGCGCGCTGATCGTGGAGCCCTCGATCCTTCTGCTTGACGAGCCGACCTCGGCACTCGACGCCTCGGTTCAGGCAGAGGTGCTCAACCTGTTGGAGCAGGTGCGGCGCGACCGCGAATTGACCTTCCTGATGGTCAGTCACGACCTCGCCGTCATCGCCCATATGTGCGAACGGTTGATGGTGATGCAGAACGGCGAGGCGGTTGAAAGCCTCGCCGCAACTTCCTTGGCTACGCGCGATGTCAGTCAGCACTACACGCGCCGATTGCTCAAGGCGAGCGAAGGGTTCGTGCGAACTTGAGCCTTACATGCGCTGGCGCGTTCTGTTCGTCTCCGGCATCGGCCCCACCAGTTTGCGATAGAGGTGCCATGTGGAATGCCCCAGCACAGGCAGCACCACGGCCAGCCCGACCAGAAGCGGGATGGTGCCAATGACCAGCCCGACCGCCACGATGACGCCCCATAGCAGCATCGGTCCGGGGTTTGCCATCATAGCGCGGGCCGAAGTCACGATGGCGGCGTAGGCACCCACATCACGGTCAAGCAGCAGCGGAAAGGCGACGACCGTCGTGCTGAGGACGATCAGCGCGAACAGGAAGCCGAGGCCGTTGCCAAGTATGATGAGAGCCCAGCCGCGCCGGGTCGTCAGCACGTCTTCGACAAAGCCCATAAAGGAAGCTGGCGCCGAGTTGCCATAGAGGTGCGTGTAGAGCGTCTGGGCCGTCACCATCCAGGCTGCGAAAAGCACCACCAACATCATGCCGATAACGATAATGGCCGGCATGGCTGGCGATTTCCTGACATCGAAGGCACGGCGCCAGGAGGTGTCGAGATGCTGCTCACGGCGGCGGCTGATCTCGTAGAGGCCGATTGCGGCGAACGGGCCGAGCAAGGCAAAGCCGGTCATCAGCGGATAGATGAGTTGAAGCGCATTGCCGCCGGAGGTCCAGCTTATGAGGAAACCGCCAACGATCGGGTAGATCAGGCACAGGAAGACATAGTGCGAGGGCTTGTCCCAGAAATCCTCGATGCCGCGATTGAGCGCGTCGAAAACATCCGACATGCCAATCCGTCGGATTGCTGGATATTGTACGGTGCTGCCGGCTCCGGCCGCGTAGACATGGAAATTTGCCATGACCATTCCTCCGATCGGTTTCGGGCCGGTCGCGGCTATGGATTGGTCGGCGTGACTGGTCACGCCAATCCGCAACCTGCCCCGTGGACAATCATACTATCTGTGGTTCGTTTTGTCGCCCTTGGATGCGATTGCTGTATTGGTAGCTGCTGCGCGGATTGCCGATCTGCCTGAACCCTTTACCTTGGCGCACGAATATTCGAGGTTCCTTTGCATGAACGATCCTGTCGCGCACGGCATTCACCACGTCACGCTGATCACGCGGAACGTGCAGAAGAATGTCGACTTCTATGCGGGGTTTCTCGGTCTGCGCCTTGTCAAGCGCACAGGCGGCTACGAGGATGCCACCCAGCTTCACCTCTTTTATGGCGACCGCCTCGGATCGCCCGGTTCGCTGGTCACCTTTCTGGTATGGGAAGACGGCGCGCCGGGTCGCGTCGGCAATGGCCAGGTTTCTGAAATCGCCTTTGCGGTGCCACAGGCAAGCCTTGGTGAGTGGATGACGCGTGCCTTGAGCCACGGCGTATCCTTCGGGGGACCGTCGCGCGAATTTGGCGAACCGCTGCTGCGACTGAAAGACCCCGATGGCATCATTGTAAAGCTCGTCGGTATCGACCTTCCCTCGGCCGAGCCGTGGGGCAATGCAGCTATTGCGCCACGACGGTTGCGCGCGGTGACGATATTGACCGAGACTCCCGAGGAGACGAGTTCGTTCGTTGCGCGATTTGGCTATCGACCGGGACCACGTTCCGAGAACACGCAGCGGATGCTTTCCGACACGGATGCCGTCGATATACGGGATGCAACAGGATATGTCGCAGGGATTTCCGGCACCGGCACTGCCGATCACGTTGCCTTCCGAGCTGCGGATGTGGCGGCAGTCCGGTCGGCGCAAGCGGATTTTTCGAGGCTCAATTCGTCGCCGACGAACTTCCACGACCGCAACTATTTCACCTCGCTATATGTGCGGGAGCCGGGAGGGACGCTGTTCAAACTGGCAACGGACAAGCCGGGCTTCGCCATTGACGAAGCACCGGAACGGCTTGGCGAGACGCTGATCGTTCCGCCACATGACAAGGCGCGGGCCGAAGATCTCAAGATCATGCTGCCGCAGTTTGCCATGCCGGGTGAACCCCGGCTGCCACAGCGCGACCTGCCGTTCGTGCACCGCTTCTATACGCCGGACGACCCGGACGGCAGCACGATTGTGCTTTTGCACGGCAGCGGAGGAACCGAGGCCGACCTGATGCCGCTGGCTCACAGCGCCTCGCCGCGGGCGACGTTGCTGGGCGTGCGCGGGCGGAGCCATGAGGAAGGGACTGCCCGCTGGTTCCGCCGGCTTACGGCAACGACATTCGATCAGGCCGATATACGCGCTGAAGCAGAAGCCTTCTCGGCCTTCATGGAAGGAGCCATTTCGGGTTACGGCCTTGATGCAGCCCGCATGACCTTTCTCGGCTTTTCCAATGGAGCGAATTTTGCGGCATCCGTGATGGCGCTTTACCCGGAAACGATCGGCCATGCTGCCTTGTTGCGACCGACGCCTGTGCTGAACGAACTGCCAAAGACGAATCTCGCCGGCGCTCGCGTGCTGATGGTGACGGGTTCCCAGGATCCTTTCGGTAAGCGTGCGCCGGTACTGGCTGAATGGTTTGCCGAATGCGATGCCGATCTGGATGACCGCAAGATTGACGCAGGTCACGAACTTGTTAGAGGCGATGCGGAAATCTTCCGCGAATGGCTCCGCCCACACGGCGAAGGCATTAGCTAGCGTCGGCGCTCGCGAACGAACGGCGGTGGCCGCGGCAAGCAATGGGCAATGTCAGCTTCCATTTACCTCGAACTGGTAAAGCGTGAGGCTTCACCCACCGACCACGGGGCTGACAGTGCCGGATCTCGCAGACCCATCCCATGATGCAAAGCCCGCACAGGTGCGATTGCACCAATTCATGGGTGTCGAGCTTGAGTTGGGGCCGGATGTGCTGGTTCCCCGCGACGAGACCGAACTGCTCGGCAAGAATGCGGTGTCGATCCTTGGTCATATCGAGGGCGCGCCTGTCGTTGTGGATATGTGCTGCGGCTCGGGCAATCTGGCTGTTGCCATCGCCTGCCATTGCCTTGAGGCGCGCATATGGGCTGCCGACCTTACCGACAGCACTGTCGCTTTGGCGCGCTCGAATGTCCTGCGCCATTCGCTTGCCGATCGGGTGGCAGTGCGTCAGGGGGACCTGTTTGAGGCGATAGAGCCCGATAGCCTGCAGGGGACGGTCGACATGGTCGTCTGCAATCCCCCTTACATCTCAACGTCCCGTCTTGAGAATGAGAGCGCTCACCTGCTGAACAGTGAACCGCGAGAGGCGTTCGATGGCGGCCCATATGGCATCTCCATCCTGCAACGGATGATCAGGGAGGCCGTCGACTACCTCAAACCGGATGGGTGGTTGCTGTTCGAGTTCGGGGAAGGGCAGGATCGTCAGGTCGCCGCGCTGTTGGCGCGAAGCAAGGCATATGACGAGCCGACTTTTGCCCTTGCGGATGGCAAGCCGCGTGTTGCCATTGTGAAGAAACGTAGAGTTTCCCGGCTTTCGGAGACGATGGCTTGAGCCGGGTTCGCGCGCTTGAAGAAGCCGATCTTCCAGCCGTTGCCGGGATGTTTCAACGCGTGCTGCGTAAGAAGCCGTCGCCTGCGCCGGCATCGCTTGCCGACTATATGCGCCGCTTTTATCTTGATGCGCCAGGATGCGGCGAAGGGATCAACTCGCTCGTCCATGTCGATGATGCGGGCAGCGTGTCCGGCTTCGTGGGTGCGCATGTGCTGCCGATGACCTTCAATGGTCGAAAACTGCGCGCCGCGATCTGCGGGTCGCTGATGGTTGCCAATCCCGAAGCCGACCCGATGGCAGGCGCACGGCTTCTCAAGGCATTTCTCGACGGCCCGCAAGACTTCTCGTTCAGCGAAACCGCGAATGATGTTGCAACGCAGCTCTGGACCCGCTTGCGCGGCGTGGTGCTGCCGCAATACAGCCTCGACTGGGTGCGTGTTATCCGGCCTTCGGGTTTTGCGGTGAGCCTTGCCTCCAGCCGCATTGGCGTGGTGCGGGTTTTTTCTCCGCTGGCTTCGGCCGTCGATGGGCTCCACAACCGCCGCATAGAGCCCGGCAAGCGCAACTGGTCAGGGGTAGCCGCCGGTCAGCTTGGGCCGACATCGTTGCAGGTATCGCAAATCGCGAGCAAGGAATTTGCCCAGCTTCTGGAGCCTTTGACCAACCATTTCACCCTCAGGCCGGATTGGGAAGCAAGCGCACTCGACTGGATTTTCACCGATGCCGGGCAGAAGTCGGATTGGGGCAAACTTGTCTTTGCCTCGGTAGCTACGCCATCGGGAACCGTGGTGGGTGCTTTCGCCTATTATGCGAAGCAGGGCGCAATCGGACGCGTGCTTCAGCTTCTGGCACGGCCCGGCCAAGCGGGTCATGTCGTCGATTGCCTTGTCGATCATGCAACGGCGCGCGGCGTGTGCGGTCTGCGCGGCCGTACGCAGCCGCTGCTCATGGAAGCAATGCTGCCGCGGCGCATTGCGTTCGTGCCGGTCGCCTCAACGGTTGTCCACGCGCGCGATGAGGAATTGCTGAAGGCGATGACCGGATCGCAGGCTTTCCTGAACGGTATCGCAGGCGAACAGTGGAGCAAGCTGATCGGCGGGCGCTTTGGCTAATACGCCGCGACTACTACACCGCGTCAGCCCCCGATCTCTTCGACCTTTGAAATCAGTTGCGGGCCAAGGTGCAGATAGCGCGTTGCCTTACGCTTTGCCGTGATGTCCGCCCAGACCCGCTCGACTTGCTCGGCGGTCAATCCTGCTGCCTGGCCGACTACCTCCGCACCCATGCCGTTGTTAAGGCCGTGGAGGCATAGGTCCATGCGGTCGTAGGGCAGCGAGAAGTAGAATTCCTCCTGCGTCTGCGCGAGCGAATAGGTGTCGGTTGTCGGCGGACGCCTGCGGATTTCTTCCGGGATGCCAAGGTGCGCGGCAAGGGCATAGACCTGCGTCTTGTAGAGATGGGCGATCGGTTTCACGTCTGCCGCGCCATCGCCGTTCTTGACGAAGAAACCCTGGTCGTATTCGAGCCGGTTCGGCGTACCGATGACTGCAAAATTCAGGCGATCGGCATGGAAGTACTCGATCTGTTTGCGCGTACGCTGCTTCATATTGGTGGCTGCGACGATGCCAAGATAGACGGCAGGGGGCATGCGCAGTTTTGTCTGCCGGCCTTGCGGATCTTGAACCACGAGGGACGAAATGTTGTAGCCCTCGCCTTCGAGCGCGTTCGCAATCACGATCTTCGACGCCCAGTCTAGGCCGTAGTCGGGCACCAGCTCCCGAATGAATGCATCGCGGCGCTCGTAGCAGCCCATCGCGCGCAAGGTCGGCCCTATATCTTCCACCGTTGCCTCGACACCGAACGTATCTGCGACCAGCCTGCCAAGCCGCAGGCTTTCCGGGTCGGAATCATCTTCCGGCATGAAAATGCAGAATACGTTCTTTGCCCCTACGGCGCGCACTGCCAGGGCGAGCGACGCGCTTGAATCGATGCCGCCCGACAGCCCGAGCACCAGGCCGCGCTTGCGCATGCCGCGCAATTGCTCACGCAGGCCGGCTGCGATGCGGTCGATTTCCGCTTCCGCGTCGAATGCCAGCAACGCAGATGAATCGACGCTCATTGAACGATCTCCACGGATTCCGCTGCCAGCCGCCGGCTGATCTTTCCCGTCTCGGTTTTCGGCAACTCGGAACGAAACTCGATGGACTTGGGCACCATGAAGTCCTCGAGATGTTTGGCGCAGTGGCGAATGATGTCCTTTTCGCTCAACGCAGGATCCGACAGCACGACAAGGGCGCTGATCGCCTGTCCAAGCACCGCATCAGGCAAGCCGACGACGACTGCCTCCACGATGCCGCGATGCGCATGAAGCACCGCCTCGACCTCCTTCGGGGCGACCTTTTCGCCGCGCGTCTTGATGATGTCGTCCTTGCGCCCGACGAAATAGAGGAAGCCATCCTTGTCGGTCTTGAACAGGTCTCCGGTGTGGAGGACCTTTTCCCAAGCATTCGGACCGGGTCGTAGCATGTGTTGGGTCGCGGCTTCGTTGCGCCAGTAGCCTTGCATCACATGCGGCCCGCGAATGACCAGTTCGCCCGCGACATCGGGCGCGGCCCGGTTGCCGTTTTCATCGACGACGAAGGCCTCGGTGTTTGGAATAGCGATGCCGACCGATCCCGGCCGCCGGTCCAGTTCTTCCGGCGGCAGATAGGTGCAGCGCTTGCACTCGGTCAGGCCGTACATTGAATAGAGTTGCACGCCGGGGAAAAGCGATCGCATCCGCTCGATATGGGCGATGGGCAGCGCAGCAGCGGTGTTGGTGATATAGCGCAGGCTGGGCAGGAAACCCGGCTGAAGGTCGCGCATCTGCAGGATCATCGCCGCCATGGTTGGCACCAGCGGCAGGCCGGTGACGCCCTCTTCCCGGATGCGGTCGAAGATCGCTTGCGGAAATGCGAATGATTTTTCAAGGACCAGCGTGGCCCCCATCCTGACCGCCATCAGGAGCTGATAGAGGCCGTAGTCGAAGGCCAGCGGCAGGACGTTGAGGATGACGTCGTCCGGCGTGTTTCCCAGATAGGTGGTGATCGAGTCCGAAGCCGCATCGCAATTGCGGTGGGACATCATCACGCCCTTGGGTCGGCCGGTGGAACCCGACGTGTAGATCAGCATGGCGAGGTCGACATCGATGCCGTGGTGGTCGATCCGATCTGGCTCGTTGGCAAGACAATCCGCGAAGGAAACCGCGCCGACCGGAGACTGACCGTTGGGCCCGGCAGTGGATGCGACGAAGATCGGGGCTTTTCCTGCAATCGCCTCGGCAACCACCGGCATCAACTTTGCCTGGGTGAGGATGGCGGCGGCTTCACAATCTGCGAGGATGAAGGCCAGCTTGTCGGCCTTGGTGGAGGCGTTGATCGGACTGAAGGTCGCGCCGGCTTTCATCACGGCGAAGATCGAAACGGCGGCTTCCCAGCAATTGTCCATGAAGACCAGGACGCGGTCGTCGCGTTTCACGCCATTTTTGGCAAGGGCGCTGGCGAGCCGGTTGGAAAGATCGTCGAGTTCCTCATAGCGCAGCCGTTTGCGCGCGGTCACCAGAGCCACCTTCTGCGGATGGCTGGCGGCCTTGTCGATCAGAAACTGTTCGATGCGCAACGACGTATCCCCACAGATGCCGGATTATGCCGCGACCGACCCGGCACGCGTCTCGATGAAGGACGAGATGCGGGCAAGCGAATCGAGATTGGCGGGAACGATGTCGGCATCGCTCATGGTGATGCCGAAATTGTCCTCGATGAAGGCGACCAGTTCCAGCACGGCAGTTGAATCGATGATGTCGTTTTCGATCAGCGAAGCGTCATCCGCTAACTGGTAGGACGTGTCGCCGAACAGAAAATTCTCGACGATGAAGTTGCGGACCTTGTCCTTGACTGTTTCGGCCATGTGTTTCCCTTCTTTTGTCTCTCAAGCTGCCTGTTCAGCCCGCTTGCCGTTTTCAGCGAAACTCCGTTGCCACAATTGCGTCGACAGGATGCCGACGAAGGCGGCATTGTCGCGGAAGCCCGACACGGGCTGCGTACTGCATTTTTGATGAAGCTTCGCCACGGCCTTGGCGTTGAACAGGCCATCGGCCGCGATGTTCTTCTCGCTCAGGCATTCGCGGACATAGTCGAGGTCGCCACTGCCCATGAACGCCTGGCTGTCGGGCGCGCGGTAGGGCTGCTTGGTGCGATCGAGAATGCGGGGCGGAAGCAGGTCGCCGGCCGCCTTGCGCAGTATGTGTTTTTCCACCAGCCCCTTCAGCTTCATTTCAGGCGGGAGGCGCGCGGCGAATTCGACAAGGCGATGGTCGAGGAAGGGGAAACGGCCCTCTATGCCGTGCGCCATCGCCATGCGGTCGCCCTGGCTGGAGAGAATGTAGCCCGGCAGGAGGAAGCGGCTTTCCAGATACTGCGCCTGATTGAGTGGATGCCATTGCGCAAAGGCATCGGGCAGGCGGCCGGCGAGTTCGTCTGTCGCATCGTAGCCTTTTAGCGTCTCGCGCAGGTCGCCCGAGAAAAAGATCTTGGCGGCGGATGTCGTCTTGAACCGTGGCCGGTGCGAGAACAACGGATCATCGGGTGCCGCGTCGTTCGCGCCGAAGAAGGCGGCGAGATATTCGACCGACTGTTGCTGCAGGCCCGGCAGATAGGGGTAGAGCTTGCGAAACAGATGCGGCCTGATGCGCGAGGAAGGCTGGCGGGCGCAGAAGCGGCGCACGCGCGCCTCTTTGAACACATCGTAGCCGGCAAAGACCTCGTCTGCGCCTTCGCCGGTCAGGACCACTTTCAACCCGGCATTGCGGACAAGCCCGGACAATTGGAAGAGCGGCGCAGGCGCGGTGCGGATGATCGGCCGTTCGGTAAAGCGGATCACTTCCGGAAAGACGCGCGCTATGTCGCCCTCATGGCAGGCGACCGTCCGGTGATGCGTGCCGAGCGCAGACGCCATCTCCTGCTGGTAGGCGCTTTCGTCGTGTTCGGCGCTGTCGAAGGTCACGGAGAATGTCTTGAGGCCTTGTGGCGTCATGCCGGCGGCAAGTGCCGAGACCAGCGAGGAGTCCAGACCGCCGGACAGGTAGGAGCCGACGGGAACGTCGGCGCGCATGCGCAGTCTTACAGCGTCGGTCAGGAGTGCGCGTAACTCTTCAGCCGCCTCGGCTTCGCTGGCAATCGGCGGTGGCGCATCGCGATGCGGATAGTCGAGTTGCCAGTAGGTCCTGATGCTGGTTCGACCCTGCTCGACGATCATCAGCTTGCCGGGCTCGAGCTCATCGATATTGCGGAAGGCTGTGCGCGGCGCGATGGGCGCCCACAGCGTGAAAATCTGGTCGAGCGCGATCGGGTCGATTTCAGCCGTCACGCCCGGCACTTTGAGCAGCGCCTTGATCTCCGAGGCGAAATAGAGCGTTCCGTCCTTTTGCGTGTGGAAGAGCGGCCGCACGCCCATGCGGTCGCGGGCCAGCATCATGCGCCGGCGCCGCTGATCCCACAGCGCGAAGGCGAAATCGCCGTTGAGACGCGACAGGCAGTCTTCGCCCATGACGTCATAGAGATGCAGAATGACTTCTGTATCGCTTGAGGTGCGAAAGCGGCGGCCCTTGGCCCGAAGCTCGTCGCGCAGCTCGACATAGTTGAAGATTTCGCCGTTGAAGGCGATGGTCAATTGCCCGGTTTCGTCAGACATCGGCTGCTGGCCGTCGCCCAGCCCGACGATGGAGAGCCGCGCATGGCCAAGTCCTGCGCCGGGCACGATGAATTTGCCCTGCTCGTCGGGACCGCGATGCGCAATCGCCGCGGTCATCTGCGTCAGCAGAGTGTCCGCGTCATGCACGTGGCCGACGTAACCAGCAAATCCGCACATGCTTCGAGCGTTTAACCCAGCGCTTCACATTGAAAGATCGCGCCCAGCATAAGGGGCGAGAGACAATCATGCGTTACCCGTCTGGTTTCGCTTCACCTATGGTAAACGATCGGTTGGCTGGAGTGGGCAAGCGTTGAATGCGTCAGCATGATCCCCGACAAATGCGGGTCAAACAGGCCGGATTGAAAGGGTTTGCCTTGTCGACCCCGTTGGCAGTCGGGATCAGATGGTGCCCAGAAGAGGACTCGAACCTCCACGCCTCGCGGCACACGGACCTGAACCGTGCGCGTCTACCAATTCCGCCATCTGGGCTGGTGCGGGCTCATGTAAGCGGGCCGGTCCATGCTGTCAACGCGCTTTTTGAAAACTGCGCTTGGCTTGCCGGCTATCGTCGCACTTTATGGTTGCCACGCCCGGCTAAAGCCGTCTGGGGTTCTTTGCCCCGCCTTTAAGCTCCCTCGCTACGCTCGTCGCTGGCGGGGACCCCGAGCAATGGCCAGTCGGCTGTCCAAGGTTCGTGCTTTACCGTTGCCACGCCCGGCTAAAGCCGTCTGGCCATTGTCAAAGAACTGACCTCTGATGAGGTCGGGAGGACGGGCGGCCGTTCGGTCGCTCGTTTAGTAAGTAGTGCGGCCTTGCGGTCGCCCGTCCGGTGGCTTCCCTCAACCAGTGCACCGGCCATGCCGCAGCTCCAGCCTTGAAGGCCGACAACTGCGGGCAACACTGCGCCCGGTTCGAGGGCCGAACTTAGGGGTTCATCACCCAGCCGCCTGCCGCAGACGACCAGCCCGGCACCGACGCCCTTCCCTGATACCCGGTGCGCACCAGGTCTCCCGCAAGGGCGATGGGACGGATTATGGGGGAGACGGAGACGACGTGGATAAGTGGGGAGAAAGTTTTTGTGGGGATGCGTGATTTGTTCACTCCGCGATCAAAAGCCTCACAAGAACAATACCCCCCTCTGGCCTGCCGGCCATCTCCCCCTCAAGGGGGGGAGATCACGCGATTGCCATGCTGCCATCCGGGACTGAAATCTCGGAGATGCTGTAAGCTTGGGGCGGTTTCGGCGTCGGCGACTAGCTGATCTCCCCACCTGAGGGGGAGATGGCCGGCAGGCCAGAGGGGGGTGGCAGGGACAGATTGCTCACCCCACCCCGCACCTGCGGTGCGACCCTCCCCATCAAGGGGAGGGTAAAGTGTCAGCGGTTGCGCTCAGACACCCATCCTTTCTCGCTCCGCTCGAAAGCGAATTCCGGGATGACGAAGTGGAAGGGGCGTTCCGCCTTTTACGACCGTGGTTTTTCTTTCTTTGGATCGTAGTGGGCGAATGGGACGATTGTTG
>MKRZ01000127.1:0-7455 GCA_001897075.1 Mesorhizobium sp. 61-13 | reverse complement strand
ACCGGTCTTGCAACGGCAATTGTGTGAAAACTATGAAGCGAGGTCACCGCACCGAGCAACCGGAGAGGCAACCTTCACCGAGGCTCCGATAGCGGCAGTTCCCGCGCCGGGCAATGCGACATGAACGCAACGGAAAGGTCCGCCAAGGACGGGTCTATTCCCAGACGAAGGCGACCTTCTTCACTGCCTTCTGCTCGAACACCTCGACGCCCTCGGCAATATCGCGGCCGCCTGCGCCGGCATAGAAGGCCAGCGCGTTTTCGTTTTCCTCCAGCGCCCATACCACCATACCCTTGAGGCCATGGTCCTTGAGACGCTGGCGGGCGGCGGCGAACAGGCGGCTGCCAAGGCCAATGCCCTGATATTCAGGGCGCAGATAGAGTTCGTAGATCTCGCCCTGCTGGCGAAGTTCGCGCGCACGGTTGCGGCCGATGGTGGCATAGCCGGCAATGGTCCCGCCGATCTCCACCACCAGCACCGAAGCGGCGCGGCGAATGGCGTTGGCCCACCAGTCCGTGCCGCGGCGATTGATCATCGAGGTCAGCGTCTTGTGCGGAATGATGCCGGAATAAGCACCGCGCCAGGCCTCGAGATGCACCTCGGCGATCTCGCTCGCGTCGCTCGGTTCGGCTTTCCTGATGTCGATCGTCAACGTGTTCATGATTTGTTAACCATAAACCCGTGCCGGTCGATTGCAAGGTCCGGCGCAAACGGCCGTTCATTTTCCCACGGCGTCGGAAAAGCCTTCTGGGCCGTTCAGATTTCGATCAGGCGGTCGTCCAGCTCGTTGGCGTCGCCGGGCGATACCGGGAAGTGCTTCGTCAGCACCACGCCCACGGCCTCGATCGCCTTGATGAAGCCGTCGGCAAGGCGGTCGTCGCGCGCCGCCGTGGTCAATTCGCGCACCACATCGTCCCATACGCGCTGTTCAACCCGGCTGTTGATGCCGCTGTCGGCAATCACTTCTGCGTAGTGCTCGGCCAGCGAAACGAAGATCAGCACGCCGGTGCGGGCGGCGGTGAGGTGGATGTTGCGGGCGAGGAACTGGCGCACCGCATTGTCGTGCGCGGCGCGGTGGCGCATCTGCCACGGCACCAGATGGATGCGCAGCGCCGGAACCAGCCACAGAAGCGCCAGCGCGCAGACCGCTGCAAGGCACTCGGCCAGCACGAAATGCGGCAGGCGGATCGTCAGCCACCAATATTCAGCCGCATAGGCAAGAATGAGCCCGACCAGCAGGATCCCGACCAGCGCCATGAAGGCTGACGGGAAAAAGTAGCCGTCGCTGCGGTGGGCGACGACGCAATAGATTTCGCCGTCGGTTGTGGCTTCGGCGGCCCGTATGGCCGCGGCCACGCGCTCATGGTCGGCATTGCTGATCGAACGTGGGGTCATCGTCACCATCCCCCCGATGCGCCGCCGCCGCCGGACGAACCACCGCCGCCCGAAAAGCCGCCGCCACCGCCGCCGGATGACCAGCCGCCGCTACCGGAAGACCACCCGCCGCCGCTCGATCCGCCCGATGAGCCGCGGCTGTTCATGTCGAAGGTCATGCCCAGCCAGCGGTAGCGCTTCGGGCCGATCTTCTGGCCGAAGATCGGCGGCAGGATGGCCATGGCAAAGCCGCCGAAGAACAGGATCGCCCAGATGGTGATGAAAATGATCGGGATCCAGTCGTCGATGTTCATCGACGTGTCCTGGTTGCGCGCGCCGCGTGCCTCCAGTTCTTCCGCATTGCCTTCCAACACCATGATGATGTCGTCGACGGCATTTTCGATGCCACCGGAAAAGTCGCCGGCCCTGAAAGCCGGCACCATGTCGTTTTCGATGATCAGCTTGGAATGCAGGTCGGTCAGCGTGCCTTCCAGGCCGTAGCCTACCTCGATGCGCATCTTGCGGTCGTCGCGGGCCACCAGCAAAAGCACGCCGTTGTTCTCGCCGCCCTGTCCCAATCCCCATGCGCGGAACAGCCGGTTGGCGTAAGGCTCGATCGCCTCGCCATCGAGGTTGGGAACTGTCGCCACGACGATCTGGTCGCTGCCTTTCTTTTCGAAGTCGGCCAGCTTTTGCGTCAACAGCACTTCGGTTGCCGCATCGATCATGCCGGCGTTGTCGACCACGCGCCCGGTCAGCGCCGGCAGGCTGGCGGCGAAGGCGGCAAGCGGAAGCAGGACAATGAATGCGAGCAGGAGGGTGAGTGTTTTCACCCCCCTCTGGCCTGCCGGCCATCTCCCCCTCAAGGGGGGAGATCGAACGGCCGCTACCCCGTCTCCAACAATCGGCGTTGCAGTGCGAATTGCAGCCTTAATAATGCCGATCTCCCCCCTTGAGGGGGAGATGGCCGGCAGGCCAGAGGGGGGTGTTACGGAGTGCAAGGCTAGCCGATCTGGAAAAGCTGCAACGAAGCCTTAGCCGCCTTGCCCGGTGCCGAAATTCACCTTGGGCGCGTCCATCTTGTCTTCGGCCACGGTGAAGTTCTGGAACGGCTGGTTGGAGCGGAACCAGAAGGTCGCCCACAGCACGGACGGGAAGGTGCGCAGCGTCAAATTATAGTCCTTCACCGCCTGGATATAGTCGCGGCGGGCGACCGCAATGCGGTTTTCGGTGCCCTCAAGCTGCGCCTGCAGGGCAAGGAAGTTCTGGTTGGCCTTGAGGTCGGGATAGTTCTCCACCACCGCCAGCAGCCGGGAAAGGGCGCTGGTTAGGCCGGACTGGTTTTCCTGGAATGTCTTGAAGGCATTGGGGTCGGATAGCGTTTCAGGCGTCACGGTCACCTGTGTCGCCTTGGCGCGCGCCTCGACCACGCCTTCCAGCACGTCCTTTTCGTGGCTCGCATAGCCCTTCACGGTCTCGACCAGATTGGGGATCAGGTCGGCGCGGCGCTGATACTGGTTGAGCACTTCGCTCCACGCCGCCTTGGCGTTTTCTTCCGCCGTTGGAATTGTGTTGTAGCCGCAGCCGGCCAGAAGCGGCAGCACGAACGCCAGCATGAGAAAAGCCGGCAGGTTGCGAGGGAGGCGAGCAAGACGCTGGGCAAGCATGGAGTCAAATCCCTGAATGTGGATGGTGCCGAAGCATTACCATAAAGCGTGGCCAAGAAAACGACCTTCGCGCTTTCCGAGCGAATGCGAAAAGCTCTAAGGTAAGACCCAAACAGGTATCGTCATGGCTGAGAACCAAAATCCGGGCGGAGAAGAGAGCGAGAGCGAGCGAGAAGCGCGGCGTATCCTCAAAGGCATCGCCAGCGAAACCAACGTGTCCGGTCCCTCGTTCGTCAACCGCATGGCGAAGCGCACGCAAGATCATGTGAACGCAGCCGACACGGACCAGTCGGATCGCATCGAATATATTGGCACACGCATTGGCCGTGTGCTTGGACCTGTTATTGCCGTCGCATTGGTGGTCTGGTTCGTGATCTTCATTGTCCGGGGCGGGTAGCTTTTTCCATGACATCTGAAACCTCGGCCGCTCTTCCGGCCGTTATCGTCATTTCCAGCCATGTCGTGCGCGGTTCGGTCGGTGGCCGCCCCGAAATCTTTGCGCTGGAAAGCCTGGGCTTCCCCGTCTGGGCGGTGCCCACCATCGTGCTTGGCTGGCATCCCGGCCACGGCCGTTCAACGAGGATCGTCCCGCCTGCCGACCAGTTCAGCGCCTTGTTGGCCGATCTCGAACAGGCGCCTTGGCTCGATGAAGTGGGTGCCGTGCTGTCGGGGTATTTCGGCAGTCCCGAACAGGCCGAGGCGGTTGCCTTGCTGGTCAAGGCCGTCAAGCAGCGCAACCCACGAGCTCTCTATGTTTGCGATCCGGTGCTGGGCGACTATGCCGAGGGGCTATATGTGCAGGAGAAAACGGCTGCCGCCGTGCGCGACCTCCTGATGCCTCTGGCCGACATCGCCACGCCCAATCGTTTCGAGCTGGAATGGATGACTGGCACGCCGCTTGCCGATCTCAAGTCGACCATCAAGGCAGCAGTGGCGGCCGCGCCTACGACCATGCTGGTGACATCCGCACCGTCAATGATCGCCGACGGCATCGCAAATCTGCTGGTCGATCAAAAGGACGCTATTTTGGCAGAACATCGCATTGTTCAGAACCCGCCAAAGGGAACCGGCGACCTCACCTGCGCCACCTTTCTCGCCCGGCTTCTGTCCGGCCAGTCGCCGGAAAAAGCCTTGCAGTCGGCAACTGCCACCGTCTACGAGGCCGTGGCCCGCGCCGCCAAGCGCGGCAGCGACGAATTGCAGTTGCACCTCGATGCGCAAAGCCTGTCGCACCCGATGGCCATGGTGCAGATGCGCACGCTGTTGCACCCGTCGCGGAAACGCAAGGCGTGATTTCCGATCTGCCGGTAGCCATCGCCGGGGTCGATGGCTGCAAGGGCGGCTGGATCGCGGTTCGCGCCGATCCGGGGCAGGCGACCACCGTCCAGATCTACGCGGCATTCGCAGCGCTGGTGGCCGATCTGCCTTCGAATGCAATTGTTGCCGTGGATATGCCGATCGGATTGCCCGATGTCACCCACAAGGGCGCGCGCGGTCCTGAAGGCTTGGCAAGGCCGTTGTTGAAACAGCGTCAATCGAGCGTCTTTTCCATCCCGTCGCGAAGTGCGGTCCACGCCGAGACCGCGCCTTTCACCACCCTGGACGAATGGTATGCCGCGCACCGGCGGGCAAGCGAAGTTGCGCGCCAGACCTCTGATCCGCCACGCGCCATATCCATCCAGGCATTCGGCATTTTTGCCAAAATCCGTGAAATCGACGCCCTTTTGATCGCTGAGCCGCAATTGCGCGCGCGCATCTGCGAATCGCATCCGGAAGTCGCGTTTTGCCGGCTCAACGGCGGCGAACCGATGAGCCTGCCCAAGAAAATCAAGGGCATGGTCCACCAGGCAGGCATGGCGGAACGCAAGGCTTTGTTGTGCAGATGCGGCTACGACGCGGATTTTCTCGACCAGAGCGCGCCACGCGGCGCGGCAGCGGATGATTTTCTCGACGCGGCCGTGATGATGCTGGTTGCCGGGCGCATCGTGCGCGGCGAGGCGCGGCCATTGCCCGATCCGCCCTTGCTCGACCGCCACGGTATACCGATCACCATCTGGTCATGAGCCCCCAGCGCAGGCGGGTGCGACGATAGTATTGCCTCGTGGTGCGATTCTTTATTGATCGGCGGACCCTTTTGCCGTTAGACCCACACCCAGCTTGACCAAGCTATTGCCATCCACAGCGGAAAGGCCTCATTCCCCACCATGCCACATCTTCCCGAACACCTCCTCACCGGACATCGCAACTTCATGACCGGCCGTTACTCGGCTGAAAGCGGACGATACGTTTCGCTGGCACGCGAGGGCCAGGCGCCCGAGACCATGCTTATCGCCTGCTGCGATTCCCGCTCGTCTCCGGAAACCATCTTCGACGCCGGCCCCGGTGAACTGTTTGTGCTGCGCAACGTCGCCAACCTCATTCCACCCTATGAGCCGGACGGGGAATACCACTCCACTTCGGCCGCTCTCGAATTTGCCGTGCAGAGCCTGAAGGTGAAGAACATCGTGGTCATGGGCCATGGTCGCTGCGGCGGCATCAAGGCCGCCTTGGCGCATGGCAAGACGCCGCCCTCCAAGGGCGACTTCATCGGCAAGTGGATGAGCCTCATCTATCCCGCCGCCGACGCCGTGACCTCCTCGACGCTGATGACGCCCGGCGAACGCCAGACGGCGCTGGAGCGCATATCGATCCGCTATTCGCTGAACAACCTGCGCACCTTCCCCTATATCGCCGCGCTCGAAGCCAAGGGCAGCCTCAACCTCTACGGCGCCTGGTTCGATATCTCGACCGGCGAGCTTTGGGCGATGAACAAGGACAGTGGCGACTTCGAACGCCCGGAACTTGGCTGACAGCGGCGCGTTTCGATCCAGACGCCCGCCATTTGCCTGGAGGGACCTCTTGATGGCGATCCTATCCATGAGAAACGGACTGGCGGCAGTGCTTCTGCTGCTGTCAGCCGTCGCTACGCGGGCCGATGACGCGGCAGTCATCGATCGCTGGTATGCCGCGCTGCTCAAGACCGACCGCGCTGCGCTCGGCGACTTGCTGTCCGACGACGCCCGCATCAACCTGACCGATCTCGGCGTCGTCCAGACCAAGCAGGAATTCATCTCGTCCATGGATGAGTGGGAAAGTGCTGTCGCCGGCGGCAAGATCAGGCATCGCATCGCCAAGAGCGAGGCAGGCGTCGTCACCGTCATCGCCTGCTACGATTTCCCGGCCAACGACATGCTGATGCAGGAAACCTTCGCCCTTTCCGGCGAACACATCACCGCCACCTCGCAAGCGGCGATGGCGGAAACCTGCGACGCCTATTAACGCCGCCTTGCAGTTGCGAACGCTGACTTGCAAGCCTACATCGGGCGAAGCAGCCTCAACAGCGAAAGAACTCCCATGTCAGCAAAGACCGTCGACCTCGCCTCGAACGCCCTGACGGCGTGGCAGGGACCTCTCGACCTGCCCGATTTCACCCGTATCGGCGACGGCGATTTCGGCCCGGTGTTCGACGCTGCGCTGGAGGCGCACCAGACCGAGATCGACGCGATTGCTGGCAATTCCGCCGGGCCCACCATCGAAAACACGCTTGCCGCGCTTGAACTGTCCGGCCAGGCGCTCGACCGTGTTTCCTCGATCTTCTGGTGCAAGGCCGGCGCCAACACCAACGACACTATCCAGGCGCTCGAGCGCGAGGTTTCGCCGAAGATGTCGCGGCATTTCTCGGCCATCTCGATGAACGAGAAACTGTTTGCCCGCATCGATGCGCTCTATCAAAAGCGCGCTACGCTCAGCCTCGATGCCGAGACGCTGCGCGTGCTCGAAAAGACATGGAAGGGCTTCGTCCGTTCCGGCGCGAAGCTCGATGCCGAGGGCAAGAAGCGGCTCGCCGCGATCAACGAACAGTTGTCCTCGCTCGGCACCAGTTTCGGCCAGAACGTGCTTGCCGACGAGCGCGGCTGGGCGCTGTTCCTCGATGAAGCCGATCTCGCTGGGCTGCCCGATTTCGCCAAAAGCGCGATGGCGGAAGCCGCCGAGACGCGCGGCCAGAAGGGCCGCTATGCGGTCACCCTGTCGCGCTCTATCTACGAGCCTTTCACCACCTTTTCCGAACGCCGCGATCTGCGCGAAGCCGCCTGGCGGGCGTTTACCATGCGCGGCCAGAACGGCGGTGCCAGCGACAACACCGCCGTCGTGAGCGACATGCTGAAGCTGCGCGCCGAAAAGGCGAAGCTGCTCGGCTACGCTTCCTACGCCGCGCTCAAGCTCGACGACACCATGGCCAAGACGCCGAAGGCGGTGCATGGACTGCTCGATCCGGTCTGGCAAAAGGCGCTGGAAAAGGCAGCCAGCGACCAGAAGGAACTTGAGCGGCTGGCGAACGAAGCCGGCAGCAACGAGACCTTCGCGGCCTGGGACT
>MKRZ01000126.1:8375-8645 GCA_001897075.1 Mesorhizobium sp. 61-13 | reverse complement strand
GTCTGGCAATGGCCCGCATCTTCGAAATGGTGCAGAAGGTGGCGATGGATGCGCAACCGGGTGCTGTCGGTGGCGTTGGCCAGGTTAAGTTTTCTCCCAACTCACGCAACGTGCTGCCGGGAACCGTGGTGTTCACCGTCGATATTCGTTCGCCGGATCAGGCCAAGCTGGACGGCATGCGTGCTCGCATCGAGAATGAGGCCGCTGAAATCTGTGCTGCGCTGGGCGTCAAGTCCTCGGTGGAGGCGGTAGGGCACTTCGATCCCGTCA
>MKRZ01000126.1:0-8353 GCA_001897075.1 Mesorhizobium sp. 61-13 | reverse complement strand
TCGGTCGCGTGCGCAAGGCTGCCGAGAACCTTGGCTATTCTCACATGAACCTGATCTCCGGCGCGGGGCATGACGCCTGTTGGGCAGCCAAAGTTGCACCTGCGACAATGGTGATGTGCCCTTGCGTCGACGGGTTGTCGCACAACGAGGCTGAAGACATCTCGAAGGAATGGGCGGCCGCAGGTTGCGACGTGCTGTTTCATGCGGTCGTGGAGACGGCCGAAATTGTATCGGATGGAATGGAGTGAGTTGAGAACGCTCAATGGATGTCGATGCGTTACTGCAAAGCGTAATCCGGTTTTCCAACTTCATGACGTCGAGACTGATTGTCTCCGGCGTGGTGTTTTACGTGGCGGCGGGCTTCACGCCTATCGGCAGCGCTTCGGCGGGATTCTTGCCGGATGTCGAACTGGTCAACCAGGTGGTGCAGAACTATCAGACAATCTTCGACGTCCTCGGCGTTTCGGACTTTGCGCTTCTCTTGATCCTGTTCATGTTCCTCACGACGATCCACATCATCTATGTCGTGTTCAGGCGCATCGGGGAATATTTGCCGCCGGCCATACTTCCGCTGCCCGGCTGGACGGCAACCGACGACGTCACGCTGAGCGCGTTCGACATCTTGCGGGATGCTCGCGGAGAAGAGCACACCGAGGAAGAGAACCAGCGGCTTTACGAGTTCAAGAAGAAGCTGAAGGAGATCGAGGACGGGATCGAGGAAAAGTACCGGGCAGAGCTGGAAGGCGTGAACGCAGCCTTCTCGATATCCAAGACCTTCATTCTTTTTTCAGCGGGAGCTTGGGCCTATGCGATGGTTTCGGGCGAGTATTCCGGCGACACCAACTTCCTCTTGCTGATCCTCGGATTGTCTCTGCTCACCGCGCTTTATACGACCTTCGCGATTTTCCGGGCCAACCATTTCCGCATCGCCAATCTGCGCGAAGATATCATCGTGCAGTTCCTTGGGTTCGCGAGGATCTGGCTTTCGGAAGACTACCAGCAGCGCATCGCAAAGGCGTGCACGCCCTCACGCAATCTTCGTTCGGCGCACTTCGCCGTCGTGGTTCCTGTCTATGGAACGCTCGACGTATTGATCGAGGATATGCGCCAGTGGCGCAGCCGGCGTCAGCGGAGGATTGCGAACTGAGCTGACAGCGCAGCGACGCCAAAAACTCGTACGGTACGAAACCGACAAAGAACACTACGGAAATACGGGGAATAAGAACAATGTCCAAAGTCATCAAGAACGGCACCATCGTCACTGCCGACCGGACCTACAAGGCCGATGTGCTTTTCAAGCACGGCAAGATCATTGGCATCGGGCCAGACCTGCATGGCGATCACGAATTCGATGCAACCGGCTGCTATGTCATGCCTGGCGGCATCGACCCGCACACCCACCTCGAAATGCCCTTCATGGGCACCTATTCGGCAGACGATTTCGAGAGCGGCACGCGTGCGGCACTCGCCGGGGGCACCACCATGGTGGTGGATTTCTGCCTGCCCGCGCCGCAGCAGTCGCTGCTTGAAGCCTTGCAGATGTGGGACAACAAGACTTCCAAGGCTGCTTGCGACTACTCGTTCCACATGGCGATCACCTGGTGGAGCAAGCAGGTCTTCGAGGAAATGGCGAGTGTGGTCGATCGCGGCATCACCTCGTTCAAGCACTTCATGGCCTACAAGGGCGCGCTGATGGTGGACGACGACGAGATGTACGCGTCGTTCCAGCGTTGCGCAGGGCTCGGCGCGTTGCCGCTCGTCCATGCCGAGAATGGCGACGTCGTGGCCGCGCTGTCTCAGAAGTTGCTTGCCGAAGGCAACAACGGACCGGAAGGTCACGCCTATTCACGGCCGCCCGAAGTGGAAGGCGAGGCGACCAACCGCGCCATCATGATCGCCGACATGGCCGGCGTTCCGCTCTATGTCGTGCATGTTTCCTGCGAGCAGAGCCATGAAGCGATCCGCCGCGCACGCCAGAAGGGCATGCGCGTGTTTGGCGAGCCGCTGATCCAGCACCTGACGCTCGATGAAACCGAATATTTCAACAAGGATTGGGACCATGCCGCGCGCCGGGTGATGAGCCCGCCCTTCCGCAACAAGCTGCATCAGGACTCGCTATGGGCCGGTCTTCAGGCCGGGTCGCTGCAAGTGGTTGCAACTGACCACTGCTCGTTCACCACCAAACAAAAGCGCTTCGGCGTTGGTGATTTCACCAAGATCCCGAACGGCACCGGCGGTCTGGAAGATCGCATGCCGGTTCTATGGACGAGGGGCGTCAACACCGGGCGTCTGACGATGAACGAGTTCGTGGCGGTCACCTCGACCAACATCGCCAAGATCCTCAACATGTATCCCAAGAAGGGCGCCATCGTGGATGGCGCCGATGCCGATATCGTGGTGTGGGATCCCAAGCGCAAGAAGACGATCTCGGCCGGCAGCCAGCAGTCGGTCATCGACTACAACGTGTTCGAAGGCATGGAACTGACGGGTCTGCCTCGGTTCGTATTTTCACGCGGTGAACTGACCATCCAGGAAGCCGAGGTCAAGGCGCATCCGGGGCATGGCGAATTCGTTGCGCGCGAACCCTATGCAGCGGTCAATCGGGCGCTGTCGACCTGGAAGGAAATCTCCGCACCGCGCAAGGTGGAGCGCACCGGCATTCCGGCGACAGGGGTTTGATTTGCACCTATTGTATCTTTTGGCAGCGGTCGCCATCGTCTCGGCGTCCGCGCCGAAGTCCGCGTTACTTGCTACAAACGCCCAAAAGCTTGCGAGGAGCCAAGAAAACCGTGACGTTCTGGGAGGAGCAGTCAAATGTCGATAGTGATCCCGGAACCCAAACAGGTTGCCGCCATGTCTGAGATCAAAAACCCCGTTATCGAGGCCAGCAAGCTCGGGCTGACATTCCAGACCAATGACGGACCGGTGCAAGCGCTGGCCAATGTAGATCTGACCATAGGCAAGGGCGAGTTCGTGTCCTTCATCGGGCCGTCCGGTTGCGGCAAGACCACCTTGCTTCGGGTTATCGCCGATCTGGAGAAGCCGACGTCGGGCAATATCTTGGTCAACGGCATGAGTGCCGAGAAGGCGCGCGAGGCCCGCGCCTATGGCTATGTCTTCCAGGCGGCGGCTTTGTTTCCGTGGCGCACCATTGCGGGCAACGTCGCGTTGCCGCTCGAGATCATGGGTATATCCAAGGCCGAGCAGGCCGAGCGCATCAAGCGCACGCTCGATCTGGTCAACCTGTCCGGATTCGAGAAGAAGTATCCTTGGCAGCTCTCGGGCGGCATGCAGCAGCGCGCCTCCATCGCGCGCGCGCTCGCCTTCGATGCCGACCTGTTGCTGATGGACGAACCCTTCGGCGCGCTCGATGAAATCGTGCGCGATCACCTCAACGAGCAGTTGCTCGAACTGTGGGGGCGTACCGAAAAGACCATCTGCTTCGTGACTCACTCGATCCCCGAGGCGGTCTATCTGTCGACCCGGATTGTCGTGATGTCGCCGCGCCCGGGGCGGGTGACCGACATCATTGAATCGACCCTTCCCAGGGAACGACCTCTCGATATTCGCGAGACGCCCGAATTCCTGGCGATTGCAGCGCGCGTTCGCGACGGGCTGCGCGCCGGCCATTCCTACGAGGATTGACCAGGATGGATCGTCTTCGTGACAAGATCGTTCCGGTCACCACTTTGTTGGCCATTCTGGTCGTGGCCTGGTACGCGTTTGCGGTCATTCTCAACGCGCCATTCCAACGTGACCTCGACAGGCGTGCCGGCGAGACGCCCGGTACGGTGGAGTTTATCGGCAAGACGCTGACGCAGGCGAAGCCCACGTTGCCGTCGCCGGACCAGGTGGCGACGAACTTTTTCGAGAACACGTTCCTGCGCAAAATCACCAGCAATCGAAGCCTCATCTACCATTCCTGGGTTACGCTCTCCTCGACCTTGCTCGGTTTCGCGTTCGGCACGGTGCTGGGAATCGTCATCGCCGTAGGCATCGTCCATGTGACGACGCTGGACCGCAGCCTGATGCCATGGATCATCGCCTCGCAAACCATTCCGATCCTTGCGATCGCGCCGATGATCATTGTCGTGCTAGCGGCCGTCGGCATAACCGGGCTCATTCCGAAGGCGTTGATATCGACCTACCTGTCGTTCTTCCCGGTTGCGGTGGGCATGGTGAAGGGACTGCGGTCGCCGGAACTCATGCATCTCGACCTGATGCATACCTATAACGCCAGCCCTTCGCAGACGTTCTGGAAATTGCGGATGCCCGCCTCGGTGCCGTTCCTGTTCACGTCAATGAAGGTCGCGGTGGCTGCAAGCCTTGTCGGGGCCATCGTCGGCGAACTGCCGACCGGTGCTGTCGCCGGCATCGGCGCCAAGCTGCTTGCCGCGGCCTACTACAGCCAGTCGATCGACATGTGGTCGGCGCTGGTGGCGGGTTCCGTCGTCGCTGCACTTTTGGTGGTGGCGGTCGGCATCGTCGGGCGCTTCGTCGAGCGGTCCATGGGCGGGAGGCCGGCATGAACCGCTTCAAGCCCTCATGGCAAGCCGTGCTTGCGTTCCTGCTTTGCCTCGCTTCGGTCGCGTCTGGCTCCATTGCGGCGGCAGACGCAGCAGGTGTCTACCCCTATGAAGGGACCAGGGGCCTGATCCTCGCCCTGATTGCCGGCGCAGCATTGGTCTCCATGTTCCGCATATCGGCGATATTGGAGGCATTGGTTCTGTTCATCGGAGCCCATCTCGCCGCCTGGCTGTTGATCCGGGGCATTGCCGGCGTGGAAGGGACTGCCAAGGCCCCATTTTACCTACTCATTGCAGCGGCGTGGCTGCTCGCGTGGCGCTGCGTTGCCGTGCTGTCGTCCATTCGCACCGGGTCGAAACAGGCTTCGATGGCGCTTCGTCTGATCGTTCCCACCATATTCGGCGCGTGGATCCTGATCATATGGGAAGCGGCGACACGCGGAGCAGGCATTCCCTTCATCCTGTTGCCGCCGCCGAGTTCGATCGGCGTGCGCATCGTCAATTCGCTGCCGATCCTCGCCGCTGACGTCAACCAGACGATCTTCAAGGCCGTGCTTTTCGGCTATCTCATTGGCTGCGGCGCGGGTTTCCTCGTCGCCATCCTTGCCGACCGCGTGCCGTTCATGCGGCGAGGCCTGTTGCCGATCGGAAACATGGTGTCGGCGCTGCCGATCATCGGTGTCGCGCCAATCATGGTCATGTGGTTCGGCTTCGACTGGCAGTCGAAGGCGGCGGTGGTCATTATCATGACCTTCTTCCCGATGCTGGTGAACACCGTGACCGGGCTTGCGGCTTCCGGCCATATGGAGCGCGACCTTATGCGCACCTATGCGTCCGACTATTGGCAAACGCTGTTCAAGCTGAGGTTGCCGGCGGCGGCGCCGTTCATCTTCAATGCGCTGAAGATCAATTCCACGCTGGCGCTGATCGGTGCAATCGTGGCCGAATTCTTCGGCACTCCGGTGGTCGGCATGGGCTTCCGCATCTCCACCGAAGTCGGCAGGATGAACATCGACATGGTGTGGGCCGAGATCGCGGTTGCAGCCCTTGCCGGCTCGCTTTTTTATGGAGTGGTCGCTCTCATCGAGAGAGCCGCCACGTTCTGGCATCCGTCTGTCCGAGGTGGATAGACGCGGTAGTGGGTGATAAGCTTCGAAAACTTAACTCCAGAGGGTAAAAACATGAAAAGACTTCTACTTCCTGTGTTGGCCGGCGCTCTCTCGCTGGCGGCATTTCAAGCCATGGCTGCTGACAAGGTCACGTTGCAGCTGAAGTGGGTGACGCAGGCCCAGTTCGCGGGCTACTACGTGGCGAAGGACAAGGGCTTCTATGAAGCTGAAGGCCTCGACGTCGACATCAAGCCGGGCGGCCCGGACATTGCGCCTGAGCAGGTGATTGCCGGCGGCGGTGCCGACGTCATCGTCGACTGGATGGGCGGCGCACTGGCTGCCCGCGAAAAGGGCGTGGCGCTGGTCAACATCGCCCAGCCTTTCAAGAAGGCCGGCATGGAACTGGTGTGCCCGAAGGATGGGCCGATCAAGACGGAAGCCGATTTCAAGGGCCATACGCTCGGCGTCTGGTTCTTCGGCAACGAATATCCGTTCTATGCCTGGATGAACAAGCTCGGCTATTCGACGGAAGGCGGCGCTGATGGCGTGACTGTCCTGAAGCAGAGCTTCGACGTTCAGCCGCTGATCCAGAAGCAGGCGGACTGCATCTCGGTCATGACCTACAATGAATACGGCCAGGTGCTCGACGCGGGCTACAAGCCGGAAGACCTCATCGTCTTCAACTATACGGCCATGGGCAACGATCTGCTCGAAGACGGTCTCTATGCGCTTGAAGACAAGCTCAAGGACCCGGCATTCGAAGACAAGATGGTTCGCTTCGTTCGTGCCTCGATGAAAGGCTGGAAATACGCGACCGAAAACGTCGACGAAGCAGCAGGCATCGTCGTCGAGAATGGCGGGCAGGACGAGAACCATCAGAAGTTCATGATGGGCGAGGTTGCTAAGCTTATCGACAACGCCGACGGCAAGCTCATTCCGGAAGCTTACGAGCGCACCGCCAAGGCTCTGCTCGACCAGAAGATCATCACCAAGGCTCCTGAGGGCGCTTACACCACAGCCATCACCGACAAGGCCGTGCAGTAAGCCGACAGGCTGTCTGACTTGAATTGGAAAGGGGCGGGAAACCGCCCCTTTCTGCATGGATGCTTAGAGTTGCCGGATGTTTCTCTCTGGTTTGGCTCGAAGGGGAATTCCGGGGTGACGAAGCCGAGGAGTTCGCGCTTTTGCTTGCGCAGGCGAGCGGCTGCCTAAACCCGCCGTTCCTTGATCGTGTTCATGACAAGGCTGGTTTCGATCGAAGCGACGCATTTCAGGCGCGCGATCTTCTGCTTGATGAAGCGCTCGTAGTCGCCAAGGTCCGAGGCGGCGACCTTCAGCATGTAGTCGCGCGAGCCGGTAACCAGATGGCATTCCAGCACCTCGTCCCACTCCTGCACGGCCTGTTCGAACATGACGATTTCGTCTTCGTTCTGCTGGCTGAGGCGAATGGTGGCAATGGCCATCATGGTCCAGCCGAACGCTGCCGGATCGACCAACGTGGTATAGCCCCGGATAACGCCGGTTTCTTCAAGCCGCCGTACCCGCCGCAGGCAGGGCGAGGGCGACAGGCCTATGCGCTCGGCCAACTCGTTGTTGGGCAGGCGCGCATCCGCCTGTAGCTCGTGGAGAATTTTCTGGTCGAACTCGTCGGCAATTTTCTGCTGCATGCTCTGGACCGTATGGGGCTGGATTGCGTGCAGATGCCTATACTGGCCACGAAATAGCAAGGACCCATCCATTGGGATCAGCTAAATTGTGCCGGCAATCTCATCTCGAGGAACATCATGACCGCGCCAAAGCCTTCCAAGACCCATATCGGCAACCACAAGCTCCACCCCGAAACACTAATGCTGGGCTATGGCTTCGATCCGCTGCTTTCGGAAGGTGCGGTCAAGCCGCCGGTCTTTTTGACATCGACCTTCGTGTTCAAGTCGGCGGAAGAGGGACGCGACTTCTTCGACTACACGTCCGGCCGCAAGGAACCGCCGAAGGGTACGGCGGCGGGGCTCGTCTATTCGCGCTTCAACCACCCGAACAGCGAGATCGTTGAGGACCGCCTTGCGGTCTACGAGAACACCGAGTCCTGCATCCTGTTTTCCTCCGGCATGTCGGCGATTGCGACGGCGATCCTGGCCTATGCCCGGCCGGGCGACGTGATCCTGCACTCGCAGCCGCTCTATGGTGGCACGGAAACGCTGCTTGCCCGCACGTTGGCAGGCTTCGGCATCGGTGCGGTGGGTTTCTCCGACGGGGTCGATGCCGGCGCGGTTCGCAAGGCTGCCGACGAGGCAGCCGCCAAGGGCAAGGTTTCAATCATACTGGTGGAAACTCCGTCCAACCCGATTAACAGCGTCATCGATCTTTCGCTGATGAAGGCGGTTGCCGACGAGCTTGGCAAGAAGCAAGGACATCGGCCCGTCGTGATGTGCGACAACACGCTGCTCGGCCCGGTGTTTCAGCGGCCGATTGAATTTGGAGCTGACGTTTCGCTCTACTCATTGACCAAATATGTCGGCGGTCATTCCGACCTCATCGCAGGCGCAGTGATGGGCTCGAAAGCGGTGACCAAGCCGATCAAGGCATTGCGCGGTGCTATCGGGACGCAGCTCGATCCGCATTCCTGCTGGATGCTGGGGCGCTCGCTGGAGACGCTTTCGATCCGCATGGAAAAGGCCAATGCCAATGGACGTGTCGTCGCTGAATTCCTGCGCGATCATG
>MKRZ01000125.1:5617-13408 GCA_001897075.1 Mesorhizobium sp. 61-13 | reverse complement strand
TACGCGATCGAGAGCCAGCTGCTCGATGACGTCGACGAACTCACAACCACCATAGTAGCGCCGGCCAGGATATCCCTCGGCATATTTGTTGGTCAGTACGCTGCCATGAGCGTCGATTACTGCCCGTGAAACAATATTCTCTGAGGCGATGAGTTCAATCTGCCCCGACTGTCTGCGGCTTTCAGAACCGATCAGCGCAAACAGTGTAGGATCCGCCTCCGACAGCGGACGGGTGAACATTTTGCCATCAGGCAAAGATGCACCATCGTTGGGTTTCAATTTCGACAAAAGGGTCTCCTTGCTCGCAAGCGAGCCAAGCCCCTTCTGTATCTTTGCCTGAGAGCATTATCCCGACGGCGGACGCTATCGCGCCTCTTTCCAGAATGTTGTTACACTGCGATCCTTTTGCCTGAGAGTTTCCGGGGCGGTTGCTCCTTCGGCGTCGTTAACGATCTCTCTCGCAGTATAATTAAAATAAATTGTGATATTTGGAAGCTATCTCTTCTACTGATTATATGTCTTGGATGGGTATCAGCTAAACCCAAAGTAAGCTTTTTCAAGCTCAGAATAATCTGATATGGTTGAAACTTTACTTGAAAACGCTACGTGACCATCACGAACAACAGTCACCGTATCACCATTATTCCTAACTCTTGTGGCCTGTTGCTCCACGATTATCATCGTCAGACTATCATTCTTCAACTTGCGTAAGATTTCATACACCCCATCCACCACCAAAGGAGCAAGGCCTAAGGAAGGTTCATCGATAAGCAGCAATTCAGGCCGCGTCAGCAGTGCGCGGGCTATGGATAGCTGTTGCTGTTCTCCCCCCGACAATGTGCCGGCCGCCTGAGAGTAGCGTTCACGCAAGATCGGAAATAGGCTCAGCACTTCCTCGGTATCCGCCGAGCTGCCACCCTTGCGCCGTCCAGCAATCGAACCCAGACGCAGATTCTCGTTTATTGTGAGCCGACTAAAAACCTGACGCCCTTCTGGGACCAGGGAGCATCCCTGTGATGCAACATCCTCCGGGTTCATTCCAGATATGGTCTTTCCGCGGAACGATATCGAACCCATCCTAGGTCGCAACGCTCCGGCAATAGTCAGCAGAAGCGTCGATTTCCCTGCACCGTTCGGGCCCACTATAAAGTTGACGGTGCCCGCTTCAAATTCAGCGCTCACATCATGGATCGCGGGGACAGCGCCATAGTTGACTGCAAGGTTACGCAAAGTCAGCATAAGCCGTTACTCCGCCGCGCTCGAACCAGAATCCGAACGACGAAGTGCGACTTCGTCGCTGGATCGTCCCAGCCACCGTTTTACATCGAACTCCAGGCCTTTCGCGATACCGTCCGGCCTGAAGCGCAATACCAGTATCATCACCAGCGCAATACCAATCTGGACCGATCCGGCAGGCAGCGAAACGATTTGTCCGCCGATGGAAACGCCGCCCTGAAACAGTCTAAGTACTTCCATAATCACACTGACAATGATCACACCAAGCACAACACCAGAGAGACTGCGTAGCCCTCCGACAACAACCATCGCCAACAGCAGGAAAGTGAGGTCGAGGTGGAACGTGGCAACAGAGATCGTACCAATCCTGTGGCCCAGCATCACACCGGCGATACCGGCAAAAAACGCGCTGATGGTGAAGGCGATTACCCGGTACTTGAGGATGCGGGCTCCACATGCACGTGCCGCCGTATGCTCGTCACGCGAGGCCCTTAGCATCAGTCCGATGGAACTGTTCTGCAAGATGAAGGCCACCAGGATAGCTATTGCTACCCAAATCCAGACATGAACGGGGGTTACATATTGAGGTAGCCCGATCATCGTACTGACGCCCATCGTTACCGAATCCCAGTGACCGTAGACGGACTGGAAAATGAAGAGTAGCGCAAAGGTGGCGATGGCGGCCGCTATGCTGTTCAAGCGCATGATAACGAGTGACGCCACGAGTGCTACTACTGCGGCCAGAACGCCCGCAGCGATGGCTGATGGAACGACAGGGAAATTCGCAGTTTTGAGAAAAGCTGGCAGGCCGTGCATGGTTATCGGTTTCATCATGACACAGCACGTTTGCCATGCACTGGCATATGCCCCTATGCCCATGAAGGCGACATGCCCGTAAGAAATGATGCCCGTATTGCTGGAGAACATGTAGATCGCCAAAGCCGCTACAAGGCGGATGTAGATTTCAGTTACCGTTACTGCGATCGTCGGTGGACCGAAGTACTGAACCCCGACGGCGACAACTCCTAACGGGATCGCAAGCGCGCTAGGGAGGAGCCAAGTGTCTCCCGGAATGCTTGATACAAAGCGATTGTTCTTCATGTGCGCTGGCCTATGGCAGAGCTTGCGATGAGCCCATTAGGCCGGGCGATCAGCACGAGAATTGTGAAAGCAAACAGAAACGCATCGCGGAATTCGCGTGCTTCGCCCGGCAGGTAGGCCTGAAGCAGCTGGCTTACCATGCCGACAAGGAAGCCTCCCAGCACGGCCCCCATTAAACTTCCCATTCCGCCAATGACAGTTGCGAAGAAAGCGATAATGACGGGACTAACACCCATAAGGATGTCGAGCGAGCCCGTCTGAGCTACAAGGAGCAGCGAGACGGCGCCGCCTATGAGGCCGCTAATGGCGAAGCACCCTGCAATAACGGCGTTGGCCCTGACCCCAAGCAATCGGGCCATGCGATAATTTTCCGCCGCCGCACGAATTTTGATGCCGAATTCAGTATATCGCAGCATTGCAACCAGTGCGATCAGCGCCGCGCCCGTCACACCAAGCGTCACAAGTTGGATCAGCGGTACGCGCAGGCCCGCAAAGGCGACCGGTTCACCCAGCCAATTTCCAATTGAAACCGACTTCGGCCGCGTAGAGTACACCGCCATCAGTATGTGTTGAAGCAGATAGGACGTTGCAAATGACGAAATGAGAAGAATTTCAGGCTCCGCGTCGCGAATTGCCCGAAATGCAAACCGTTCGGTCAAGAGGGCAAGAACGACGCCGATTAGAAGCACGGAAATGACCATTAGCGCAGCAGGCCATGCACCTATGAATAGGGCCGGCATAGCGGCTGTGGAGGGTATGATAAGTGCGTAGGCGCAATACGTGATGTAATCGCTCTGCGTGAAGTTTATCAGCCGCAAAATACCGAATACGAAACCGATCGCGAGCGCGATAAGTGCATAGATGCTGCCAAGAGAAGCGCCATCTACAATACTTTGCAAAAAATAACTCATCGCTCCCCCTATCCTCAGATAGCCATCGTTTGCTCATTAGCGGAGCCTAAGTATGCTCGGCGCACCTCAGCATCGTGCGCCACCTCCGCTGGAGTTCCCTCAGCGATGCGGCGACCACCCGCAAAGACCACGATTGAACTGCATGCATTCATGATCACAGTCATGTTATGCTCGATCAGCAAGACGCCGCATTCGAATTTACTCGGTATCTTCTGGATGAGTGCTATCAGGCCATCACAGTCGGTGCGGCCCAGGCCTGCTGCCGGCTCGTCAAGCAAAATGAAACTCGGAAAGCCCGCAATCGCGCGCGCAAGGCCCACGCGCTGCTGAACTCCGTGCGGCAACGTGCCGGCAAAGGCGGAAGCCACATCTGCACACCCGATCCATTCCAGAATACCGTAGGCATGTTCGCGAGCTTTTGTACGACCAAGCCGCCGAATGCCAATGGCCGCCGATGCAACATTGTCGATTACCGAAAGCTTGGAGAAAAGCCGGCCCGACTGAAAGCTACGCGTTACTCCCTGGCGCGCGAATTCTTCGGGAGTGTGACCAGTAAGTTCTTGAGACCCGAGAAATATCTTTCCCGAGGTAGGCTTTTGAAAGCCAGTCAAAACGTTGACCGCCGTAGTTTTGCCAGCGCCGTTTGGACCGATCAGTCCAGTCACCGAATTGGGGCGCAGCTTCAGGTCAACACCGTCAAGGGCACTAAGACGCCCAAACCTGACACCGACACCCTCCATTGAAAGAGGTCGCCCTGCGCTCGCACCGCCATCCTTTGCCACGATTTCAGTCATGCCCTGCCCAACCGCTTATCAGGAAGATGGAACTCGCGTTCTCGAACCCGCCGACTACCCAACACGAAACTGGTTAAGTCAGGAGATCGCTCAAATAGAGCCATGCTTACACAGTGCATTTCCAATGCCCTCTGATGGCCGATCATGCCTTTCAGGCATTAGTAGCAGCGACGTCCTTTTCGCCCGAAGAGAGCTCGCAAAGAATGCGGGCCCAGGATTCTGCGCCACGTCTGAAGCTCTCGACATCGTACTTTTCGTTCGGGGAATGGATGCGGTCGTCTTCCTGGCCGAAGCCGACCATAATGGCGTCAAGCCCGAGCACACGCTTGAATTCGCTCATGATAGGAATTGACACACCCGTGCCTACTACGACCGGTGGCTGCCTCCATGTCGCCTCCAGGGCCGTCGCGACCGCTTCTATGTCGTCCTGCGCGCCCGAATATGCGAATGCGGTCGATGCGGCTTGCTTGCAAAACTGAAGGACGCAATCGACTGGGGCCTGCTCCGTCAGGAAGCGCTCAAACGATTCCCAAATCACATGCGGGTTCTGACCAGCCACCAGACGAAACGACACCTTGGCTGTGGCTTCCGAAGGGATGATGGTCTTGCCGCCAACTCCTTGATACCCGCCAGAGATTCCATTGATATCGAAGCTGGGGCGCGACTGCATTTGCTCGACTAACGCTCGATCCGTCTCGCCAATTGACTTCGACAACCCAACCTGTCCGAGAAACTCAGCTTCTTTGACGCCTAGGGCCATCCACACCGCGCGCAGCTCCGAAGGAGGCTCCTCGACGGGGTCATAAAAACCGGGAATTGCGATTGCGCCATCTCGGGTGCGAACCTTGGACAGCATATCGCAAAGAACCTGAACTGCATTCTGCGCCACGCCGCCAAAGACACCGGAATGCAGGTCACGATCCGAGCATCGGACCGCAACCTCACCTTGCAGGAGACCTCTGAGCGACCTGGTTATCGCCGGCCGCTTACGATCCCACATATTCGTGTCACAGACAAAAAGGAGGTCACAACCGAGTCGGTCTTGGTGCGCTTCAATCAAGGCCCCCAGATTCTGCGAACCAATCTCTTCTTCGCCCTCAATCAGCAAAGTGACATCGAATGGCAACGTGCCCGTGGATTTGATCCATGCTCTGCATGCATTGACGAAAGTCATCACTTGACCCTTGTCATCGGCGGCGCCTCGGGCGCATATCGCCTCCGTCCCATCGTCAAGCGTTTGAATGACAGGATCAAACGGGCCCGTTCGCCATAGTTCCAGCGGGTCTGGCGGTTGGACATCGTAATGCCCGTAGAACAATATCCGCTTTACGCCCGGCTTCGGAAATCTAGCGTAAACCACGGGATTGCGCGGCGTCTCCAACAACTCGCATGTGAATCCGCCACGTCTTAGCTCGTCAAGGATCCAAAGTGCGGCATTACGGCAATGTCCAGCAGATGCAGGATCTGCAGAAATAGACGGTATTCGCAGCCAATCGCAAAGCCTCTCAATTGAAGTCTTGAAATCGCGCTCAAGCTCAACGAGCACGCTGTCCAGCGCGTTCATTTCAGAAACCCGGTTTGGTAAGATTATTCTTAGCAAGGCACGGGGATATCGGGGTTACCAATAGACCGGCTGCGATCTCAAGAGCTACCGAAAGCCGGTTAACTCAACGCCAAGGACCTGCATTGAACATTGCTTCGGTATCCTCGTACGCATCCCACAGCTTGATCTTCCCCGCCTCGACGACAAATCTCCAACACCATTTTGCGTGGTATTCTTTGCCGGATACGCGAGAGGCTCCGTGTTCCGTGCCGCTCACGACCACATTGTTACCGTCGATCAACCAAACGTCCTGAGTTGCACCGCGAATGTCCAAGGCTGCCGGCATGACGCGGAAGTATTCTTCGAGCCTCTGCCGCCCAGTCCAGCGGCCGGCCCACGGAAGATCATTCGTGCCCGGCATATCGATTGTGCCGTCGTCCGAAAAAACATCCACGATTTCCCGCATCCGGGCCGAACCCAAGCAATCGAAAAACCGCGCTACGGTATCGCGTGAACCGGTGGAGGCCATAATCATTTTCTCCCGTTGCCATTCTTCTCTGGGGCCGCCCAATGCAATCAGGCGTTATACCAAGCCTCCCCAAGAAAAATACCGGCGTCCAATGCTTACAACCAGCCATTGAGAGGCACCTCGTATCAAACGGCAGCAGATCCGCAAGATCGACGCTCGCTGCCTTGGTTCGGCATTCCGCATCAGGACGATATCCGATAAGAAAACCGAGGATTAATGCCGTTGGAAAATTGATTAATAATCCATCGGCATTGGTACGTACATGATACGCCATTAATGTGTCGAAGTCGCACGCGGGTTTCATATGGTTGAAAATCGAAGAGTTCGGCGCCCCTCTCCAGCCGCATCGTCCCTTTCGTTTGCGGAAGTAGAAATATTCCGGGGACGCATCAATGCGATATCGGACGAGATGGCAATTGTTCTTGCCCGTACGAGCATGAGCCCCGTCATCTATGAAGTGCTCGACTTCTCTTGCGGAATCTGCGGACCCGATGGCCGCCTAATAAGCCAAGCAAACGGAATTACCGCGTTCACCGGCATATATGCGCATCTGATCAAGGCCATCAGGAGGAAGTATGGCCACAATATAAGACCCGGCGACATGTTCATCACGAACGACCCTTTTGTCGGGCATACACATACCGCCGACGTGGCGGTTATCGACCCTGTCTTTTTCGAAGGTGGCATAGTCGCATTCGCTGTCTCAATCGCGCATTGGGCCGAGCTTGGCGGCGCGGTACCTGGTTCTCTCTCTCCAACCGCCTCCGAAATCTATCAGGAAGGTCTGCGTTTCAACTCACTGAAACTGTTTCGTGAAGGATATCGCGAAGAGAACATCTTCGATCTTATTCGGCTGAACGTTCGCCTGCCCGAAATGACGCTTGGCGATCTTCAAGCCGAGATTGCCAGCGTAAGAATCGGTGCGTTGCGAATACGAGAACTTTGCGAGCGCTATGGCTCGGGAAAACTGGAGCTTGCCTTTCAAGAGATTCTAAAGGTAGGCGAAGCAGTAGGTCGGCGTAGCGTCGCTGCTCTCCCCAATGGCTCGTATCTGGCTCAGGACTGGATTGACGGTGATGGCTTGTCTTCCGATCCAATCCCTATCCAGGTGGCTGTGACAATCGCCAACGACCTGATGACCGTAGATTTCACCGGATCGTCAGCTCAGCGAAATTCCCCTCTCAATTGCACCAAGGGCGCTCTCGAAGCTGCCGTGTGTACGATTTTCAAAGCTATTGTTGACCCTGTCCGCGCGCTCAACGATGGATGTTTCAAGGCCCTCAAAATCATAGTTCCCGATGGAACGATTTTTTCCGCCCAGAAGCCTGCCGCGACGGGCTGGTACTACGAAGTAACAGCTCATGCGATCGATCTGGTCTGGCGTGCTTTGGCGCCCATACTAAGCGCCCGGATCGGCGTCGGGCACTATCTGAGCCTTTGCGTCTCCTACATCGGCGGGAAAGACCCGAAGACACAACTGCCTTTCGTCGTTGTCGAACCACATGTCGGAGGTTGGGGAGCCAGAGCCGGAAGCGACGGTGAAAACGCCTTGATCGGCGTGACCGACGGCCAGTCATGCAATTATTCCATCGAATTGTTCGAAACCAAATATCCCATCCGTATCAATGAATATTCTTTGAACACTGCCGAAGCAGCGGGCCCAGGCGAATTTCGTGG
>MKRZ01000125.1:0-5579 GCA_001897075.1 Mesorhizobium sp. 61-13 | reverse complement strand
CGCGAGCGCCGGTCGTTCTGTTCACAAACCTTGGGGATATAACGATGGCGGCGAAGGCTCATCCAACATCGTGGAACTGATACGCAACGGCACCGTCCATCGCGCGGCACGAATGCCCTACACACCACTCAACAAAGGGGACAGATTTCGCGTCCTGACGAGCAGCGGCGGCGGCTACGGCAATGCAAGCGAGAGAAGCAAAGCTGCAATAAGAAGCGATGTGAAACGCGGCTATGTTGATCGCAAGACTGCGCGCCACCTCTACGGGTACGTCGAATTTGACGGTAATCAAAACCTCCCAGAGCCTTTGATCGACCGGGGAAGCTAGTTGCAATGGCGCGTTTGGCAGTCGACATCGGAGGAACATTCACAGACGCGGTTTACCTCGAGGATGAAACCGGAGAATCGCGGTCAGCCAAGCTACCGACCACGTCGGAGAATCCTGTTGAGGGAATTCAGCAGGCCCTTGATGTCCTAGGCGTACGGCCCGACGAGATAACCTCCTTCATTCATGGCAACACCCTCGTCGTTAACGTAATCGTTGAGCGCAAGGGCGCCAGAACAGCTCTCGTAACAACGGCGGGCTTCCGCGATGTTCTCGAAATTGCTCGTGGCTCGCGCACCAACATCTATGATTTCACCTTCAAAAAACCCGAACCGTTTGTGCCGAGGGACCTGCGATTCGAGGTGCGTGAAAGAATAGATCACAATGGGAACGTGTTGAGCGCGCTCGCACTGACGGATGCTGACAAGCTTGTCGATTATTTCCGGTTTGAAGGTGTGGAGTCCGTCGCCATTCAGTTCATGCACAGCTATGCCGAGCCCCAGCATGAGATTCTCTTCGCCAACTATCTTGCCTCGCGCCTTCCCGATATCGCCATCACCACGTCAAGCGAACTGACGCGCGAGTGGGGAGAGTATGAGCGGGCAAATACTGCGGTACTGAATGCCTATGTACAACCGAAGGCGCTTTTCTTTCTTGAAGGATTGGAAACGGCCCTAGCGACGCGAGGTTTCCAGTGCCCGGTTGTCGCGGTTCAGTCGAATGGTGGCCACACCACGACGACATTGGCAAAAAAACATCCAATCACACTCATCGAATCAGGACCAGCGGCCGGCATCGGTTATGTAAAACGTATTTCCGAGGCGATTTGTGAATCGAACGTCATTTTCTTCGATGTCGGCGGCACTACGGCAAAGTGCGCGGTTCTCGAAAACAGAGAGACGCCAGTCACAACGGAATATCGACTTGAGCGCAGTGAGACCTATCCCGGCTATCCAATAAAAATCCCGGTTGTGGATGTGGTTGAAATTGGAACGGGAGGGGGGTCGATAGCCAAGATCGACCCCTACGGCATCCTCAATGTTGGTCCAGAAAGCGCCGGTGCCGCTCCTGGCCCTGCTTGTTTCGGAAAAGGCGGAACGCAACCCACAACGACCGACGCAATGCTGCATCTCGGCATCCTGAATCCTGAAAATTTTGCCGGAGGTCAAATCGCGCTCGACATCGAAAAGGCCAGACAAAGCCTGAAACGGGTTGCCCGCGAACTGGACATTAGCCTTGATGATGTCGCGTCAGGGATAGTGCAGATAGCCAACTCAAACATGATAAACGCCCTTCGCCTTGTTTCGGTCCGACGCGGGCATGATCCTAGGGACTTTGTTATGATCGCTACGGGAGGCGCCGGCCCGATGCATGCGTCCGTGCTTGGCTCGGAACTAGGCGTACGGAAAATTATTGTTCCGCCGGATCCAGGATTTGCATCAGCATGGGGAATGTTTACGACATCACCGCGTCGGGACTTCGTAAGAACACATCTGCAACGGCTGGATAACACTCGGACAGAAGACCTGGATCGCGTCTTCAAGGAGTTGCAGGGCGAGGCAGAAAAGCACTTCGAGGAAGAATTCCAGATTAGCCGTGACAAGATCGTGTTCAGACGATCCCTGGACATGCGTTATCTTGGTCAGGAGCATGTCGTTAGTGTTCCAATTACGCTTCCTCTTGGTGATATCAAATCGCTCGAAAACGCTTTCAACGCGGTGCACGAACGCAACTACACCTTCACGATAGATGATGCACCCAGTGAACTCGTGAATTTCAAGTTGATTGCCGAGGTCTCGGCAACCCAACCTGAACTTCGAATCCGAAAAGCCGGAAGAAGATCGTCGCAAACGGCCTACAAGGGCGACAGAATTGTTAATTTCGGCATGGAAGGCATTCACAACACCCGTATTTTCGACAGGCATTTGATGCCTGTGGACCTGGATATTGCCGGACCGGCAATCATTGAGGAGTCGTCGGCAACCACTATCGTATTACCTCATCAGCGGCTTCGAGTTGATGAGTTCTTAAATTTACACATTTCGTGAAGCCCACTAAGTGACCGCAACAGAAAAGGGCGGCAACTGCCGCCCTTCCTTGTTTCCCGACTAAACCGCTATTTCAGTCGCCGACGCGAAACAGGAGCTCCGTCGACGGAATTTGCTTGTTGCGCCAAACCTCAAGCGATTTGTGCTTTCCGTTCTGCACTTCCATAATCAGCAAGGGTCGGTTCACTTGGATGTGGCGGTCTGCGCTGTAAGAGGTCGGGCCAATTGTCAGAGGCTCATCCTTGAACTTTTCGAGTTCTGCCGTAACGGCTGCTGCCTCGGTTGTTCCGGCACGCTCCACAGCAATCTTCCACTGCTCGATTAGGCTGTAGCCCAACACCGCGTATGCAGACTCTGGTCGCTTACCATACTTCGCTTCGTACGCTTTGAGAAAAGTATTGAGTTCCGGCCGCGGGTCATCGCCGAAGATCGACATGAAAGTCGGAACGTAAAAATTGCTCAGGTTCGGCACCGCTCCCAGCCAATAGTCATCAGTCATGCCGACATTTGCAAGAATTGGCACTTCGATACCTGCGGCTCTGACCTGGCGAATTGCACTTGCGCCGCCTGGAGTGACGCTGCAGAGGAAAATTGCGTCAGGCGCCGGAGAAATTGCCTTGAAATCGGTTATCTGAGCAGCGATGGAAATGTCGCTGCCACTAAACACCGAACTGCCAGCAAGGGGTTTATCCGGCGATAGCTCCTTCCACGCCGAGCGGAAGCCCGCACAGCCTGACTTCGAGTATTCGATCGACTGGTCTTCGAGCACATAGGGATTGCGGATACCTTGGCGCTCGTAGGCCCACTCCGCCATGTCAATTCCCTCGAGCTGGGCCGCACCATTGGCTGTAAAGACAAAAGGTCCGACTCCTTGCGCGCCCATTTTGGGATCGGCCGCTCCTGGACTGATGGCAACGACTCCACCCGCCTGCGCCGCAAGCGCTGCAGGCGCACCAAAGTCATAGTCGGAAGAAACAATCAGAAGGTCTACACCTGATTGCACCAATTCCGACCCGGCCCTTGAAGACTGTTCTTGGTCTGTCCGAGTGTCCTTGACCTCAAACTCAATTTTACGGCCGAGCAACCCGCCAGCAGCATTGATCTCATCGATCTTAAGCTGGGCAGCTTCGAACGGTGCTTTGTCGTAGGCGAACATCCATCCGCTCTGGGCGATCGCAAACCCGATTTTGATCGGCTTGTCGGTTGCGCCAGCCGCGGTGTGCATCGCCATCGTGGCTGCACCAGCTAACAACACTGCTTTCATCAAAGATATCGTAGGTTTCATTGTGGTTCCCCATATCCGCAGTCGTTCACTGCATTGTTGCTAGAACCTCTCCGCCTCGATCATTCGGCGGATGGCCTATGGGGCATAGTCGATAAGAGAACAGGACAGTGTTCTAATACTCTTCGGCGAAATTTGTGCGTCCTATGCGATTAATCACCTGTAGGCCGCTAGATGTTGGCGAACTCGTCGCCCGTTCAGCAACCCCTTCGCGAGAGCAGGGATCAAATTTCTGTTGCCACATATGCCTCCGCTACGCGTCATAAAAAGGACCGGATGCACAAGGCAACCGGTCCAAAACGCTTGGGAGACAGAACGTAGTTTCAGATCATCGCCATGGCGCACAAGAACGCATCGCTTCCGTGTCCTCATAGGATTCCAGGGACTCGATCTTGTCTCCGCGCACGACCATGACCCAGCACCACGTTCCTTTGTATTCTTTGCCGCTGACTCGCGATGCCGCATGCTCCGTGCCAGTCACCACGACCACGTTGCCCTGTGACACCCAGCGCGTTTGCGTAGCTCCGCGAATGTCGAGTGCCTGCGGCATTACCTTGTAGTAGTCCTCAATCGCACTCCTTCCACGCCAAACACCAGCCCAAGGCATTTCGCTGCTGCCAGGCATCTGGATGACGCCATCATCTGTGAACGAAGCCACCGCTTTTTTCATATCTCCTCGTCCAAGAGCTTCTAGAAATCCTTTGACTACTTCGACTGCATTGTCTTGCATCTGCATTTTTCCACCGTGGGTTTAGAATCCTGTATTGAATCGAGCCCTGGCCTAAGCAGACCAGGCATCGTCCACCATCAGGGTCGCGCCGTGGACGCCATCGGACTCAGAGCTGGCCAGGAACAGGGCAGCACCGGTGATGTCTTTGACTTCCATGAATGCCCTGCCCGTTGGCGTACGCTTCTGCTGCGCCGCGACGTAAGGCTCGTCTGCTTGCAGGTGTGCGTTCATGGGCGTAGCGACGTTGCCAGGGCCAATGGTATTGACGTTGATTTTCTCTTTGGCCAGTTCCACGGAAAGGGCCCTGGTCAGATTGACGACCCCGCCTTTGGAGGCGCAGTAGGCAACGCAATTTGGAAACGCACCAACGCCGGCGATGGAGGCAATATTGATGATCTTTCCACCACCGCGCTTGCGCAGATGTGGGAGGACTTCCCTAGCGAAAAAGAATGTGCCCTTGAGGTTCAGGTCGACCTGTGAGTCCCATACCTGCTCGGTGGTGTCGCCAATTGAAAAATTGCGGAAAATCGCTGCGTTGTTCACGAGGATATCAACCCCACCGAAGTCGGCTACGATCCGCTTGACCACGCTTTCGATTTCCGAAACTTGGGCGCAATCTGCCACATAGGATTTCGCGCGCCTCCCCTTGGCTTCCAACTGGCTCACTATTCGCAAAGCACCGGATTGGTCGCCTATGGACACGATGGCGACATCTGCACCCTCTTCACCGTACTTCAGCGCGATCGCCTCTCCGATACCCTGAGATCCGCCAGTCACCACCGCGATTTTGCCATCTAGTCTCATACTGCTCTCCTTCCTAAATCATCGTTATATTCAAATAAATATAATGCCGGCCGCGATAGTCCAATGCTGACAACGCAACAGATTATTGTCCTGCGCATAGATTGGAGGCAGGCCCAGTTAAGGCGTAGTGGTCACTACAGAACAACCGGGCATATGTTATCCGTTCAGAACGAATGAAGCCGCCCGAAGGCGGCTTCTCTTGCGGGCCGCCATTTGCAGCCCGCTCTGACTTGAATCCCTAGTGGTCCATTGCCTTGACGATTTCCTCGGTCATTTTCTTTGCGTCGCCGAGGAGCATCATGGTGCCGTCCTTGTAGAACAGCGTGTTGTCGATGCCGGCATAGCCTGAGCCGAGCGAGCGCTTGACGAACAGGCAGGTGCGGGCCTTGT
>MKRZ01000124.1:7898-13175 GCA_001897075.1 Mesorhizobium sp. 61-13 | reverse complement strand
CCAATATCGATCTTACCGATGTTACGCCGGAACTCGACCTCTACGACCGCGACTGGCCGATCTGGACGTACGCGGAATTGAAGCCGCCGGCAAAATTCGTGCACGATGAAGATGGCCGGCGCGGCATGGCGGTTTCCTCGCTGGTGTCGGGCGACTGCATCGTCTCGGGTGCATCGTTGAAGCGCAGCCTGATTTTCACTGGCGCGCGCATCAATTCCTATTCAACGCTCGATCATGTCGTGATGCTGCCGGACTGCGTGGTTGGCCGCAATGCGCGGCTGACCAATGTTGTCATCGATCACGGCGTCCAGATACCGGAAGGGCTGGTCGTGGGCGAAGATCCGGTTCTCGACGCCAAGCGCTTCCGTGTGTCCGAACGCGGCATCTGCCTGATCACGCAGCCGATGATCGACAAGCTGGGACTGTAGGCGCATGCAGGTTCTCTCGGTCACGCCGGAGATTTTCCCGTTGATCAAGACCGGCGGGCTTGCCGATGTGACCGGCGCTCTGCCCATCGCGCTGGCCGGCAAGGGCGTCGCCATGCGCTCGCTCGTGCCCGGCTATCCGGCGGTGATGGCTGCGTTCAAGAAGGCGAAGCCCGTCCTTCAATATCCGGACCTTCATGGCGGCAAGGCTGGCGTCTATTCCGCCAAGGTTGGCGAACTTGACCTGTTCGTCATCGACGCACCGCATCTGTTCGACCGCCCCGGCGGACCCTATGGCGACGCGACCGGCGCGGATTGGCCGGACAATTGGCGGCGTTTCGCAGCACTTGGCCGCATCGGCGGCGACATAGCTGCCGGCGCGATCAAGGGCTATCAGCCCGACATCGTGCACGCCCATGACTGGCAGGCCGCGATTACGCTTGCCTACATGCGCTACGGCAAGGCGGCGGGCGTTCCGTCGCTCATCACGGTGCACAACCTCGCCTTTCAGGGTCGGTTCGGTGCCGACATTTTCAGCGGCCTTGGCCTGCCGGCCGAGGCGATGGCTGTCGATGGCGTCGAGTATTACGGGGGCGTCGGCTTCCTGAAGGCGGGATTGCAGGCCGCATGGGCGATCACGACGGTGAGCCCGACCTATGCCCAGGAAATCCGCACGCCGGAGTTCGGCATGGGGCTGGACGGCCTGATCAACATGCGCGCGGCCGACCTTTACGGCATCGCCAACGGCATCGATGTTGATATCTGGGACCCTGCGACCGACAAGCAACTGGCTGCGGCCTATTCGGCCAAGACGCTGAAAGCGCGCAAGGCCAACAAGGCTGCGGTGGAGGAACGGTTCTCGCTTGAAAGCGATGCCGGTCCGATCATTTGCGTGGTCAGCCGTCTCACATGGCAAAAGGGCATCGACACCTTGGCGGCCGCTCTGGACGGTATCGTCGCCGCGGGCGCGCGGCTGGCGATCCTCGGTTCCGGTGATGCCGCTCTGGAAGGCGCCTTGCTGGCAGCGGCGGCGCGTCATCGCGGACGGGTGGGCGTCGTCGTCGGCTATGACGAGAAGCTTTCCCATCTGATGCAGGGCGGTTGCGACGCCATCGTGATTCCGTCCCGGTTCGAACCGTGCGGGCTGACGCAGCTTTACGGCCTGCGTTACGGCTGCGTGCCTCTGGTTGCCCGCACCGGTGGCTTGGCCGACACGATCATCGACGCCAATGATGCCGCGCTTGCGGCAGGCGTTGCGACCGGCTTCCAGTTCGAACCGGATAACGCGGGTTCGTTGTTGTACGCGGTCCATCGGATGGCCGAAGCCTATGGCAATTCGTCGGTATGGACCACGATCCAGCGGCAAGGCATGAAGGCCGACGTGTCGTGGGATCGAAGTGCTGCCAGATACGTTGATCTCTATCGCATGCTCATGTCCAAGAAGGCTGACTGACAGATGATACGCACCGTCGCCACCAAACCCTACGACGATCAGAAGCCGGGCACGTCCGGCCTGCGCAAGAAGGTGCCGGTGTTCCAGCAGGAGCATTATGCGGAGAACTTCATCCAGTCGATCTTTGACGCGCTGGACGGTTTCGAAGGCAAGACGCTGGTGCTCGGCGGGGATGGTCGCTTCTACAATCGCGAGGTTATCCAGAAGGTGATCGGCATTGCTGCTGGCAACGGGTTCGGCAAGGTGATGGTCGGGCAGGGCGGTATCCTGTCCACGCCTGCCGCATCCAACGTGATCCGCAAGTACAAGGCTTTCGGCGGCATAATTCTGTCGGCCAGCCACAACCCGGGCGGTCCGCACGAGGATTTCGGCATCAAGTACAATGCCGAAAATGGCGGCCCGGCTCCTGAAAAAATCACGGATGCGATCTTCGCCAAGTCGAAGGCGATCAGAGAGTACAAGATCGCCGACATCGGTGAGATCGACATCGACAAGGTCGGGACTGTCAAGGCCGGCGACATGACCGTGGAGGTCATCGATCCGGTCAAGGACTACGCCGAGCTGATGGAAAGCCTGTTCGATTTCAATGCTTTGCGTAAGCTTTTTGAATCGGGCTTCCGCATGCGTTTCGATGCCATGCACGCCGTTACGGGTCCGTATGGCAAGGAAATCCTGGAGCGCCGCCTTGGCGCTGCGGACGGTACTTGCCGCAACTTCAAGCCGCTGCCTGACTTCGGCGGTCACCACCCCGACCCGAACCTCGTTCACGCCAAGCATCTCTATGACGAGATGATGAGCGCGGATGCGCCGGATTTCGGCGCGGCTTCGGACGGCGACGGCGACCGCAACCTGATCATCGGCAAGGGCATATTCGTCACCCCTTCGGATTCGGTCGCCATGCTTGCCGCCAACGCCACCGTGGCGCCCGGTTACAGGAAGGGCCTGGCCGGTATCGCCCGTTCCATGCCGACCAGCGGGGCGGCCGACCGCGTTGCGGAAAAGCTTGGTGTTGGCATCTATGAAACGCCGACCGGCTGGAAGTTCTTCGGCAACCTGCTCGATGCCGGAATGGCGACGATCTGCGGCGAGGAAAGCGCCGGCACAGGCTCCAACCATGTGCGCGAGAAAGACGGACTTTGGGCGGTGCTGTTGTGGCTCTCCATCATCGCCGCGCGCGGTGAAAGCGTGAAGGAGATCGTGACGAAGCACTGGGCCACCTATGGCCGCAACTATTATTCGCGCCACGACTACGAGGAGGTCGAGACCGAGCGCGCCAATGCGCTGGTGTCGGAACTGCGCGGCAAGCTGGCCTCGATGCCCGGAACCAAGGTGCGTGGTCTGACCGTCGAGAAGGCCGATGACTTCGCTTATCACGATCCGGTTGACGGCTCGGTCAGCGAGCATCAGGGCATCCGCGTGCTTTTCGAAGGCGGCTCGCGTGTCGTCTTTCGCCTGTCGGGCACCGGCACCAGCGGGGCGACGCTGCGCGTTTACATCGAGCGCTACGAACCCGACCCGTCAAAGCACGGCATGGAGACACAGGCAGCACTTGCCGACCTGATTGCCGCCGCCGATGACATCGCCGGAATCCGCAGCCATACCGGCCGCGACAAGCCGAGTGTCATCACCTGACCAATACGACCTACTCGGATAAATCCCCGCGTTTCGGCAGCCTTGTCCAGCAAGGCGGCGTGCGCTTTGCCGCGTGGTCCGGCGCTGCCGAGCGGATATGGGTTTCGCTCTTCGATCAGCAGGGCAAGCTCGAAACCGACAGGCTGGAACTGACGCCGGAAGGCGATGGCGCGTTCGCGCGGTTTGTGGGCGGCTTGCGGGAAGGTGCGCGCTACGGCCTTCGCGCTGACGGTCCCTATGCCCCCGAAGGCGGGCTCTGGTTCGACCCGGACAAATTGCTGGTCGATCCTTATGCAGTCGAGATCGATCGCCCCTATGCCTACGATACGCGCCTGACGGCGAGCGAGCGTGGCGTCGATACGGCGGTGCTGGTGCCGAAGGCGGTTGTGCGCGAACGCACGTCTGAAATCGCGCCCGCGCCGCCGCTTTTTCGACCGGGCGGCCTCATCTATGAAGTGTCGGTGCGCGCCTTCACCATGCGGCATCCTGATATTCCGGCTCACGATCGCGGCACGCTCCGCGCGCTCGCCCATCCCGCGATAATCGATCACCTTACCCGGCTCGGCGTGTCAGCCGTCGAACTGATGCCGATTACCGCCTGGATTGACGAGCGGCATTTGCCGCCGCTCGGGCTGGCCAATGGCTGGGGCTACAATCCGGTCACCTTCATGGCGCTCGACCCACGTCTTGCGCCGGGTGGATTGGCCGACCTTCGACACGCGGTTGCCGCCCTTCACGGTGCTGGCATCGGTGTCGTTCTCGATGTTGTCTTCAACCACACTGGCGAGAGCGATGCCCTTGGGACGTTGCTGTCGCTGCGTGGGCTCGACAGCCGGGCCTACTTCCGACACGCAGCGGATGGCCAGCTCATCAACGACACCGGCACCGGCAATACGGTCAATTGCCTGCATGCCATCGTGCAGGAACTCGTCCTGGACAGCCTGCGCCATTTCGTGCGCGAAGCGGGCGTCGATGGTTTCCGCTTCGACCTCGCGCCGGTGCTGGGTCGTATCGAAACCGGCTTCGATGCCGATGCTCCGCTGCTGCGGGCAATCCGCTCCGACGCTTTGCTCGGCAGTCGCATCCTGATTGCGGAGCCGTGGGACATTGGTCCGGGCGGCTATCAGCTCGGCAATTTCCGGCCGCCGTTTCTTGAATGGAACGACCGTTATCGCGACGACGTGCGGCGCTTCTGGCGCGGCGATGCCGGCACGTTGGGAGCGCTCGCGACCCGGCTCGCCGGCTCTTCGGACGTGTTTGCCAAAGCGGGTGCGAGTGAAAGCCGGACGGTCAATTTCATCGCGGCGCATGACGGCATGACGCTGGCCGATCTGGTTTCGTATCGACAGAAGCACAATGAGGCGAATGGCGAAGGCAACCGCGACGGCCACGACGACAATCTGTCGTGGAACAATGGCGTGGAAGGGGCAGCGACGGACCCTGAAGTTGCGCTGCGCCGCAAGGCCGATGTCGGCGCGCTTCTGGCGACGTTGTTTGCTTCGCGCGGCACGATCATGCTGACGGCGGGCGACGAGTTCGGGCGCAGCCAGCATGGCAACAACAACGCCTATGCGCAGGACAATGATTTGACGTGGCTCGATTGGTCGAGCCGCGACACGGAGATGGAGCGCTATGTTGCCGCTCTCTCCAGATTGCGGCGATCCGTTCCAGCCTTGAGCGAAACCGGCTTCCTGAGCGGTCATCCGGCAGATGCTGATGTACCTGACGTCGAATGGCTGACCGAGGCGGGGACACCCATGCAGGAAC
>MKRZ01000124.1:0-7879 GCA_001897075.1 Mesorhizobium sp. 61-13 | reverse complement strand
GGGCGGTTGGCGGTTGTCGTGAATGGCAACGACCAACCCGCCAAATTCGCGCTACCGGGGCGCGATGGCTTCAGTTGGACGGCTGCGCTCGAAGGCGGTGCGGCTGTGGACTCGCAACCGCTGGCGGGGCGAAGCGTGGCCTTCATGATCGAAAGAAAAGATGCATCCGATGGCGAACAGTGAACCGGCTTCATGGTGGCGTGGCTGCGCCATCTACCAGATTTATCCGCGCTCCTTCCAGGACACCACGGGCGACGGCAGTGGCGATCTGGCGGGCATTGCAGAACGGCTTGGCCATGTTGCCTCGCTCGGGGTCGATGCGATCTGGCTATCCCCGTTCTTCAAGTCGCCGATGGCCGACATGGGCTACGACGTGTCGGATTACTGCGCCGTCGATCCGATGTTCGGCGGCATCGAGGACTTCGACGCCGTTGTCGCGGAGGCCCATCGGCTCGGCCTCAAGGTAATCATCGATCAGGTGCTGGCGCACTCGTCCGACAAGCACCCGTGGTTCGTCGAGAGCCGCGCGAGTTGGGGCAACCCGAAGGCGGACTGGTATGTCTGGGCCGACGCCATGCCTGACGGAACGGCTCCCAACAATTGGCTATCGGTGTTTGGCGGGCCGGCGTGGGAATGGGATTCGACGCGTCGGCAATACTACCTGCACAATTTCCTGGCCTCGCAGCCAGCGCTCAACTTCCACAATCCGGAGGTGCAGGACGCGCTTCTGGACAGCGTGCGCTTCTGGCTCGATCGCGGCGTGGACGGCTTCCGGCTGGATACGGTCAACTACTACTTCCAGGATCGGCGCTTGCGCAGCAATCCGCCTCTCGCGACCGGTCCTGTCGACAAGGATGCCGAGGCGAACCCCTACCTTTATCAATGGCATCTGTTCGACAAGACCCGGCCCGAAAACATCGACTTCCTCAAGCGGTTTCGCGCACTGCTGGATCAGTATGACAACCGCGCCAGCGTTGGCGAAATCGGCGACGAGGACCGTTCGCTGGAAACGCTCGCCGCCTATACGTCGGGCGGCGACAAGCTCCATATGTGCTACACGTTCGATCTGCTCGGCCCCAAATTCTCGGCTGCCCATGTGCGCGAATGCGTGGAGGCTTTCGAACTGGCGGCGCCTGATGGCTGGCCATGCTGGGCCTTTTCCAACCACGATGTCGTGCGCCATGTGACGCGCTGGGCGAAGCCGGGGAGCGATCCGTCCGTTCTCGCCAAATTTTCGGTCGAACTGCTGTGCTGCATGCGCGGCTCGATCTGCCTCTATCAGGGCGAGGAACTGGGACTGGAGGAAGCCGAACTGGCATTCGAGGATCTGCGCGACCCCTACGGCATCCGCTTCTGGCCGGGCTTCAAGGGACGCGACGGCGCGAGAACCCCGATGGTGTGGCAGCGCGATGAAGACAATGCCGGCTTCACCACGGGCAAGCCTTGGCTGCCGATTCCGGCTGGCCATCGGGCCAAGGCGGTGGATGTCCAGCAAGTCGATACAAACTCGATCCTACAGCACTACCGCGCGGCGCTCGCGCTGCGCAATAATCACGCCGCGCTGAGGTCGGGCGCTATTCGTTTCCTCGATGGCGCGGATGACGTGCTTGCCTTCATTCGCGAAGGCGACGGCGAAAAGCTGCTCTGCGCGTTCAATTTCAACGCTTCGGCGGCAAGTTGGACGCTGCCGAACACTCTGGGTGCTGTTACGGCTTTGGACTTCGCAGGTACTAGTGCGGCGGTGGACGGGAACAGACTGAAGCTTGCCGGTCTGTCAGCCTTCATCGGCACGATCGGCTGACCGCGCGCCTTACTGCACCAGCACGGACCGGCCGCAGCTTGCGCCGGTAACACGGACATCGGCCTGGCCAAGGCTTACGCCGAGAAGGCCGAGAACGGAGTTGAGCAGCGTATCGACCGGTTCGGCGACACCGCTCAGTGTTTTCACCACTGCCGGTTTCACCGTGCCGAGCAGGCTGGTTACGTCGAGGCTGAGCCCGGCTGCGTTGACCGAAAGGGAAAGGTTGGAGACGAGCGATGTCGTAAGCGATTTTGCTGCGTCGCGCGTCGAGACGGTCTTGACCTTCTTGCCGTCGATATCGCTCCGGCTGAAGGTGAGGTTCTGCGGGGCCATGTTTTCAACGGCCACGAATGCCTGCCCCTTGATCTTCAAGAGATCGAGCGAAAGCAGGAGCAGCTTGATGCTGGCTTCCGCGATGGTGGCCTCGTGGAACGACTGCGGCCGCGTGAAGTCGGCAAAGCCGCTGGCATCGCTTTCAGCCAATCTGAGGGAAGCAATGCCCGGCTGGGCTGCGACTGTTACCTTCATGCTGTCGGGCCGACCGGTTGGGCAACTGATGTCGGCCAGCCTCGCCTCGGCATGCGCCACTTCAATGTGAAGCGGAAGCTTGACCGACAACAGCTTGATCCCGCCGCCAAGCGCCGAGGTGCCCGGACTGACGGTGGCGGTCAGCTTGATGCGCGTCTGGGCAGTGCGCACGACCGTGCCTGCTTCGCCCACCGCCAGCCAGGGTGAGAATTGCTCCGGTTCGCCAATGGCAAGGTCCAAGGTGACCGCCGACAGTCCCGGTATGGTCGCGGCAAGATCGACCTCGACCTGATGCGAACCGTTGGCAAGGGCGGCACCGGCGGTCAGCATGCTGAGCGCGTTCGCGGCGACCGTCAGCCCGGCCGGCTTTTGCCCGAGCCCCAGATTGCCGACCGGGCCTAGATCCACCAGATGCTTCAAAGGAACCTTGACCGTGTTGCCCGCGCCTGCCGCGATTGCCTGCAATGCCAGTTTGCTGGGACGATCCAGCCCCGGAACATTGGCCATGGCGCTTGCGATCTGGCCGATGGTTGCTTCGGACGCGAGCACGTCCGAATAGGTGCCTCCGGTCACATGCAACTGCGTGGCCAGTGCGTCGATGAAGGAGAGCACATCGATGTCCGCCGAGACGAGCGCGTTGTAGTCCATGACGTCGAGCTTGATGTTGCCGCCGACAAGCGCGCCCAATATGGCGTTGGCGATGCCGCCGTCGAGTTTCAAAAGCCGAGATCCTACGGAAAAGGCAGCTTCAGCCTTGGCGCTGGCAATTGCCGTGGTGCCGAGAACCGGCGGCGCCATGATCGCCGTGCCGAAATAGAGATGGCCGATCTTGCGCATGGAAACCTGGACGGCATTGTACGGCTGTTTTCCCGCCTCGAACCTTCCCGACGCGGCGACTGCCCCGTTTGCGGCATATCTTCCACGCGAAACTTCGACCACTGCCTGCCCTGACGAAGGTTGGGTCGAACCTCCTGAGCCAAGAAGGGTGACCGCGCCCATGCCATTGTCTGCGAAGGTGGCGAGCACGGCGGCGTCGGCCTTGTTGATGTTCGCAGCGGCGGTGATCGCAGCCAGGTCAACCAGCGACTGCGCTGCGCGGCGTTCGGTGTAGAGCGCGCCTTCGTCCACCGCAAAGGCGGTCAAGGTGATGGCAACCGGGGCGAAAAGCGCGGTCATCACGGCAAAATTGGCTTGCCTGCTGGATATTAGCTGCCGCCAGGATTCTCGTAGGCTCGACGTGATTTGTCGGCGCATCACAGGCCCCCGATCCTGATGGTGGACGCCCGCTCGATGGTCGTGTCCGGCATGACGAGACCATTGAACAGGCCCCAGATTGGCAGGCTGCTGGCGTCGTAGCTGAGCGAAACAACGAACTGGCTGCCGTCATTGGTGCTGTCATTTGCTTCGACCACCAGCTTGTGCGGATCGACGAAGGGATACTTGCCCGCATTGCGGTCGATGTATTCGGTGACCAGCGCCTCGCGTTCCGATGCCGACAGGCCCGCTATGGCGGTTCGCGCCGCGTCGGCTGCGAGTTGCTGGATGGAATGGCTTGCTCCGAAATAAATTCCATATGCAACCATGCCGAGCAAAACCAGAATGAGGATCGGCGAAAGGATTGCGAATTCAACGGCCGCCGTCGCTGAGCGATCATGCTGGAAATGGGCGATGCGAGCATTTGAAACGGCAGTGCGTAGCATGTTCAGACGCTATGCGGGCAGGTCCGTAAAAATCGCAAAGCGGAAATACAACCTTGAGTAGCAATCAAGTTGTAGCGGCCCCTTGCCGCTTATGTCGGAGCGCGAGATTTCCTCCGCATCACGCAGCGTCATGCATGACTTTGTTGAAATAGGATTTGCGCGTGTCTAGTCTCCCTTCCACCAGTGACGGGAATGGGAGCCCGTCGCCTGCTTACGGAAACCGGACAAACCGGTTCCGGGGCACCAGTGTTCGAGCGGCGCCGTCGGACGCGCGCCAAAAGGGAGAGCTTCATGTTCAAAGGAATGCTTAAGGCGACGGTGTTCGCCACAACGATGGCTTTGGCCACTGGCGCGTTCTACACGCCCGCCTTCGCCGAAGTCGTCTACAACCGCGGAAATTCCGCCGACCCGGAATCGCTCGATCCGCACAAGACGTCGACCGTCTATGAAGCCCACATTCTGCGCGATCTGTTCGAAGGCCTTGTCATGCAGGACAAGGATGCCAACCTGATTCCGGGTGCAGCCGAGAGCTGGACCGTTTCCGACGACGGCACCGTTTACACCTTCAAGCTGCGCAAGGGCGCGGTCTGGTCGGATGGCAGCCCCGTTACCGCCGACGATTTCGTCTATTCGTTCCGCCGTCTTGAAGACCCTGCGACCGGCGCCGAATACGCATCGATGCTCTACGTCGTGAAGAATGGCGAAGCCGTGAACACGGGCAAGGCCAAGCCGGAAGAACTCGGCGTCAAGGCCGTGGACCCTGAAACCTTCGAGGTCACGCTCAATGCGCCGACCCCTTATTTCCTTGAGATGCTGACGCACCAGTCGAGCTATCCGGTCAACAAGGCGGCAATCGAAAAGCTTGGCGCCGACTGGATCAAGCCCGGCAACCTGGTGTCGAACGGCGCTTATACACTGGCCGAATTCGTTCCCAACGACCACATCAAGCTGGTCAAGAATGCGAAGTTCCATGACGCCGACAGCGTCAAGATCGATACGGTCAACTATATCCCGACCGAGGACCGTTCCACGGCAATCAAGCGCTTCGAAGCCGGCGAACTCGATTCCAACGACGACATTCCGACCGAACAGATGGCCGACCTGAAGTCGAAATTCGGCGACCAGCTTCGCATCGGGCCGTATCTCGGCACCTACTACTACTCGATCAAGACCGACAAAGCCCCGTGGGACAATGTCGAATTGCGCAATGCCATATCGATGGCCATCGACCGCGATTTCATTGCTGAGAAGGTTTGGCAAAACTCCATGCTGCCGGGCTACTCCATGGTTCCTCCCGGCATCGAAGGCTATACGTCTGCGGTAGCAAAATTTGCCGACATGTCGCAGATCGACCGCGAAGACGAGGCCAAGAAGGTGCTTGAGAAGCTTGGCTACACGCCGGAAAAGCCGCTCAAGATGGAAATCCGCTACAACACCTCGGAAAACCACAAGAACACCGCTGTCGCCATCCAGGAGCAGTTGAAGCCGCTTGGCGTCGAGGTGACCCTGCTCAATACCGACACCAAGACGCACTATTCCTTCCTGGAACAGAAGGGCGATTATGACGTTGCCCGCGCTGGCTGGATCGCGGACTACAAGGACCCGGAAACCTTCCTTGGCATTTCGCGCAAGGCGAGCGGCAACAACTACTCGAACTTCAACAATCCAAAGTTCGAGGAATTGATGGACAAGGCCGCTGCTGCCGGTGGCAATCCCGCGGAACGCATGAAGGACCTGTCGGAAGCCGAGCGCGTGCTTATTGACGATGTCGGCCAGATTCCGATCCTGTATTACTCCTACAAGAACCTCGTTTCGCCAAAGATTCACGGCTTCGACGAGAACGTCATGGACGTTCATCCGACTCGCTTCATCAGCAAGGACTGACGGGACCGGAGCCGCCGCTTCCGAAGAAGCGGCGGCTCATTCCTTGCAAGTGAGGAGGGCCGGTTGTGCTGCTCTATGTATTGAGGCGGTTGCTGACCGCCATACCCACGCTGTTCGTCATCGTGACGCTGGCATTCTTCCTGATCCGCGTGGCTCCAGGCGGGCCGTTCAATCAGGAGAGGGGGCTGAGCCCTGAGATCAAGGCCAATCTGGAAGCCCAATTTGGACTGAATGACCCGTTGTGGCTGCAGTACGGCAACTACCTCAAAAATCTGCTGCACGGAAATTTTGGCCCGAGTTACAACCTTCCCGATTTCACCGTTGGCGAATTGTTCGCCAAGGGCCTGCCGATTTCGATTCAACTCGGCGCGTCCGCGCTGGTCCTCGCCCTGATTTTGGGAACGCTGCTGGGGACGGTGGCTGCGCTGAACCAGAACAAGTGGGGCGACTATTCGGTGATTGCGCTGGCAACCGCCGGCAGCACCATTCCGACATTCGTCATCGCCCCCATAATCCAGCTCGTTTTCGGGCTGAGCTGGAAGCTGCTGCCAATCGGCGGCTGGGGGGATGGCGCGCTGCTCAACAAGATTGGGCCGGTGCTGACGCTCGCCCTGCCGCAGATCGCCATCGTGGCGCGCCTGATGCGCGGCTCGATGATCGAATCGCTGCGTTCGCACCACATCAGGACGGCGCGCGCACTCGGCCTGTCCGACTGGTCGGTGGTGGTGCGGCATGCTTTGCGCGGGGCGGTTTTGCCGATCATCTCGTTCACTGGTCCGGCGGCGGCAGCGTTGTTGACGGGCTCGATCATCGTCGAGACGATCTTCGCCATACCCGGTATCGGCCGCTATTTCGTCGATGCGGCGCTCAATCGCGATTATACGCTGGTGATGGGTACGGTTGTGGTGATTGCCTTGTTCACGATCGTCTTCAACCTGATCGTGGACATCATGTACGCCGTGGTGGATCCGAGGGTGCGCTATGACTGATGCCGTCATGGCCGCGCCGGTTGCCGGACGATCATTGTGGGGCGACGCGTGGGCGCGTCTCAAGGCCAACCGCGCCGCAATGTTCAGCCTCTACTACCTCATCGCCATGGCGGTGGTCTGCGTTGTCGGGCCTTATTTCGTTCCGCACCAATATACGACCATCTACGCCGACTATGTGCGCACTGCACCCAGCCTTTCATCCTATCCGAAAGCCGACATGATCGAAACGGCGCTGGCCGAGGCGGTCAAGCGCATGCGCGTCGATGTGAAGGAATGGCACCAGGAGGGTGAACGCGTATTCGTTACCGTCGCCTCGTCAAAGGCTGTTGATGAGCGCAATGCGCGCTACCTCGATCGGTCCGACACCTTCGACGATGCCAAGGTGGAGGGCAAATCCGCCGATGGCCTGGAAATGACCATGAGCGCGTCGGTCAAGCAGCAGTATTTCTTTTTTGGCACCGACAACACCGGCCGCGACATGCTTTCGCGCACTTTGATGGCGGGCCGCATCTCGCTCGCCATCGGCCTTCTGGCGGGCTTCGTGGCCGTCACCATCGGCGTCGTCTACGGAGCGACTGCCGGCTTCGTCGGCGGCAAGACCGACGAGGTGATGATGCGCATCGTGGACGTGCTCTATTCGCTGCCGTTCATTTTCTTCGTCATCATGCTGGTGGTGTTTTTCGGCCGAAACTTCGTGCTGATGTTCCTGGCCGTGGGAGCCGTGCTGTGGCTGGACATGGCGCGCATCGTGCGCGGCCAGGCACTGTCGATAAGGCGGCAGGAATATGTGCAGGCGGCTGAGGCGCTGGGTGTGTGCACACGCGGCATCCTGATGCGCCACGTGATCCCGAACCTGCTTGGTCCGGTCGTCATCTACATGACGCTTCTGGTGCCGCAGGTCATCATCCTTGAGAGCTTCCTGTCGTTCCTTGGACTGGGCGTGCAGGAGCCGATGACGAGCTGGGGCGTGCTGATCT
>MKRZ01000123.1:16979-26174 GCA_001897075.1 Mesorhizobium sp. 61-13 | reverse complement strand
TGCGCGATCTGGTGCAGCTTTACACAGGCCTCGCCAATGGCGGCAAAGTGCATCCCTTGCGCGATGGCACCGAAGCCACGCCGGTCACGGGCTCAGCCACGACACTTCTCGACCCGCAGGCCAACTGGCAGATCACAGACATTCTCTCGGGCGTGAAACCGCCGGAGGGCGCGTCGGTACGCGGCATCGCCTACAAGACCGGCACGTCCTACGGCTACCGCGATGCCTGGTCGGTCGGCTTCGACGGGCGCTACGTGCTTGGCGTATGGGTCGGCAGGGCCGATGCAGGCGCCGTGCCCGGCCTGTCCGGCTACGTCTCCGCCGCTCCCATCCTGTTCGAAGCCTTTGCCCGTTCGGGTATTGCGACCGTGCCGCTGCCCAGCCAACCAGCCGGCACGTTGCGGCCACGGCGCGATGACCTGCCGGTAACGCTGGCCCGCTTCGGCGTAGCGGGCGATGGGCTTGTCGCGGCGGCCGCAACCGAACCCGCCCCGCATATCGTCTTTCCACCGGACGGCGCCCGCGTCGATCTGGACGTCGCTTCAACCGGCGCAACGCCGCTGGTGTTGAAACTTCAAGGCGGACGCGCGCCGTTCAGATGGCTGGCCAACGGCAAGCCTCTCGTCGGGCAGGACCGCCGCCGCACGGCGACGTGGCAGCCGGATGGCGCGGGCTACGCCACTCTTACCGTGATCGATGCCGCCGGCCGCGCGGCCAGCGTGAAGGTGTTTGTGGAATAAAACGCGCCAAGCGATTCACAAGATTCGCATTTCTCGGCCGAATCCGCCTGTCTCAATCCAGATACAAAAATCCGCGATGACATGCTTCGCCACTAGATTTATTGTGCCATACAGCAAGCCGCGCGAAAATGGTCGAGCAAAAATCTCCCTCTCCTGATGGCATTTTGGGAACAGAAGCGCCGTCTCAAACGTAAAAACGCAATGCTGGGCGCATTCCAATTTCTACAATTTCAGTAGAGTAAAGCTGTGCTCAACGGAGGGTTCCAATGACCCATTCTCACCTCAACAAGTGGCTCGGCATTTTGCTGGCCGGTTCGGTTCAATTCGGCACCTTGGGCTTTGCCCTCGCCGATACGACCATTTTGAATGTCTCCTACGATCCGACCCGCGAACTCTACAAGGTCTATGACGAAGCCTTTGCCAAGCATTGGAAGGCGGAAACCGGTGAAACCGTCACCATCCAGCAATCGCATGGCGGTTCTGGCAAACAGGCCCGCGCGGTCATCGACGGCCTTGACGCCGATGTCGTGACGCTGGCGCTTGAGAGCGACATCAACGCCATTGTCGACAATTCGAAGAAGATCAACCCGGACTGGCGCTCGAAGTTCGAGAACAATTCGGCACCCTACACGTCAACCATCGTGTTCCTCGTCCGCAAGGGCAACCCCAAGGCCATCAAGGACTGGGGCGACCTGATCAAGGAAGGCGTGCAGGTTATTACGCCCAACCCGAAGACTTCCGGCGGCGCGCGCTGGAACTATCTTGCGGCATGGTCATGGGCGAACACCGAGTACGGTGGCGACGAAGGCAAGATCAAGCAGTTCATCGCCAACCTTTATGCGCACGTACCCGTGCTGGACACTGGAGCGCGCGGCTCCACGGTGACCTTTGCGGAACGTGAACTGGGCGACGTGCTGCTGGCCTGGGAAAACGAAGCCTATCTCGCGCTCGACGAATTCGGTGCGGACAAGTTCGACATCGTGATCCCGCCGACATCGATCCTGGCCGAACCGCCGGTTGCCATCGTCGATGCAAATGTCGATGCGAAGGGTACAAGAAAAGTCGCGGAAGCCTATTTGAGCTACCTCTATTCCGCAGAAGGCCAGACCATCATCGCCAAGAACCACTACCGGCCGGCAAAGCGCGACCTAGTACCGGCGGAAGATCTGGCGGCGTTGCCCGATATCAAGCTGGTCACCATTGACGACCCGCTTTTCGGCGGATGGAAGAAGGCCCAGCCTTACCATTTCGGTGACGGTGGGATATTCGACCAAGTCTACAAGCCGGCACAATAACCACCGGACAACATAACAAGGAACCGCATGACCACAGCTTCCGCGCAAGCGGGGTGGCGATTCAGGAAACCGAGTGTCATTCCGGGTTTCGGATTGACGCTCGGCTTTTCGCTTGTCTACCTCACCCTCATCATCCTGATACCGCTGTCCGGGCTGGCCTGGCGATCCGCTTCGCTGGGCTGGATCGATTTCTGGGCCATCGCCACCGACCGGCGTACCGTGAACGCGCTCAAGATCAGCTTCGGCACGGCTCTTGCAGCCGCATTGATCAACGTGGTGTTTGGAACCATCGTTGCCTGGGTGCTGGTGCGTTACCCGTTTCCGGGACGCCGCATCGTAGACGCCATGGTCGACTTGCCCTTCGCCCTGCCGACCGCCGTAGCCGGCATAGCGCTGACAAGCCTCTACGCACCCAAGGGCTGGGTGGGTTCCTTGCTGGCGCCGCTCGGCATGAAGATCGCATACACGCCGGCCGGCATTGTCGTGGCCTTGGTGTTCATCGGCTTGCCGTTCGTCGTGCGCACCGTGCAACCGATCATCGAGGAGATCGACAAGGAGGTTGAGGAAGCAGCGGCGACGCTTGGCGCGACGCGCTGGCAAACCATCACGCGCGTGCTTTTTCCCGGCCTTGCGCCCGCCATCGTCACCGGCTTTGCGCTGGCCTTCGCTCGCGGCGTCGGTGAATACGGTTCCGTCATCTTCATCGCAGGCAACCTGCCCAACGTGTCGGAGATCGCACCGCTGCTCATCGTCATCCGGCTGGAGGAATTCAACTATCCGGCGGCGACGGCGATTGCGGCGATCATGCTGGTGATCTCGTTCGCCATGTTGCTGGTCATCAACCTGCTGCAGGCATGGAGCCGCAAACGCTATGGCTGATCCGGTTCTTTTTGCTGCAGATCCAAATCCGGAAATCGCTTCCGGAATCACGGAATCGCGGCCGGCACGCTGGGGGTTGATGGCAATCGCCTTCACCTTCCTGACGCTGTTCCTCGTCTTGCCGCTGGTTCTGGTGTTCATGGAGGCCTCGCGCAAAGGCCTCGGCTATTTCTTCGAAACGCTGGGCGAGCCCGACACCTTGTCGGCCATCCACCTGACCCTTCTGGTGGCGGCCATTTCGGTGCCGCTCAACCTGGTGTTCGGCGTGGCGGCAGCTTGGGCCATCGCCAAGTTCGAGTTCAAGGGAAAAGCCTTCCTGACCACGCTGGTGGACCTGCCCTTCTCGGTCTCACCGGTCATTTCCGGCCTTGTCTATGTGCTTCTGTTCGGGGCGCAGAGCGCACTCGGACCGTGGCTGAAGGCAAACGGCATCGAAATCCTTTTCGCGGTGCCCGGCATCGTGCTGGCAACGGTTTTCGTGACGTTTCCCTTCGTGGCGCGTGAACTGATCCCGCTGATGGAGGAACAGGGCACGGGCGATGAAGAGGCCGCGATTTCGCTGGGCGCAAACGGCTGGCAGACCTTCTGGTACGTGACCTTGCCCAACATCAAATGGGGCCTGCTCTACGGCGTGTTGCTGTGCAACGCCCGCGCCATGGGCGAGTTCGGCGCGGTTTCCGTGGTGTCGGGCCACATTCGCGGCCAGACCAACACCATGCCTTTGCATGTCGAAATCCTCTACAACGAGTACAACGCCGCCGGAGCATTTGCCGTGGCCTCTCTGCTGGCTGGGCTGGCGCTGGTCACTTTGGCGCTGAAGACGCTTCTGGAAATGCGCTACGGCGCTGAAATCGCCGCCACACGCGGACATTGACAGGGTTACCTCATGCAAGTTCGCGTAGAAAACGTCCGCAAGGAATTCGACACCTTCCCTGCCCTGCACGATGTCTCGCTCGACATCCGTTCAGGCGAGTTGATCGCGCTGCTGGGGCCTTCCGGCTCGGGCAAGACGACATTGCTGCGGCTGATCGCCGGGCTGGAGCAGCCGACGATCGGCAAGATCTTCTTTGGCGACGACGATGCCTCGGAACGATCGATCCGCGAGCGCAATGTCGGCTTCGTGTTCCAGCACTATGCGCTGTTTCGCCATATGACCGTGGCCGACAATATCGGCTTCGGCCTCAAGGTGCGCCCGTCTGCGACGCGGCCGCCGGCGGAAGAAATCCGCAGGCGCGCTTCGACGCTGCTCGACCTGGTTCAGTTGTCGGGCCTCGAGAAGCGCTATCCGGCGCAGTTGTCCGGCGGCCAGCGCCAGCGCGTGGCTCTTGCCCGCGCCATGGCGATCGAGCCGAAGGTGCTCCTGCTGGATGAGCCCTTCGGCGCACTGGATGCCCAGGTGCGCCGCGAACTGCGCCGCTGGCTGCGCGAAATCCATGATGCCACCGGCCACACCACTGTGTTCGTGACCCACGACCAGGAAGAGGCGCTGGAACTTGCCGACCGCGTCGTGGTGATGAGCCAGGGCCGCATCGAGCAGGTCGGCACCGCCGACGAGGTCTACGACCAGCCGAACTCGCCTTTCGTCTACGGCTTCATTGGCGATTCAAGTTCGCTTCCGGTCAAGGTCGAGGATGGCCAGGTCTGGCTGACCGACCGCCCGATCGGTCTTGCCGCGCCCGACGCACCGGCCGGCCCGGCAACGCTGTTCTTCCGCCCGCACGATGTCGAATTGCTGGACGAGTGCGCCGGCTGCCTTGCAGGTACGGTCGCTTCCAGCAGGCGCGTGGCAGGCACCAAACGCGTGGAACTGGAAATCGGCGGTCATCGCGAGCGTGTCGAGATCGAGCTTCCGGTCGATCACCCGGCGGCACAGAAGAGCCGCATCGCGTTCAGGCCGCGCAAATGGAAGGTTTTTCCATCTGCCGCGGAATGACTTGAAGACACTGGAATAATCACCTCGAAAGAGGCGATTAGTGAGGTTGAATTTCTATTCAACCTCCAATTGCGGCAGCGGTGTGCCTCGAAGGCCAAAGCCGGCTCCGGCTATATGATGGAACCACTCTCATTGGAGCCCATCATGAAACGCCTTCTGCTTGCCGCCACCGCCGCTGCGGGTCTGCTTTTGTCCTCGGCCTCGGCATGGTCCGCCGACAAGCTGCTCAACGCTTCCTATGACGTTGCCCGCGAATTGTTCGTGGCGATCAACAAGGCTTACGTTGCCGAACATCCCGGCGTCACCATCGACCAATCGCATGCAGGTACCTCCAAGCAGGCGCGCTCAATCGTCGAGGGCCTTGCCGCCGACGTGGTTACCTTCAACCAGGTCACCGATATCGATTTCCTGGTCAAGAACGGTCTTGTTACGGACGATTGGCAGAAGGATTTCCCCAACAACGCTTCGCCCTTCTATTCGCTGCCGTCCTTCCTGGTGCGCGCCGGCAACCCGAAGAACATCAAGGATTGGAACGATCTGGTGCGCGACGACGTGCAGGTGATCTTCCCCAACCCGAAGACCTCCGGCAACGCGCGCTACACCTATCTGGCGGCAACCGCCTACGCCAAGGAGAAGTTCAACAACGACGACGCCAAGGTGAAGGAATTCATCACCAAGATCTTCGACCACGTGCCGGTTTTCGACACCGGCGGGCGCGCTGCCACCACGACCTTCGTGGAGCGCGAATTGGGTGACGTCCTCATCACTTTCGAATCCGAAACCTATGGCGTGCGCAAGGAATTCGGCGAAGGCAATTTCGAGCAGGTGACGCCTTCGGTCAGCCTGCTGGCCGAGTTCCCCGTCGCCATCGTGGACAAGGTGGCTGATGCCAACGGCTCGCGCGACCTGGCCAAATCCTACCTCGAATTCCTGTATTCGCCGGCAGGCCAGAAGATCGAGGCTGAACACGGCCTGCGCGTACGCGACGAAAAAGTGCTGGCTGAGTTCAAGGCCAACTTCCCCGATGTCCGGCTGGTAACGGTGGAAGACGTCTTCGGCGGCTGGGACAAGGTCCAGGCTGAGCACTTCGCCTCCGGCGCGCTGCTCGACCAGATTTACGGCAATCGCTGATCTGTCTGTGGCCAATCCAAAGGAAAGCCGGCTTCGCGCCGGCTTTTCCGCATTTGCGCCCCACCGCCGGATCGGCCGAAAAGTCACGAAAACTCAATATGTTTTATATTGTATATGGATTTAGTGGGCCCTATCTTGCGCAGAGCGACGGCAGGCCCGCGACTCCACGTAAAGCCGGCTGGTGACACCGCCGCATGACCACTCCAAGAACTGTCTCGGGCATGCTCACGAAAAAAGGCAAATACGGTCTGAAGGCACTCGTGCACCTGTCACGCCTGCCGCCGGAGCAACTGGCGTTCGTAAACGACATCGCGGTTGCCAATCACATTCCCAAGAAGTTCCTTGATGCCATTCTGGGCGAACTGCGCAACGCTGGCTTTGTCCAGAGCCGCAAGGGCAAGGACGGTGGCTACCGCCTCGCCCGCCCTGCCGCGGACATCAAGATCGGCCATGTCATCCGCGTGCTCGACGGCCCGCTGGCGCCGATTTCCTGCGCCAGCCGCACGCAGTACCAGCGTTGCGATGACTGCGACGAGACGACATGCGAAGTCCGCCACATGATGCTGGAGGTGCGCCAGGCGATTGCCGACGTGCTGGACAACCGCAGCCTTGCCGCCATGCGCGACGCCGACAACGACGATTTTCCGGCAGAATTGGCTTCGGGACTCTAGGCCGCGACCTGAGCCTGCCTGCGCGATTGCGACAGGATTGTCAGCATGACGAAGATGTTGAGCAGGTTCCACGCGATGCCGTTTAGGAACGCGGCCGCGTAAGAGCCGGTCAGATCGTAGATCCAGCCCGACATCCATCCGCCGAGCGCCATGCCGAGGATCGTCGCGGTGATCACGATGCCGACGCGCTGCCCCGCCTCCTTCGCGGGCAGATACTCGCGGATAACGACCGCATAGCTTGGAACGATGCCGCCTTGCGACAGGCCGAAGACCAGCGAGACGACGTAGAGCGAGGCAAGTCCGTCGAACGGAATGTAGAGCAGTAGCGCAAGGCACTGCAGGACTGAGCCGAGCAGCACCGTCCTGACGCCGCCGATCCAGTCGGCAATGAAGCCGGAACCGATACGGCTGACGATGCCGGCCGCCATCATCAGCGCCAGCATCTCCGATCCGCGCGCCATGCCGTAGCCGAGGTCCATGCAATAGGCCACCAGATGAACCTGCGGCATGGACATGGCAACGCAGCAGGAAAGGCCCGCAATAACGAGCATGACTTGCAGCACGCGCGGTGAAAGCGAGCTTGCCAGCATCGGCCTTGCATTGCCTTCCACGGAAAAGGCTTCATGCGGCGCCGGCCGTCTCAGCAACAAGATCAAAGGGATCATCGCGGCGAGGCAGATGACGCCAATCCCGGCATAGGTGAAACGCCAGCCCTCCGCCTCGATTGCCCACGGCATCAGCGCGGGCCAGATCGTGCCTGCGAGATAATTGCCTGCCGCCGCCACCGCAACTGCCACGCCACGGCGGCGCTGGAACCAATGCGAAATGTCGGCGATGAGTGGTCCGAAATTGGCCGCCGTGCCGATGCCGATCAGGGAACCGTGCGCCAATACGAACTGCATGTTCGAGTGCGCCAGCGAGGCGAGGATGAAGCCCGAACCGAGGGCAAGGCACGAAATCAGCGCCGGACGCCAATAGCCGACCGTGTCGATTGCCCGGCCTACGATGACGTTGCCTACGGCGACGCCAACCAGCGTCGCCGCATAGGACAGCGAAGCACCCGCGCGGTCGATGCCGAATTCGGCCTGTACGGAAGGCAGAACGACGATCACCGCCCACATGCCTGCGCCGCCGATAGTGCCGAGGATCAGCGAAATCGTCAGCCGAAGCCAGGCATAGGGGCCGTCAATGGGAGAAGCGCCGGATGCGGTCGAGGAAGGATACACTGTGCCGCCGGTCCGATTGCGCCTGATAGTGGTTCGGGGTCAACATACCCCCTCAGCCCTATGCGCTGCTGCACCACACGCGGAAAGCCGTCGCTCCAACTTCCGGCCGGTCTCAGGGCCGTGAAAACACGCCTTCGCTGGTTAGCTGCATGTTGGTCAGCGTGCGTTCGGCATGGGTGAGACGCCAGTTCAGCATCTTTTGCGCATAGTCGCGCACGACCGTCGCCATCTCGGGTCGATTGGCTAGATTGTGCATTTCATCGGGGTCGGTGGAGAGGTCGAACAATAGCGGCGGCAAGGCCGCAAAGTGCACGTATTTGTAATGCGCATCGCGGATGACGGCGTAGCTGCACTCGTCCGAGTTGATGCCAAGCGCGGTCTCGGCGCGCTGGGCCTTCACGGTGCGGAAATCGTGCTCGAAAAACACTTCCTCGCGCCAGTTCGCCGACGGCGTGCCGTTCACATGGCCGAGCAGCGAAGCGCCATCGCAACTGCGCGGCACGGGAAGGCCAAGCCAATCGAGAATGGTCGGCATGATGTCGATGGCTTCAGTGAAAGCCTCCACCTGCATGCCCCTTGCGACATCGGCCTCCGGTCTCGGATCGCGGATCACCAGCGGCAAGTGGAATGCTTGATCGAAGTAGATTTCCTTGCCCCAGACATGATGCTGGCCCAGCATCTCGGCATGATCGCTGGTGACGACGATCAACGTGCGCTCATACTGCCGCGTCGCTTTGAGGTGTGCGATGATGCGGCCGAGATGATGGTCCACCTCCGACACGAGACCAAAATACGCGGCGCGCATCTGGCGGATTTCGAGGTCGTTGGCCTCGACCGGATTGAACGGGCTGTGCTCGTCATACTTACCCGGCTCGCCGATACGCTCCAGTTCGTAGGCCAGCAGCGGATGCTGGCGTCTTTCCTCGGCGAGCGAAGGCGCACGCGCGGGGAAAACCACGTCTTTCGGATCAACCATCGCGTTGTAGGGTTCAGGGACGATCAGCGGAGGGTGCGGCCGATAGAACACGAAATGCGCGAACCACGGCGTGTGCTCGCGCTCCGACATCCAGTCGATGAAGCGGTCGGTCAGGAAGGCGGTTTCGCTTTGCTCAGCCGGATAAATCGCGGGAATGAAGCGGAAGCCGCGATCATGCGGCAAGTCGAACGGCTGGCGCGGGCGAAATGCATCGTCGCGGCCATTGGGAAGGCTGTAGCCCAGCGTCTCGAGATGAGCGACCCAGGCCGCCATGTCATCGGGCAGATGGAGCGCCGCGTCGAAGCCCGGCAACACGCCCTTGTCGTAGCCGGTAAGCACCGGAT
>MKRZ01000123.1:16222-16748 GCA_001897075.1 Mesorhizobium sp. 61-13 | reverse complement strand
AGCGGCAAGCGCATCGAGATTGGGCGTGCGCACATTGGGATGGCCGAGCGCGGAAATGCAGTCCGCCCGCCACTGGTCGGCGCAGATGAACAGGACATTCGGCTTAGCGGTCAACGACTTGGTCCCATTCCCGGAATCAGTTTGCGAACCCAATCATGGGAGCCTTCAGGAGCCGCGCGCAATAGTCCTGTCGGTGGCGGCGAGAAGTTTGCGCACAGCGCGGCGCGCGGCTTGCGGGCGACGCAGGCGAATGTTGCGCTCAACGGTCTCATGCAGTGCTTGCGCCACTGCCAGATCGTCGCCTTCGCGCGTGGTGAACAGAAAAAGGTGGTGGAAAGCCTGCTCGATCAACACGCCGAGCGGCACCATGAGATCGTTGCCGGATGCCTGAAGGATGGCGAGATGGAAGCGCGTATCCGCATCCGTGCGCTCTTCCAGCGAAGTCGCCATGCCCATGACGCGACAGGCATCCGAAATCTCGGCCATCTGCGCATCGGTGCGGCGTGTCGCGGCAAGGGCCGCAGCC
>MKRZ01000123.1:0-16162 GCA_001897075.1 Mesorhizobium sp. 61-13 | reverse complement strand
GCAGCCGCGTACCAGGCCAGCACGTCGCGGTCGAGCAGGTTCCAGCGCTCCCTTGGCTCGACGCGGCTGCCGATCTTGGGCCGCGATGCCAACAGGCTCTTCGCCATCAGCATCTTGATTGCCTCGCGCACGGCCGAGCGGCTGATGTCGAATTCCCGCGACCACTGCGCCTCGTTGGGCAGGATCGTTCCGGGCGCATAGTCGCCGCGTACGATGCGCTGCCCGATTTCGTTGGCAAGCGAGGCGTGCAGGCTGGACCCTGAATCGGAAAGCGTCTCGCGCGAACGGGACGGCCTTGGTCTGGATTTCTTATCGTCCATGCTTTCCTCGCCTACGGCCGGAGCCTGCGTCAGAAAGACGGTGGAGGAGAAAGTGTCAAGGCTAGCCGGCTTTGTGCGCGTCGAGCATGCGGCGCGCGCTTTCCTCATCGGTGATCAGGACAGTGGGTGCAAAAAGGTTCATCGCGCCCAGCAGCGCCTCGATCTTTTCCTGCCCGCCGGAGGTGAGGATGCGCATGGGCGCGCGGCGCAGGCGATCCACTTCGACCGACATGACAAGATCGTTGACCGGATGATCGACAAGATCGCCGTTCCTGTCGAAGAAGTGGAACAGAAGGTCGCCGACCGCCCCGCGCGCGAGCAGCGCCTCCCTGTCGGAATCCTTGAGGAACCCGCCACGGTAGAACGTCGTGGCCGACGCGATGCCGCCGATGCTGACCAAGACGGCATCGAGCGAATCGGCAAGCTGGAAGATTTCCTGCAGGCCGCACCGTTCGACCAGCGCCACCTTGGTTGCAACGCTGTCGACCACCGCCGGCGTCGGAATGAGATAGCCGTCGCCCTGGAAGGCCTGTGCGAATCGCCACGCAAATTCCGCCGGATTGAACCGGCGCGCCACGCCAACCCCGCCAAGAAGCGATATCACCTTGAAGTCGCTGAGCGATTTGGAGCTGATGAAAGGCAGGCTGCCGAACAAGGTCTGGCCCCAGCCCACGCCCACCCGCATTCCCGACTTCATGGTTTCGGACACGAAGCTTCCGGTCTTGGCGGCAATGGCGGGGATCGGATCTGCTTCGGGCGCGGACAGTGGCGCAACGATGGCCTGTTCAAGGCCGAACGCCTTTTCCAGCGCCCTCTCCAGCCTGACGATCTCGACCAGTTCGCTTTCAATCGCGATCTTGACCTCGGCGCGCGCACGCGCTTCGGCCAGCATGCGCACCACGGTCACCCGGCCGATGCCGAGCACGTCGGCAATTTCGTTCTGCGTCATCTGCTCGATGAAATACATCCACGCCGCGCGTATCCTGAGACGGTCGCTGCGGCTTTCGCTGGCCAGATGGCTGGTTGCCTGGTCGTCGGCCGACCCGGCGCTCCTGCGCGGCTTTCTTGCCAATGCTTTTAACTCCCCCGAGATTCGTTCACCATTCCTTAGCAATTCGGCGCAACTGCACAATATGATCTATTGACCGAGTATGCGTGTTGGGAACAATCCTACTTTCGACGCTGCACCAGTTCAGCACGTGACCCAGACGAAGCCGAGGCGTTAAATGCTGCGTGAAATCTCCGAAGAGGTACGCATCAACCTGAAGGATCGGCTGCGCGATGTGCGCCAGGCCATCCGTCAGCGCCGCCACGACAGCGGCCGCTCGAACCTCTTGCCATTGCCGGGCGCGGGCGGCTCCGTGCTGTTTCCGCTGCGCGAGATTGAAGGCCTGCTCGGACATGCCGTGAGCGCCTTCGACGACGCGATGACGGCGGCTGAAACGCTGGTGCCCTATGATGGGCGACAGGCAGGCGCGGCCCGTTCGTTCGAGACCTATTTCCCTCTCAACGGCAGGCAAAACGTGCTGGCCGGAGAGCGGGCGTTCCGCCGCGACATGTACTATCTGGTCAAGACCATGCTGGCGCGCCGAAACGCCAGCGCCGACCGCGTCCATGAGGCAAGCTTTGCCGCCGTCCACGCTGCGATGCTGCAGCGGCATCCGGACCTGCTTGCGGCGCTTGGCAAAACGACAGGCGAGACCGACCGCACGGCGCAGGTGGCGCAGATATGCGCCGCATTGGTCGTTGAATTCCTGCACCAGCGTCCACTCAGGCTTGAGATACCGGAAGGTGCGGTCAAGAACCTGATGCAAGCCGAAAGCGCGCTGACTGTATCGCTTCTGGCGCCGGCGGCACTCGCATGCGGGCTTGCCAGCATCGGTGCTGCGGAAGAACTGGATTCCGATCCTCTGGAGATCGCGGCGCTGGCGGTCGAGGCGCGGCTCGACAGGATCATAGCCGCCTGCCGCGGCAACGATCCGATAGCCGAGCTTACGCCGGTCTTTGCGATGCTGCTGTTTCACCTGCGCTGAGACACGCACCCGCAGCCAAGAAACCAAAAGACTGGAAAAACAACACCGTAAGCGCTTCCGCTGAATCAAGTTCAACGGAAGCCCGCGTTGCATCACCCGGCTTTGCCCAGTTCGACGACCACCTTCTTGGCACGCGGGACTGACGCCGGGCTCATACTGAGCTCGGTCAGGCCCATGCGAATGAACGCTGGTATGAGATCGGGGCGGCCAGCCGCCTCGCCGCACATGCCGACCATGATGCCCGCCTCGACACCGGCCTTCGCCGTCATTTCGATTGCCGCCATCACCGCCGGATTGGCAACGTCGTTGAGCTTGGCCACGGTTGGATTGAGCCGGTCGGCGGACATCACATATTGGGTCAGGTCGTTCGTGCCGATGGAGAAAAACGCCGCTTCCCGAGCCAATGCCGGCGCGATCAGAACAGCCGCCGGTGTCTCGATCATGACGCCTAGCGCGAACTCTCCGAAAGCAATGCCTTGCTGCTTCAGTTCCGCCTTGCACTCCTCGATCAGCACGCGGGTGCGGCGAACCTCATCGAGGTCGGAAACCATAGGCAACATCACCTTGACGTTGCCGTGGACCGCGGCGCGCAAAAGCGCCCTCAACTGCTGCTTGAAGATGTCCGGCCGGTCGAGGCACATGCGGATGCCGCGCCAGCCGAGGAACGGGTTTTCTTCCTCGGGAAATTCGATGCCGGCAATCGGCTTGTCGCCGCCGATGTCGAGCGTGCGCACGATGACCGGGTATGGCGCAAATGCCTTGGCAAGCGCACCATAGGTCTCGGCCTGCATGTCCTCGGACGGCAGGTGCATGTGGCGCATGAACAAAAGCTCGGTGCGGAACAGGCCGACACCCATGGCGCCCGCTTCTTTCGCCGCCTCGATTTCCTCCAGCGATCCAAGATTGGCCGCGACCTCGATGACGGTGCCGTTGGCGAGCTTCGGCACCGCATCCCTGAAAATGGTGAGCGCGTCTCGTTCGGCCTTGGCCTCGCCCATGCGCTTTTCATAGTCGGCGCGTGCCCCGGCATCGGGGTCGGCGATGATGGCGCCTGAATTGCCGTTGACCGCAACGACCTTTGCCGAACGCAACTCCGCAACCCGTTCGCCCAGCCCCAAGACTGCGGGAATGCCGTGCGAACGCGCGATGATGGCGATGTGCGAGGTCGCGCCGCCATGGCCGCAAACAATGGCGCCAATGCGCTTCAAGGGTGCGCGGGCGAGATCCCATGCGCCGATATCGTCGGCTATCAGCACCGCGCCTTGGGGTATCTGTTCGAGGCTGACGTCGTCCTGCCCCAGCAGCGCCAGGCATATCTGCCGCCCCACCGCCTGCATGTCATCGGCCCGCGCATTGAGATACGGGTCCTCGACCGCGCCAAATTCCTCCGCCAGCCTTGAACTCACGGCAATGGTTGCAGCAACGGCATCGGTACCCTCGCGGATCATCGCAACCGTGTCGCCCACCAGCGTATCGTCGCCTGCGATGTCGCGCAGCGCCGCGACAATGCCGCGATCGCCACCTGCCAGCGTCTCGTCCGCCAACGCCTTGTCCATGCGGGTGCGCACGGCCGCAATCGCCGCCTGGAATTTTGTCAGTTCCGGCTCGATCTCATGCGCAGCGAGCGTGCGGCGATCAGAGCGGATTTCGGGTGGGAAATGCGCGAAGGCCGGGCCGACATGCACGCCCTCGCTGGCTGCAATGCCGACAAGACCGGCATCGGAGGTTGGGGCGGCCTGCGGCGGCGGCGCTGCAGACTGAGGCACGGCCGCAACTGCGCTATCGGCATTCGGCGTGTCGTCGTCTTCCAGGCCGGCACGCGGGTTTTCGAGATAGGCGATCAACGCCTCGACCGCCTCGATGGCATCCGCGCCGTTGGCGCGCACGGTGACTTCCTGCCCTTCCTTGACGCCGAGCAGCATCAGCTTGACGGAACTCTTGGCGCTGACCGCCTTGCCGTCCTTGATGATGTCGATTTCGCATTCGAAGCTCTTGGCGAGCTTGACGAACCTTGTGGCCGGGCGGGCATGCAGGCCTTCGTGCACCCTGACGATCGTCGAGCGTTCCATCACATCTACTCTGTTGTTCTCAATGCGGCCGCGGAACGGCCAGATTTCAGGCCGCGATCGTGATGACCGTATCCGGCTTCAATGCGGCGACGAGTTCATCGGTCTCGACCGGCGAAGCGCATATCTCGCCCGGCCGTTCAGCGCTTCCGGCCCCATTGAACGTGATCACCACATGGCCGATTTCGCGCACCTTCGCCCACGCGCTCGGACCAATGGCGGTGATCGTGGCGGATACCGGGCCGATGGCGATCGACGCACCGACCTGCGGTGCGCCGACGCTGGGCCCCTCTTCCGTTTTGTGCAGAACGGAGACTTCGGCCAGTTCAGGCGGCGAGCCATCTGCGAACAGGATGATAACGCCGCCTTCGGCGAGGTCCGCCACTTCGGGCCCGATAGCCGTAACCCGTGTTCTCAAAAGAACGGTCATGTGGCGAACCTCGATTTCTAACTTACAGAACGAACAGGCTGACGACCCATGCGAACAGCACGGAGACGGGACCCATGATCTGGCGGCTGATCAGCACCGCCGGCACGCCGATCTCGATCGTCTTCGGCTTGGCTTCACCAAGCGCCAGACCGACCGGAACGAAGTCGCAGCCCACCTGCGTGTTGTAGGCAAACAGCGCCGGCAGGGCCATTGCCGGCGAGATCGTGCCGTTGGCGATCTGCGGGCCGATGATGGCCACGCCGATGACCTGTGCGATCACCGCGCCCGGTCCCAATATGGGCGACAGGAACGGCAGGCCGCAGATAGCCGAGATGATCAGCAGACCAACGATATTGTTGGCGAGCGGTCCCATCGGCTGTGCCAGCACGTCACCGATGCCGGTATAGAGGATGAGGCCGATCAGCATGGTCACGAACGCCATGAACGGCAGTACGTTGCGGATCACCTGGTCGATAGTGCGGCGACCGGCGTTGAAGAAGATGCCGACCACGCGTCCCATGACGCGGCCAATCGAACTGATCAGATTTACGAAGCCACCCTCGTTCGGCAACGGTGCCGGTCCGCTGGAGGCCTTGTCGCTGTTGGAAACCATTGATGCTGCTCCCCCTGCAGTCGTGGCTGCTTCGGACCCGTCCGCCATGGTCACATTGGCGGGTTTGACGCCGGAAACATAAATATCTTCGGTGATGAACTGGGCGAGCGGCCCAGCCTGGCCGACCGGCGTCAGGTTGACGGTCGGGATGCGCTTGCGCGGATAGACGCCGCACCGGGCGGTTCCGCCGCAATCGACGACGACGACCGCCATTTCACCTTCGACGGGCGGCGCCTTGAAGCCATCCACGGCTTCGGCGCCGGTCATCTCGGCGATCAGGGCAGCGACCGGATGAATGCCGCCGCCTGTGACGGACACCACCTTGTTGCGTTGATCGGTGGGCTGGATGACGAGCGGGCCGCCCCAACCACCGGAGCCCTTGGAAATCTTTACGGCTTTGTATGTCTTGGCCATGTTGTCCTCCCGCCCGCTTAGAGCTCAATGCCCTGGCGGCGTGCCATGATGGCGGTGATGCGTTCGGTCAACATGCCCTTGAACAGGATGACGACGAGGCCGACGATGGCGTACCAGATGGCCACCTGGATGTGGTAACCGCTGGCGACCGCGCCCTTCTTCTCAAGCTCGAGCAGCGCCACCAGAATGCCGCCCCAGACGAAGTATTCGCCCGGATTGATGTGCGGGAACAGGCCGAGCGGCGGGTGCACGTAGGAAACTGCCGCGTCGTAGAATGCCGGCTTGTGCTTTTCTTCCAGGAACGAACCGAAGGTGTAAGCCATCGGGTTGGTCAGGAAGAACACGGCGAGCAAAGGCAGAACCGTGTAGCGGGTGAGCGCGATCCTGCCGGCACCGCGTGCCAAGCCGTGAACGCGTTCTTCGCCAACCAGTTCGGTCACCGCGTAAAATGCCGTCATCAGCACGACGAGCGTCGGGATGATGCCGGTGACGAAGCCGGCAAACACTTCGCCGCCCTTCTGGAAGATGCCGATAAAGTACTTGCCGATGGCGGTAAGCCAGCCAAGCTGCTCTTCCTGCTGCACTTCGTTCAGCTTTTCGCGGAACTGGTCGACCGTTAGGTTGCCACTGTCCGCTTGAGCCAGAACGACGAGTTGGTCCGAGGCATGCTCCACGGCAAGCTTGCCGTGCAAGGCAGCATCCGAGACCATCGAACCCGCGACATGCAGGTTCTGCATGGCCAAGTCGGCATGCTGCGCCAACATTGAAAATACAGACATTTTTCCTCCTAATGCCGCGCTGCCCTACTATCCCGGTAGGCCTGCGGCGCCCTCTATGCGCTTGCTGCACTCAAGCCGGACAAGCCCGGCCCTTTCCCCGGCTCCGACCGCGCCCGGTCGATCTGTTCGATCGCCCGTTTCACGGCCTCGGCCACACCGGGTTCCCCCTCCCCAAGAACTGCTGGGTTGGACCGGATGCTGTCGAGGGTTGCCCCTTCAAATTCCTCGTGGCGCTTGAACTTGGTGAACACCGAGCGCCCGCTCATGATCAAAAACCTGCGCACGATCAGGTCAGGCGTCACCACCACCAGCACGATCGTGCCTTTGCGGAAGCGCCCGCGGCTGTTGCCCGCGCCGACGAAACCGTCGCTGTATTTCTCCGTGATGCCCTTGAAGACACCGGTATAGTGCCGCATCTGCATCCACACGCCGAGCGCCTGCAGCCCCCAGACGAGCGCCAGCAGCAGCAATGCCCATTGCCAAATTGCCATCAGGCCCTTCCTCCCAAGCCTCCGCGCGGCCGTACGCTCGGTGGCGCAACATGCTTAATTAGAGAACATTTGTTTTCTTGAGTGTCAATATGTATGATTTAAACAGCCCCGTTGGCACAGCGGATCGGCATGCTAGAATCACCCTTCAAAAGGGATCTGACGATGGATATTCGGTTCAAGGATGAGTTGGCGTCAATGCCCGACCTGCGCCACCGGCTGCGGCGACTGCGTTGGTTTCGCGCCACTTTTCGCGCCAGCGCTCGTGCCGTGACCGAAGCCTACGGCATTCGTTTCGTCATTGACGACGCCAAGCTTACCCGCGCCTTCCTCGACTGGATCGAAATCGCCGAAGCCGACAAGAAGTTTGCGGAAATCGACCGGGCAGATTTCATCGTGTTTGCGGCCGGTCTCGTGCTGCGCGAGTTGATTCGCCAAGATCCTGCCAAGGCAACAGGCGAAGTGCCGCGCCAAAAGGACGAGACCGCAGGCCCGGAAAGCACCGAAGAAATCGTGCGTTTCTGGCCGGAAGGCTTCCTCTACACCAACTATTGCGTGTCGGCGGTTGCAGCCATCCACGAACAGGAGTTCGGCACGGCTCCGACCATCGACAAATGCGCCGATGACCTGCGCACATGGTGGTCCTACCGGGAAAATGTCACCGAAATGCCGACTTATGCCGTTGCTTTTCTTGATCGCTTCCTTGGCAGCGAGCCGAACTGGATCTCGCCGGACCATGTGCCGTCGCGCCGGGCCATGCAACAGGTGCTGCAATCCCTCTCAGGTCAGCCTGCGACGGGTTTGCCCACACAGTAATCCATCGGCACTATTGAACATTTGCATTTTCAACTATAGCGATGTGCACGTTTTGCGAATTGGAGAAGGCAGCGCGTGGCATCATCCCCACTGATCATCTTCGACTGCGACGGCGTGTTGGTGGACAGCGAGCCGCTGGCCGCACTCGCCTATGAGCGCGTCTACGAAAAGCACGGCATGAGCGGCGTCGGCGCCGACATCATTGCCCAGTGCATCGGCATGAAGCAGGCCGACATCATCGTTCGCATCAAGGAGCTTACCGGCCACCAGTTTCCGGCAGATGCCGGTGCCGATATCTGGGCGGAAACCAAGGCCCTTTTTACCGAGCAGCTTACCCAGACGCGCGACCTCGCGGCATTTCTGTCATCGCTCAAGACGAAGCGCTGTGTGGCTTCCTCCTCATCGCTCGAGCGCATTCACCACAGCCTCGATGTCACTGGATTGGCTCCGTTTTTCGGCGAGGCGATCTATTCGTCGTCGATGGTCAAGCGCGGCAAGCCGGCACCGGACATCTTCCTCTTCGCAGCAGAGAAGATGGGAGCGGAACCGGCCAACTGCGTCGTGATCGAAGATTCGCCCTTCGGGGTCGAAGGTGCCGTCGCGGCCGGCATGACGGCAATCGGCTATACGGGCGGAAGCCACAGCTATGCCGGCCACGGCGAGGTGCTATCGGCACGCGGAGCGGATGCGATCTGTAAGGATTGGACCGAAGTCGCCAATCAGCTTCGCGCTTTGGGCTTTACCGCCTGATCGAGCGACAGCCTCAAAGGCTGGCGACCAGCTCGTCGCCAAGGCGCGTTTGGCCAAACCAGTTCAGCCGGTTGATGCTGACCGAGCCGCCGTCGACGACGCTGTTTTCATCGCCCGGCGTCGTGGCATGTGCACGCCCGCGCGGCAGAACAAGCACGGTGCGGTCGCCATCGGTTTCAATCACTTCGGCGTTGCGGCCAATCTTGTCGCGGCCAATGTGCGGTTGCCGGATTTCGGCAGGCAACGCGGTCGGCAGGTTTATGCTGAGCCAATGCCCTTCCACGGCCCATTCAGCGCGCTTGGACCATAGCGATCCGATTAGGCCAGCCATCCAGGATTCATCCTCGGCACCAATAGCCGGATTTTTCACACGCGAGATGCCAATTGCCGGAAGACCCCAGAAGCTTGCCTCGCGGGCAATGCCCAGCGTGCCGGAATAGGCGAGATCTTCGGCGACGTTGCGGCCGTCATTGATGCCGGCGAGCACGAGGTCCGGCTTGGGTTGATCCTTGAACAGCCACGCCATCGCCGTGATCACGCAGTCGGCGGGCCGGCCGGAACAGGAAAAGCGCTTGTCGCCCCTTTGCTGCATGGTGATGGGTTGCGCCAGCGTCAGCGACGGCCCAGCCGCGGTGTGCTTCTTCTCCGGCGCGACGACCCAGACATCGCCGCTTAACCGCCGAGCCGCCTCGGTAAGACGGGCAATACCCGGCGCATCGATGCCATCGTCATTGGAAATCAGGATGCGCATCGTATGTCTCCGTTTCGTATTGCCAGCCGGTCGCCGGTGCGGCGGTCGACCTGCAAAGCAGGTATGTATGCGGCGAGCCGGGAAAGTTCCCCTGCCCCGCATGAGTGTCCGAGCACTGCGGGACGTCCGGCCTGCTCCCAGATCGCCACATTGCCGGATACGGTTGGATGCGTCGGCATCCTGATCCAGTCCGCGCGGCCCTTGGCATGAAGGACTTCGCCAGGCGTGCCGGCCGGCAGATGGCCGCTGAGCAGGATCGGATAGTTGGCCGCGTCAGCCAGCGAAATCAGGCGCGAGGATGGGCCGGCGCGTCCCATGCCATCATCGGCAAGCAAGGGGCAACCAGGCAAAGGCTGGCCGTCAGTCCAGTCTAGTGCTTGTGCAAGGCGCTGGCGGAGGATTTCACCCATCCCCGACTTCAAAGCAGAGCCAGCCTCGATCTGTGCCTGCAAGGATGGCCGCATCGAAGCATGGATAGCGAACCGGCCGGGCATCGCAGCGACAAGTTCGAGCGACCGGCCGGACAGCGGCGTCGGCAGCAGGCAACCGCGACTGTGTGCTTCAATCCAAACGGCAATCTGTTTGGCGCGATCGGTGCCGGAGACAGGATCGGCCCCGTAGGAAGCATCCAGCATGACGAGATCGCATGCCGGGATCGGGTTCATGACGAAAACGGCGCTGTCCGGCACCACGTCGGCGCAATAGACGACGCGGCTCTCGTCATCCTCCACGGCAAACCAGACACCGCCGACCACGTGGCCGGAACGTCCGGTGCTGACCCTCAAGCCGGCGACATCCAGACGGTCGCCAGGGCGGAACAGTTCGATCCTGTCGGCTGGAAACGGAAAGGCACGAAAAAGCGCAGGGTCGGCATAGGCTTCCAGCGTCGCCGGCGCCTCGTCGCGCGTTTCCGCCGTCATCAGGATGCGGCCGGAAAATCCTTTCGATAACAACCAGTTCAATGCGCCGACATGATCCTCATGCGCATGAGAGATGAGCACCGCTTCGAGATCGGCCACGGCGCCAACCTGCGGGTAGTATTCGTTGCCACTGGCACCGACCTTGATGCCTGCGTCGAGCATCACCCGCCGTCCGTTCCGATCGATGACGACGCTGGTCCGGCCCTTTTCTCCGAACCCGCCGGCAAGCTCGATTGAAAGCGTCATGCCGGTTTTCCGTTCGGAATGAGCCAGCCCGACGTGATCTTCAGCCTGATCTGCGATCCGGGTTCAAATGAACCGGGTTCGGGCCGCTCGACATGCAGATGGAGGTCGGGCTGAAGCACCGGCGAAAGCTCGACGCGCACCGCACCGCCCTTATAGATGGCGCGTGTGACAGTGGCGTCGAAACCAGCCTCACCCTTGCCGGCTATCTCCAGATCGGGCGGACGGATGCAGATTTTTGCGTCCGCTCGCGGTTGCTCACCGGGACGGCAGCGCACCACGACCTCTTGCCCTAAGACCTCGGCCCGTACATGTCCCCCTTGCTCCGCACTCATGATTTTGGCCGGAAGCACGATGCCCTGCGCGATGAAGGACGCCACCATCTCGTTGGCGGGCTCGCGGTAGAGGTCGCGCGGGGTGGCAAGCTGCGCCAGCCTGCCATGATCCATGACCGCGATGCGATCCGCCAACGCCATCGCCTCGGCCTGGTCGTGGGTGATGTAGACGATCGTGGTGCCGGTACGCTTGTGGAAGGCGGCGAACTCGTCCTCCATCGAAGCGCGCAGATGCACGTCGAGATTGGCGAGAGGCTCGTCGAACAGCACCAGCGAAGGCGCAGCGACAAGGCATCGCGCCAAGGCCACGCGCTGGCGTTGGCCGCCGGAGAGATTGGCGGGCCGCCGGTCAGCCAACCCATCGAGATTGACAAGCGACAATGCGTCCGCCACCCGCTGGCGAGCCACGGCCTTGTCCACCTTGGCGACCCTGAGCGAATAGCCGACATTTTCGGCCACCGTCATGTGGGGCCAAAGCGCATAGTTTTGGAAGACGATGCCGACGCGGCGCTTTTCCGGCGGCACGCTGCCGCTGGCATTCGAAACCACATCGCTGCCGATGCGGATTTGCCCAGAACTGATCTTCTCGAATCCGGCGACAACCCTGAGCAGGGTGGTCTTGCCGCAGCCGGAGGGCCCAAGCACGGCGAGGAACTCGCCGTCGCGAACGTCGAGCGACACATCCTTGACGGCGTCGTAGTCGCCAAAGGTCTTGGTCACATTGCTGATGGTCAGTCCCGCCATGGCAGCACTCCGCTTGGAAGATAAGGGGCAAGCAAATTGGTCACCAGCATCAGGACGAAGGTGATCGCGACCGTGATGGCCGACATTGCCGCCGCGTAGTTGGAATCGCCGCCCTGTTCAAAGGAGAACATGACGACACCGATGGTTTCCGAACCGGACGACCACAACAGCGCCGAGACGGTAAGTTCGCTGAGAGCGGTCATGAAGATGAGCAGCCCGCCCGCAATCGCAGCAGGCGCCACCAGCGGAAACACGATGGTGCGCAGGCGCGTGAACAGCCCTGCCCCGGCAACCTGTGCCGCTTCCTCGAGCGCCCGGTCGATCTGGTGGTAGCCGCTGACGGTGGGCCTCAGCGCCAGCACAAGAAAACGGGCAAGATAGGCGTAGAGGATGATCCAGATGGTGTTGTAGAGCTGGATGCCGGTGAACGGGATCGGCCGCAGGAACATCAAAAGCGCCGCGATGGCAAGCACCACGCCTGGCAGCGCATAAGGCAATTCGATCAACAGGTTGACCAGCCTGACCCACCTTTGCTTGCCCCATGCGATCAGGTAGCCGACTGGCACTGCGACGAGCACTGCGAACACCGCAGCGGCGATGGAGAGAGCAAAGCTGTTGAAGAAGGCGCGCCGCGATCCGGCATGCTCGAACAGGACGAAGCGATAGTTGTCGAGGGTCGCGGTGGCTGACGAAAGGGCAATGCCGTAGCCCGGTACCAGCGAGGTCAGCACAAGTCCAAAAAGCGGCAGGACAAGGATCAATACGATCAACAGCCAGATGCCAGCTTCGACGGGTAAGCGCCAGCGTCCGAGTTCATAGGGCTCAGCGGGCAGCGACGTCGAAGAAATGCGATAGTCGCGCCGGCGGCTCATGATTTCCTGGGTGACGATGCCGGCCATGGCGATCACGCCGATCAGCACCGACAGGAACGCCGCCTCGCCCAGCACCGCCGGACCGCCGCCCGCCAGCTTCTGGTAGATGAGCGTTGGCAGCACGAGATAGTTCGCGGGAATACCGAGGAAGGCGGGAATGCCGAAATTTCCGACGCAGGAAACGAAGGCCAGTGCTGCTGCCGCCATTATAGAGGGCGTCATGAGCGGCAGCACCACTGTGCGCAGCACTGTGAACCAGCCTGCGCCGCCTGCTCGTGCGGCTTCGACCAGTTCACGCGGCAGCTTGCGTAGACCGGCACGCACGAGAAGGAAGACCAGCGGCCCGTATTGAACGCCGAGCAGCAGGATAATGCCTTCGGTGGAATACAGCGGATTGCGGGTGCCAAGCGGCGGCGCAAGGCCGAGCAGCTTGAGGAAAGGGCTGGCCGGGCCAAACAATTGCAGCCAGGCAAGCGCCGTCACCTGCGGCGCAATCATCAGCGGCATGACGTAACACAAGACAAGCACGCCGCGCCCGCGAATGTCGGTGAGCGTGACCAGAAGCGCGACGAACGTGCCGAGCACGACAGCAAGCAGCGTGCCGAAGATGCCGACAACCAGCGTATGCCATGTCGCCACCCACGTCGCCGAACTGGACAGGCCAAGGCGGATCGCAGTGTCGGAGACGACACCACCCGGCGCCACGACCTCCTTCAAGAGGCGCAGCATCGGCAGCAGCGACAGAAGCACGATGACAACGGCTACAGCCGCCGTCAGGGCCATTTCCTGGCCCCGACTTTCCTTCACCCTTGCGGTCATGGTTGCGTTCCTAATCCCGGCGGACGTGCGCGCTGGATGCAACGAAGCTTCCGCATTGCGGTAAGCATTGAGGCGCTGCGGCGATTTAACCCGCCGCAGCAAATTACCAATGGTCGATTAGCCGCCGAACAGTTCGGAGAACTTGGCCTTGTCGGCTTCCGTCTTCTCGACGATCGCCTTGGTGTCGAACGTCATCACCTTGACGGTAACGCCCTCGGGCAACCAGGCGGGACGCCCGACCGAAGCCTTGGCCGGCAGGTAGCCCATGTCCAGCGCCAGCTTCTGGCCGGCATCCGACAAGATGAAATCGACAAACGCCTTGGCGCCTTCGACATTCTTGGCGCTCTTCATGATCGCGACCGGCTCGGTCACGGCAGGCACGCCTTCCTCGGGGAACACGAACTCAACCGGCGAGCCCTTCGCCTTGGCGTTCATGGCCATGAAGTCGACGAGGATTCCGTAAGGCTTCTCGCCGCTCGCAACCGACTTCAGCACCGCGCCGTTACCGCGAACGCTGACCGTGTTGTTGTCCTTCAGCTTCTGGAAGAAGTCCCAGCCGTAGGTCGAATCGCCGGCAAAGCCCGACAGCAGATAGGCCGCAGCGCCTGAATAGAGCGGGCTCGGCATAACGAGGCCATCCTTGTACTCAGGCTTGGCAAGGTCAGCCCAGTGCGCCGGCTTTTCCGCCGCGGCGGTGTTGTAGGCGATGCCGGTGGTGATCAGCTTGGAGCCGAAATAGGTCTTGTCCTTGTCGTAGGCGTCGGCCTCGATGCCGTCGAGCTTGGCCTCGGGATAGGCCAGCAGCCGATCATCCTTCTTCAAAAGTTCCATGCTGACGGCATCCGCGATCAGAAGCACGTCGGCCTGCGGACTGTTGGCGGCAAATTCGGCGGCCAGCTTGGTCATGATGTCGCTGGTGCCGGAGCGATAGATGTTCACTTCCGTGCCGGGATGGGCCGCCTTGAAGGCGTCAACCGTCTTTGCCGCGTCAGCCTCGGGCTGCGACGTATAAAGGGTGAGCGTATCGGCGCTGGCCGATCCCGAAACGAGCATGGCGGCAAGCGCGATCTGGCTCGCCAAAAGTGTGATGAAACGCGTCTTCATTGAGACCTCCTGATCTTCTGTGCACGGTGTCTCCGGACTTTATCCGGATACAACCTGCTCCTCCCTGCACGGCGTATATGACCCGTGGATGACAACACGCCTGCAGTTATAAGATATGTTCATTTGTTCATTGTCAAATACAAATGAACATTGGTAGAGTGATAAAATCATCACGCACGGTGGACACACTATGCGGGAGGATAGTGCGCGAATGCGGAGGGTCATGCGCGATGGGCAAACGCAAGGCGGACAAGCCTGGCACCGACGTGCCGATGGTGTCTTCCGATCTCAACGTTAAGACGGCGTGGCTCTACTATGTCGAGGGCCTCACGCAGGAGCAGATCGCCGAAAAGCTCGGCGTCAGCCGGGTCAAGGTGATGCGCACCTTGGCTGCTTGCACCGCCGAAGGCGTCGTCATCACCACCATCAATGCCGAAACGGCTGCACAGGTGGCGCTGGAGCGCGCGCTCGAAAAGCGCTGGGACCTTGATGCCGCAGTGGTCATACCGACGCCCTCGGACAAGGAAAATCTGGAAAAGGCGATTGGCCACGCCGTTGCGCTTTATCTTGGTGAACAGATGCAGGATGGCATGACGCTGGCCATCGGTGGTGGCGCTACGCTGCACGCCAGCCTCGCCTTCATGGCCAGGCGCCAGCTCAAGTCTGCTTCCGTGATCGGGCTGGTCGGCTCGCTGCCGCACTCGCAATGGATCAACCCGTCGATCGTCGCAGCAAAGGTAGCCGAAGTGTTCGGCGTGGACAGCTACCAGATCACCGCGCCGGTGATGGTGCATGATCCTGCCTTGCGCGACCTGTTGTGGGAGCAACCGGAACTGCTCGAGGTCAGGCAACGCGCCGCCGATGCGGATATCGCACTGATCACGGTCGGCGAAATCTCACCCGACGCCACCATTTTCCGCCACGCAATCGTGCCCGCCGCGCTTATCCCTTCTCTGAAGGCAAAGGGCGCGGTGGCCAACATCCTGTCCTATTTCGTCGATGCGGCGGGCAAGCTGGTCGATCACGAGGTCAACGACCGCGTCATGGCCATCGGTCTCGATGTCGTCAGCGCCATTCCCAACGTCGTGCTGGCTGCCGGTGGTCGCCACAAGATCGCGGCCATCCGCGCGGCACTTAAAGCAGTTGAGGCCAACGTGCTGATTACCGACAGCGAAACGGCCAAGGCGCTCAGCGAAGGCTAGATCAGGCCGCGCTCGCGCAGGAAATCATCGATCCCGACATGGGTCATTTCCTCGAACTCGGCGATTGCTTCGGCCATGCGCTGTCGCTGGCTGGCAAGCAGAGTGAACACCTGCCGCATTTCACCCGAAACCCCGAAACGGCCCCAGCGTTCGGCGATATGAGCCGGAAGGCCGATGTCGGCGCAGAATACTTCAAGGCTCTCATAGCCGAGTTCGCCCACGAAGGCCTTGGTGTCTTCCGCCGACATGCGTTGTTCGAAGGCATGGTCGTGCAGGCGCTGCGCCACCAACTTAATGTCGGCTGGTGACGCTCCCATGAGCCTGGAGACGAAATTCCTGACCTCGGAAGGCTGGAATGGGGGCATGGGTGAACTCCTTGAAGCCGAGATGACATCGCCAAGCGGACGACATCTCCTTTATCTAGCCCAATATAGCCGATCTTCCAGATGGTTCACTGCGCAAG
>MKRZ01000122.1 GCA_001897075.1 Mesorhizobium sp. 61-13 | reverse complement strand
TTGCCGAGGGCGGAAAAGATTGATATGAGCGAGGCCATGGAAGAGCTGTTCGGAGACCCGTCCTACAAGGGCTTCGTGCTGCAGGACAAGAAGCGCCTGCCAGCGCGCTTTTTTGCGTGCATTTCGGGCGCACTGGCCAGCCGGCTTTCCTGAGCCGATCCGCCTTCATGCCGGCCTCGCCGGTTTTCGCTTCCAAACTTTGAAATCGACGGATTTACGCACATGAGCGCCCCTTCTGAACCCAAATTGCGCACCCTCTACGACAAGATTTTCGACGATCACGTGGTCGACCGGCAGGATGACGGCACTTGCCTGCTCTACATCGACCGCCACCTCGTCCATGAAGTGACCAGCCCGCAGGCCTTCGAAGGCCTGCGCATGACCAACCGCAAGGTGCGCCATCCCGAGCGCACGCTGGCCGTGGTCGACCACAACGTGCCGACCTCGCCGGACCGCGTCAACGGTATCAAGAACGAGGAAAGCCGCATCCAGGTCGAGGCGCTGGCCAAGAACGCCGCCGACTTCGGCGTCGAATATTACTCCGAGAAGGACCGCCGCCAGGGCATCGTCCACATCATCGGGCCGGAGCAGGGCTTTACGCTGCCGGGCATGACCATCGTCTGCGGCGACAGCCACACCTCCACGCACGGCGCGTTCGGCGCGCTGGCGCACGGCATCGGCACCTCCGAAGTCGAGCACGTGCTGGCAACGCAGACGTTGATCCAGAAAAAGGCCAAGAACATGCTGGTGCGTGTCGACGGCCAGTTGCCGGACGGTGTCACCGCCAAGGACATCATCCTTGCCATCATCGGCGAGATCGGCACCGCCGGCGGCACCGGATACGTCATCGAGTACGCCGGCGAGGCGATCCGCTCGCTGTCGATGGAAGGCCGCATGACCATCTGCAACATGTCGATCGAAGGCGGCGCGCGCGCTGGCCTGATCGCGCCGGACGACATCACCTTTGCTTACGTGAAGGACAAGCCGCGCGCGCCGAAGGGTGCTGCGTGGGACATGGCGCTCGACTACTGGAAGACGCTGACCTCCGACGAAGGCGCGCATTACGACAAGGTCGTGGTGCTCAACGCGGCCGACCTGCCGCCCATCGTCACCTGGGGTTCGTCGCCGGAGGACGTCGCCTCCGTGCTCGGCACCGTGCCCGATCCAAATGAGATCGAGGACGAGAACAAGCGCAATTCGAAGATCCGGGCGCTTGAATATATGGGCCTGACCGCCGGCACGAAGATGACTGACATCGCCATCGATCGCGTCTTCATCGGCTCCTGCACCAATGGCCGCATCGAGGATTTGCGCGCCGTCGCCGCCGTCGCCAAGGGCAAGAAAGTGGCGCCGACTGTCAACGCCATGATCGTGCCGGGATCGGGCCTCGTCAAAGAGCAGGCCGAGGCCGAGGGTCTCGACAAGATCTTCATCGAGGCCGGCTTCGACTGGCGCGAGCCGGGCTGCTCGATGTGCCTTGCCATGAACGACGACCGGCTGAAGCCGCATGAGCGCTGCGCCTCGACCTCGAACCGCAATTTCGAGGGTCGCCAGGGCTTCAAGGGCCGCACGCACCTCGTCTCGCCCGCTATGGCGGCGGCTGCCGCGATCGCCGGCCATTTCGTCGATATCCGCGACTGGCAGTAAGTAAAGCCGGCTACAGGGACGGTCTGGAGGCTCCGGGACATCGGCGTTCCGGGGCCTTTTACTTTCGGGAAACTAAGTAGAGCCGAAAAGGAAAGCTGCATTGCGGCGATCGGCTGCATCTTCTGATTGAACTTAACTCGTTGTTTGTGCTTCGGGTCTAAGGGTTTCGACACGGAACTGGTGGAAGTTGCATCTAGAGTGGATACGAGCCTGTTCATAGCGTTGCTCAACCCGGCAATCGCGCTGGTGCTTGCGGCGGCGTTCCTTGGCCTCTGGTTCCATCTGCGGCAGCGCCACTTGGCGTTCATGGCCATCGGCTATGGCTTGTCGGCCATCGGCTTCGTCCTGCAATCCTTCGCGCTGCCCATGGGCTTTGTTTTTGCCCGGGCCATCGCCGGCGGCACGTTTTCGCTGTCGGTCTGCCTTGTCGGCGCGGCAATCGTCATGCGCTTCGGGCGTCCCAGAACTCTCCCCGTCGTTGCGGTGTTGGCTGCCATCGGCTTTGTCGCGCAGATGTGGTTCATGTTCGTCGATCCGGACATCACCAAGCGCATCCTGTCCCTGAACTTCGCCTTCGGCGCCG
>MKRZ01000121.1:14640-18651 GCA_001897075.1 Mesorhizobium sp. 61-13 | reverse complement strand
GCGCACTTCGCCGACGATGATCCGCTCGGGACGCATACGCAGGCAGTTCTTGACCAGATCGCGCATCGTCACCTCGCCCTCGCCTTCGAGATTGGGCGGGCGTGTTTCGAGGCGCACGACGTGCGGCTGCTGTAGTTGCAGTTCGGCCGAGTCTTCGCAGGTGATGACGCGCTCATCGCGGTCGACATAGTTGGTCAGGCAGTTGAGCAGCGTCGTCTTGCCGGAACCGGTGCCGCCCGAGATGACGACATTGCAGCGTACGCGGCCAATGATCTTCAGCACTTCCGCGCCCTGAGGCGAGATGGCGCCGAACTTGACCAGTTGGTCGAGCGTCAGCTTGTCCTTCTTGAACTTACGAATGGTGAGCGCGGTGCCATCAATGGCCAGCGGCGGCGCAATGACGTTGACGCGCGAACCATCTGGAAGACGCGCGTCGCAGATCGGCGACGATTCATCGACGCGGCGGCCGACCTGGCTGACGATGCGCTGGCAGATGTTGAGGAGCTGCTGGTTGTCGCGAAAGCGGATGCCGGTCTGCTCGACCTTGCCGTTGACTTCGATGTAGACGTTGCGCGAGCCGTTGACCATGATATCGGCGATGTCGTCGCGCGCCAGAAGCGGCTCGAGCGGGCCGTAACCCAGCACGTCGTTGCAGATATCTTCGAGCAGTTCTTCCTGCTCGGCGATCGACATCGCGAAATTCTTGATCGCGATGATGTCGTTGACGATATCGCGAATTTCCTCGCGAGCGCTTTCGGGATCGAGCTTGGCGAGCTGCGACAGGTCGATGGTGTCGATGAGCGCGGCAAAGACCTGGCTCTTCGTATCGTAGTAGCTTTCGTTGCGCTCGCGCTGTGCCGATCTTGGCTCCGGAGCCATCGGCGGCGCTTCGATTGCGCGCCGCGGCGTTGCCTGCGCGCTCGCCTCCATAGGCTTGGCTGCGACCAAGGCGGCCGCCCCATCACTCGTCTTCTGCGGCGCAGATGCGGGGGCCGGCCGGGGTGTCACCGGCCTGCTGGCATCGTCGTTGCCTCTTTTGCCAAACATGATCGACTACCCGTCCCGCCCAGCGACCGTTACTTGCCGCGTTTCAACTTGCCCAGAATGTTGCCAAGCCCGGCTCTTTTCTTGACCTTGATCTCGCTACGCCCGGTCAGCACATGCGCGATCTCGTTGATCGTGGCGACGATCGGGCTCTTCATGTCCATCTCGCCAAGCATGCGCCCGTTGTTGGCAGCGTTGCCGAACAGTTGCGGCTCGAAGGGGATGACCGCCATCGGCGTGATGCCGAGGGGTTCGGCGAAATCCTGTGCCGTAATTTCCGGTCTTTTCGGAACGCCGGCCTGGTTGATGATCAGCTTTGGCGGCGCATCGTTCGGGCGCAGCCGTTTCAGCATGTCCATCAGGTTCTTGGTGTTGCGAAGGTTGGCCAGTTCAGGCGTCGCGGTGATGACAACCTCATCCGCCTTCATCAGCGTGGTCTTGCTCCAGCCGCTCCAGATGTGCGGAACGTCGAGCACCAGGATCGGCGCGGTGCGCTGTGCCGTATCGATGATCTGCGAGAAGGCATCGGCATCGAAGTCGTAGACCCGCTCGAGCGTCGATGGCGCCGCCAGAAGCGACAGGTGTTCCGCGCACTGCGCAAGCAGGCGATCGAGGTAAACCTCGTCGATCCGTTCCGGCGAGAAAACGGCTTCCGCGATACCCTGGGCCGGATCCTGGTCGAAGTTGATATTGGCTGTGCCGAAGGCGAGGTCCAGATCGGCGACCACCACCTCGGACTTGAACAGGGACGAGACGGCCCAGGCAACGTTGTGTGCAACGGTGGAAGACCCCACGCCGCCCTTGGCGCCGACAAAAGCGATGGAGCGGCCAATGGGCTCGGCCTCCGGATCGACGAAGATCGTCGAGACGACGCTGACGATATCGGCCATCGACACGGGCGCGATGACATATTCCGATATGCCGTTGCGGATCAGTTCGCGATAAAGGCCGACGTCGTTGTAGTGCCCGATCACGACGACCTTCGTGCTGGGGTCGCAGTATTCAGATAGCTGTGCCAGTTGCTCAAGCAGCTGTTTGGGTTCGCTGCGCGATTCCAGCATGATCAGGTTTGGCGTCGGCGCGGTCTGGTAGAATTCGATCGCCGTCGTGATGCCGCCCATGTGAACCTTCACATGAGCCTTTGCCATGCGGCGATCTTCAGCCGCACGCTCAATCGGGTTGGCAACGCCGTCGGTATCGCAGAACGCCTGTATGGAGATGCGCGGTATCGGCCGCAGCGCCTGCAGCGCGGAGATTTCGCGCTGCGCGAGCTCGCCTGCGTCGTCCGTTGGCTCATAGGCAAGATTGCTCATGATCGTGCTCTTTCCTTGACTTCGCGCGGCCTAGTAGTCGACTTCGGAAGTACGGATGAATTCGTCCGGGATGCCCCGCTTGCGGTAGGCGTCGATGACCTCGCTGCGGTTCTCCGCATCGATCGTCGTACGCTTGCGCGGACCGAGAAGATCGGCAGGATTTGCGATCTGCGCGGCTAGGTTGTTCTGGTAGGAGCAACCGAAATTGGCGTAATGCTTATTCTCGGTCGTTTCCGTAATGTCTTCCGGCCAGCGTCCGCACTTGTCGGTGTGCGCGCGGATCGAGGTGTAGACCAGCCTTACCGGCGCCGACGTCTCTATCGACGTAGCCTGGTATGACACCATCGCGATGCGATCACGGCGTACGCCATTTGCGGTCGCGAGCTTCGCGAAATCGCGGGCTGCCGATCTGGCGGCCAGTTCGTTGGCCGAGCCGGACGGCACAGCAATCGTCAGCACGGGCGCGGCGCTCATGTCGTAGCCGTCATAGAAACCCAGCAGAACCTGGCGCTGCGACTGGGTCATGCCCTTGGCCGAGGCGGCCACCGGCAGGTCGAGCTTCTGGTCCTTTTCCGAAATCATGATCGGATGATTGGTGCGGTAGTCGTCGGGGATTGCACCGACGACCACGCTGTCACGGTGTGCGCATCCCGCCAGCAAGGCGGTAGCGATGACAACCAGGGCTGGCAGCGCCGTCTTGAACCTGATCATACCGGTTGACCGCTTAGCCGAAGCAGTCGTCCCCATCTGGAAACCTGTCTTAGACATGCCCGTTTCCCCGCTCATTTGTAGATGAAGCCAACAACGCCGTGGTAGCGTCCTGCGGGCCTATCCGTCTGCATGGTGCCGTAAACCCGGTTGACGCGGCCGAGGAACATCCCGGCGCCGTCGCTTGCGGCATTGAAGTTGTCATCGGGCTTGGCAAGGTCGTTTCGAGCGACCGGGCGAGCCAGATAAGGTGTGATGATGATGACCAGTTCGGATTCGTTGCGGACGAAATCCCGGCTGCGGAACAAGGTGCCCAGTACCGGGATCTTGGTGAGGCCCGGCATCCCGTTGACCGCCTGGCGGATATCGTCGCGAACGAGACCCGCGATCATCATGGAGCCGCCTGACGGCAACTCGACAGTGGTGTCGGCCAGTCGCTTGCGGATCGAGATGATGTTCGAGTCATGCATGGAGATCGACGCTTCGGTCGTCGGCTCGGAGACAGACGTCCTGACCTTCAGGCTGATGCGCCCGGCCGAAAGAACCACCGGCTGGAATTCGAGACCGATGCCGTATTCGACCGTCCTGTGCGTATAGGAACGCTCGGACGTGCCGTCGTCGTTCTGCTGGTTGCTGGCCTGGCTCAGAATGTTGTATTCGCCGCCAACCTTGAAGGTGGCCTTCTCGCCCGAGATCGCCGTCAATGTCGGCTCGGCCAGCGTCTTCATCACGCCCGATTGTTCCATCGCGTTGAAGTAGGCGCGCAGGTCCGAGTTGCCGACTGTCAGGTTCGAGTCGGAAAGAACCTTGCCAAGGCCCGGATAGGTCTGGCTCAGCGCGCTCCACATGATGCCATTGCTGCCGCCGTTGCCGATCATGTTGACACCGAGCTGCTTCATGACGGAGCGGCTGACTTCGGCGACCGTCACCTTTAGCGTGACCTGGT